>JAGRMO010000121.1 GCA_020441205.1 Maritimibacter sp.
CACGATCGAACAGACCCAGTTCGGCGTGATCGATCTCAACCGCGTCTCGCTTGGACCGTTCAACAACATCATCCCGGAAACCCAGGTGCCGTCGCTGCCCTATATCTTCCGCTCGGTCGACCACATGCACAATGTGATGGACGGCGAGATCGGCCAGGAGATCCTCGACGCCTTTTCCGCGCATGATCTGGTGGGGCTCGCCTTCTACGACGGCGGCTCGCGGTCGTTCTACAACTCGCAGCACCCGATCACCTCGATGGAAGACCTCGCGGGGATGAAGTTCCGGGTGATGCAGTCGGACATCTTCGTCGCCATGGTCGACGCGCTCGGCGCGAAGGCGACGCCGATGCCTTATGGCGAGGTCTATTCCTCGATCCAGACCGGAGCGATCGACGGGGCCGAGAACAACTGGCCGTCATACGAGAGCTCGGGCCATTTCGAGGTGGCGGGCTACTACACGCTCGACGAGCACCTGATCGTGCCCGAGGTGCTGGTGATGTCGAAGATGTCGTGGGACAAGCTCAGCCCCGAGGACCAAGCGATCGTCCGCGACGCGGCGAAGGAATCGGTACCGCTGATGCGCGAACAGTGGCAGGCGCGCGAGAAGGCCTCGGAAGAGAAGGTGCGTGCGGCCGGCAACGAGATCATCACCGATATCGACAAGACCCCGTTCATCGAGGCGATGGTGCCGGTCTACGAGAAATTCGTCACCGACGAGAAGCTCAAGGACATGGTCGCCCGGATCCAGGCGACCGAGTGATCCTGTGACACCGGCGGCGCGCGGGAGGCCTCTCGCGCGCCGCGCCGTCTTATCGGGGGGAAGACCCATGCAACGCATGATGATGAAGCTCGCGCGCTACACCAATCTTCTGGGCAAGATCGGGCTGTGGCTCGCCGGCGCGATGGTGGTCGGTATGGTCGCCGTCATCTTCCTGCAGGTGATCGTGCGTTACGTGGTGCATTCCTCCGTCACCTGGACCGAGCCCGGTGCCGTGATGATCATGGGCTGGTTCATCTTCCTTGGCGCCGCGGTGGGGGTGCGCGAGGGCTATCACCTCGCCTTCGACGTGGTGCTCTATTTCATTCCCGCGCGGCTGAAGCTCGTGTTCTTTTCGATCTCCGACCTCGTGGTGATGGCCTTCGGCGTGGGCATGGTCTGGTTCGGCGTGCAGCTCGCGGCCAAGACCGCCGGCAACACCCTGCCCTCGCTCGGCATTTCGGGGGCGTTCGACTTTCTGCCCCTGGTGGTCGGCGGCGTGCTGATCGTGCTGTTCTCGCTCGAACGGCTGGCGCGGCGCGCGGCCGGGCTGCCGACCGCGCGGTTCGGCGACGATGCCGATCCGAACGGCGGCCCCGGGGCCAAGCGGGCGGAGGTGTGACGCGATGGAGCTCTGGATCCTGTTCGGCACCTTCTCGCTGCTTCTGCTGATCGGCACGCCGGTGGCCTTCTGCCTCGGGGCCGCCTCCTTCGCCACGGTGCTCTACCTCGGCCTGCCGCCCGTGGTGGTGTTCCAGCGGCTCAATTCCGGCGTTTCGGTCTATGCGCTGATGGCGATCCCGTTCTTCATCTACGCGGGCGATCTGATGGTGCGGGGCGATATCGCGCGGCGCCTCGTGGCGCTCGCCGGCGCCCTCGTCGGCCATTTCAAGGGCGGGCTCGGGCAGGTGAACATCCTCGCCTCGGTGATGTTCGGCGGCGTCTCGGGTTCGGCCGCAGCCGATGCCTCGGCCGTCGGCGGGCTCATGGTGCCGCAGATGCGCGAACGCGGCTACGGCACCGATTACGCCGTCAACATCACCGTGGTCGCCTCGATCATCGCGCTGATGATCCCGCCGTCGCACAACATGATCATCTATTCGATCAGTGCCGGCGGGAAGATCTCGATTGCGGATCTGTTCACCGCGGGGATCATCCCGGGCCTCGTGCTGGCGCTGTCGCTGATGGTGGCGGCCTATCTGGTCGCGCGCAAACGCAATTACCCGACCGAGGAGTTTCCCGGCCGGCGGATGATGGGCAAGCTGTTCGTCAGCGCGGTGCCCGGACTGATCCTCGTGCTCATCATCTTCATCGGCGTGCGCTCGGGCATCTTCACCGCGTCGGAAAGTTCGAACATCGCGGTGGTCTACGCGCTGTTTGTCACCCTCGTTGTCTATCGCACGCTCGGCTGGAAAGATTTCGTCGAAGCGACGATGGCGGCGGTGCGGACCACGGCGATGGTGCTGATGGTGATCGGCTCGGCCGCGGCCTTCGGCTGGCTGCTGGCCTATCTCAAGGTGCCGACGATGCTGGTCGAGATGCTGCGCGGCATGTCGGATAACCCGATCGTCATCATGCTGCTCATCAACGTCGTCCTCCTCGTGCTCGGCACGTTCATGGACATGTCGCCGCTCATCGTCATCACCACGCCGATCTTTCTGCCGGTGGCCAGCGCCTTCGGGGTCGACCCGGTGCAGTTCGGGGTGATCCTCGTGCTCAACCTCGGGATCGGGCTCTGCACCCCGCCGGTGGGGGCGGTGCTGTTCGTCGGCTGCGCCGTCGGCCGGGTCTCGATCTGGGAAGTGGTGCGGACGATCTGGCCGTTCTACGCGGCCGCCGTCTTCACCCTCGCGCTGGTGACCTATATTCCGCAGCTTTCGCTCTGGCTGCCGTCGCTGTTCCACTGAGGAGGCCCCACGCCATGCTCAAGACCTTCCCCGTCACCCATCCCGATCCGGGCGTCACAAGGCAGGTGCTGGCCGATGCGCCCGAGCTCATGGTCGTGTCGGTCCGGTTCGAGGCGGGGGCCTCGGGCGCACTGCATGACCATCCGCATGTGCAATCGACCTATGTCAAATCCGGCCGGTTCCGGTTCTCGGTCTCGGGCGAAGAGATCGAGGTGGGGCCGGGCGACGGCTTCGTCATCCCCTCGGGCGCGCGGCATGGCTGCGTCTGTCTCGAGGCCGGCGAACTCATCGACAGTTTCACGCCGAGGCGCGACGATTTTCTCTGACAGGAGGCGAACATGCTCACCGTCGAAACCCGCCATGCCGTGCATGCCGACCACGCGAAGACGATGGATACGGCTACGCTGCGCCGCCACTTCCTCGCCCAGGGGCTGTTCGCCGAGCGCGAGATACGGCTGGTCTACACCCATTACGACCGGATGACGATCGGCGGCGCGGTGCCGGCCGGCGGCAGGCTGGTGCTCGACAAGGTGGAGGAGACCCGCACGCCGAGCTTTCTCGACCGGCGCGAGATGGGCGTGGTCAACATCGGGGGCGCCGGGCTTGTGCGCGCGGGCGGCGAGGCCTGGGAGATGGCGCGGGGCGATGTACTCTACCTTGGCCGGGGCGCGGGGGCGGTGAGCTTCGAGGGCGACGGGCGGTTCTACATCACCTCGGCGCCGGCGCATGCGTCCTTTCCCCACCGGCTGATTCGCATCGGCGAGGCGAAGAAGGTGGAGATGGGCGAGGCCGCGACCTCGAACAAGCGGGCGATCTACCAGTTCATCCATCCGCTGGTGATGGAGAGCTGCCAGCTCGTACTCGGCTATACCCAGCTGCTCGACGGCTCGGTCTGGAACACGATGCCGCCGCATGTGCACGACCGGCGGATGGAGGCCTATCTCTACTGGGGGATGGCGCCGGAAGCGCGGGTGATCCATCTGATGGGCGAGCCCACGGAGACACGCCACCTCGTCGTTGCCAACGAGGAGGCGGCGCTGAGCCCGACATGGTCGATCCATGCCGGCGCGGGGATCGGCAGCTACAGCTTCATCTGGGCGATGGCGGGCGACAACGTGGATTACACCGACATGGATTTCATCCAGCCCGGAGCGCTCAGGTGAGCCCGTTCTCGCTCGAAGGCCGCCGGGCGCTGGTGACCGGCGCCAATACCGGCATCGGCCAGGCGATCGCGGTGGCGCTGGCGGCGCAGGGGGCGCGGGTGAGCTGCGCCGGGCGGCGGTCGGCCGACGAGACCGTGGAGCGGATCGAAGCGGCCGGCGGCAGGGCCGAGGTGCTGGTGCTCGATTTCGCCGACCCGATGGCGGCGCGGGACGTGTTCGCCGGCGAAGGCTATTCGATCCTCGTCAACAACGCCGGCATCATCCGGCGCGAGGACAGCGTGGCCTTGTCGGAGGCCGATTGGGACGATGTGCTCGACGTCAACCTGAAGGCGCTGTTCTTCACCGCGCAGGCCTTCGCCAGGGCGGCGCTCACCGAGGGCAACACGCCCGCCGCCATCGTCAACATCGCTTCGCTCCTGTCGTTCCAGGGGGGCATTCGGGTGGCCTCCTACACGGCGTCGAAACATGGCGTGGCCGGTGTGACCAAGACGCTCGCCAACGAATGGGCGGCGCAGGGGATCAACGTGAACGCCATTGCGCCCGGCTATATCGCCACCGCCAACACCGTGGCGCTGCGCGAAGACGCGGCGCGCAACCGGGCGATCCTCGAGCGGATCCCGGCCGGGCGCTGGGGCGATCCCGACGACATCGCCGGCACCGCGGCCTTCCTCTGCTCGCCCGCCGCGCGCTATATCCACGGGGCGATCATCAATGTCGACGGAGGCTGGCTTGCCCGCTGAGAGGCTGACCCGCGTGGTGGACGCGCCGGCGCAGGGCATCGTGCATCTCGGGCTCGGCGCGTTCTTTCGCGCCCATGGCGCGATTTACACCGCCGAGGCCGTGGCCGCTTCGGGGGGCGCGTGGGGGATCACCGGCGTCTCGCTGCAATCGCCCCGGGTGCGCGACGCGCTCGCGCCGCAGGGCGGCACCTATATCGCGCTCGAACTCGGGCCCGGGGGCGAGATCGCGCGCCGGGTCGACGTGGTGCGCGGCGTGCTGGTGGCACGGGAAGACCCGGAGGCGGTGCTCGATCTGATGGCGGATCCGGCGACGCGGATCGTGAGCCTCACGGTGACCGAGAAGGGCTATTGCCACGAACCCGCGACCGGGGCGCTCAACCTCGCCCATCCCGACATCCAACACGACATCGCCAACCCGATGCCGGTCTCTGCGCCCGGGTTCATCGTGCGGGCGCTGGCGATGCGGCGCGCCGCCGGGCTTGCACCCTTCACCGTGCTCACCTGCGACAACCTGCCGAATAACGGGCAGGTGGCCAAGGGCGTGGTGCTGGCGCTCGCGGGCGAGATCGACCCGGGCCTCGCCGCCTGGATCGCGGCCGAGGGGCGGTTTCCCTCGACCATGGTCGACAGGATCGTGCCGGCGACCAAGCCCGAGGACATCGCGCATATCGCCGAGCTCACCGGGCTGCAGGACGACGCCCCGGTGATCCACGAGCCGTTCCGGCAATGGGTGATCGAGGACGATTTCGTGGACGGCCGGCCCGATTGGGGCGCGGTCGGGGCCGAGCTGGTGGCGGATGTGACGCCCTACGAGCACATGAAACTCAGGATGCTGAACGGCACGCATTCGGCGCTGGCCTATCTCGGCTATCTCGCGAGCCACGAGACGATTGCCGATTGCATGGGCGATCCGGTGTTTGCGGATTTCGTGGAGTACCTGTGGCGGGCCGAAATCATCCCGTCGCTGGCGCCACCGCCCGGCGTCTCGCTCGCCGGTTATGCCGAGGCGCTGCGGGCGCGCTTTGCCAACCCGGCGATCAGGCACAGGCCCTGGCAGATCGCCATGGACGGCAGTCAGAAGCTGCCGCAGCGCCTGCTCGGCACTCTGGCGGACGGGCTCGCCGCGGGGCGGGCGATGCCGGGGCTGATGCTCGCGGTCGCGGGCTGGATGCGCTACGTCGGCGGGGTCGACGAGCTTGGCCGCGCGATCGACGTGCGCGATCCGCTGGCGGCGCGGCTGAAGGCGCTGTCGGACGGGGCGGCGGGCCTCGACGGCAAGGTGGCTGCGCTGCTCTCGGTGCGCGAGGTGTTTCCCGAGCCTCTGGCTGCCCAGTTGCAGGCGCCGGTGAGCGCAGCTTACGCGGCGCTCTACACCGAAGGCGCGCGGGCGGCGGTGTTCGACATCACGCCGTGACGCCTTGCGGCAAGGGTTCGCTCGAAAAAGAGAGGGCCGCGTGGCAGGCCGCCGGGAGGAGGATAGCGGACGGTCACACGGCCCTGGTGGAACCAAACCCGGAAGAGAAGAAGAGCGAACCCGGGGTGTTTCGTGAGCCGACTTGCGCCGGCCCGAGTTCAGCGTCGCGCAGAAAGGGCGCTCGGCGAAGCGAAAACCCGTCAAGACCGCTGACCCATCCCGGGCGCCGCGAACCCTGCCCGTTTGTTGGGCAAAATTATCGGGCACTTGCCGGGCTTCGCGGCAGGCGCCGCATGGGCCTTGCCGCGACTCAGGTGGTCTTCAGCATGCCGCCGTCGACGTGGTAAGCCGAGCCCACGCTGTAGGAGGCGCGCGGGCTGCACAGGAAGACGCAGAAATCGGCCAGTTCGTCGACCGTGCCGAAGCGCTTGATGTCGGCGTGCTGGTCGGCGACCTCCTGAAGGTAGGCCTCCCATTTGTCGCCGGCGAGTTCGCGCGCGGTGTTTTCCCAATCGGGCGTGCGGATCAGGCCCGGGTTCACGGTGTTGACCCGGATGCCCCGCTTGATGAGCTCGGTCGACAGGGTCTTGCCGAACATCAGGAGTGCCGCCTTGGTGACGTTGTAGATCGGCTCGTACCAGAGCGGCTGGACCGCGCAGATCGAGGCGTTCATCAGCATCGCGCCGCCGCCCTTGGCCTCCATCTGGTCCGCCAGACCGCGCGACAGGCGCACGGCGGCCATCACGTGGAGATCCCAGTACTGCTGCCATTTCGCGTCGGTCGCTTCGGCCACGGTCTCGTTCGATCCGGTGCCGGCGTTGGAGACGAAGACATTCGCGCCGCCGAGTGCGGCGGCGGCGTCGATCACCGCCTGGCAGCCTTCGGCGGTGGCGACGTCGGAGGCGACGGCGCGCACCTCGGTGCCGAACTCGGCGCGGATCGCGCTGGCGGCGGCCTCGATCGCCTCCTTCGTGCGCGCGGTGACCACCACGCTCGCGCCCTCGCGGGCGAAGGCCCGGGCGATGCCGAGGCCGATCCCCTTGCTCGCGCCGGTTACCACGGCCACCTTGCCGGTCAGTCCGAGATCCATGTCATCCTCCACCACTGGGTTCGGTCCGGGCGGAAGCATGAGCGCAAGCGCGTCCGGCTGCAACGGCGCCCTGTGCGCCGTTCAGCAGATCCGGGGGAGCTGTTCGCCCACCAGCATGTCGACGATCCGGGCGGCGCCGAAAGCGGTGCGCATATGCACGAGGCCGGGGTGGGTTTCGGTGGCGCGGCCGATGATGGCGGCGCCGGTGCCGGTCGGCTGGGCGCGCATCGCGGCGAGGGCGGCCTCGGCCTGGGCTTCGGGCACGAACACCACCACCCGGCCCTCGTTGGCGAGGTAGAGCGGGTCGAGCCCGAGGATCTCGCACATGCCGACCACCTCTTCGCGCAAGGGCAGCGCGGTTTCTTCGATCTCGATGCCGCAACCGGCGGCGCCGGCGATCTCGTTCAGCGCCGAGGCGAGGCCGCCGCGGGTGAGGTCGCGGGCGGCCCGGGCATCCGGGGCGGCAGCGAGCACCGCCTCCATCAGGTGGCCCAGCGCGGCGCAATCGGAGCGGATCGGCGAGCTGAGCGCGAGATCGCCGCGGGCGGCGAGGATCGTCGCGCCGTGATCGCCGAGGACGCCATTGACGAGGGCGACATCGCCGGGGCGCACCCGGGCGGCCGCCATGTCGCGCCCGGGCGGGATCACGCCGACGCCGGCGGTGGTGACGAACAGCGTGTCGGCCTGGCCGCGGCCCACCACCTTGGTATCGCCGGTGACGATGCGCACGCCGGCGGCATCGGCCTCGGCCTTCATCGTCGCGACAATGCGCCGGAGCAGAGACACTTCGGTGCCCTCCTCGATGATGAAGGCGGCCGAAAGCCAGAGCGGCCGGGCACCGCCGACGGCGAGGTCGTTGACCGTGCCGGCCACCGCGATCTTGCCAATGTCGCCGCCAGGGAACTCGACCGGGGTGACGACGTAACTGTCGGTGGTGAAGGCGAGCCGCGCGCCGGGTTCGGCGAGGGCGGCGGTTTCCAGCCGGGCCTGGTCTTCCATGCCGGGCGGCACGAAAACGTCGGTGAAGACCTCTTCGATCAGGTCGCGCATCGCCTTGCCGCCGCCGCCGTGGGCCAGGGTCACCCTCTCGTCGCGCAGAGCCATCTATTCCGCCGCCTCGCCGCTCGTCTGTCCCCTGGCGCCACCGTATTGCCAATAGGCGGCGCAGGCGCCTTCGGACGAAACCATCAGCGCGCCGAGCGGCATCTCGGGCGTGCAGCCCTTGCCGAATTGCGGACAATGCGTGGGCTTCAGCCGTCCGGTCATGACCTGGCCGCAGGCGGTGCCCTCTACCTCGGGGACGTGTTTGCGCACGCCGGCGTAACCGATGGAGAACTTCTCCTCGGCATCGAAAGCCCTGTATTTGTCTCTGATTCTGAGCCCCGAGGCGTCGATCTCACCCAGGCCCCGCCATTCGAACGAGGGCCGTTTCTCGTAGACATCGGCGATGGCGGCGAGGCTCACGGCGTTGCCGTGTTCGGGCACCACCCGGGCGTACTGGTTCTCGACGGCGGCGCGGCCTTCCTCGATCTGGGCGAGGATCATCAGGATGGATTGCAGCAGGTCGGTCGGCTCGAAACCGGCGACGACGATGGGTTTGCCATAGTCGCGGGCGATGAAATCGTAAGGATGGGTGCCGATCACCATCGACACGTGGCCCGGGCCGATGAAGCCGTCGAGCACCATATGCGGATCGTCGAGCAGGGCCTTGATCGGCTCCGGCACGGTGATGTGGTTGCAGAACAGGCTGAAGTTGGTGAGGCCCTCGCGGGCGGCCTGCTGGATGGCGAGCGCGGTGGAGGGAGTGGTGGTCTCGAAGCCGAGGCCGAAGAACACGACTTCGCGGTCGGGATTGCGACGGGCGAGTTCGAGCGCGTCGAGCGGCGAATAGACCATGCGGATGTCGGCGCCGGCGGCTTTGGCCTGCATCAGAGACAGTTTCGAGCCCGGCACCCGCATCGC
>JAGRMO010000122.1 GCA_020441205.1 Maritimibacter sp.
GGCGTGCCAGCAGTACCAGGCCGCGTCCTCGGCGATCGCCGCGAGCGTGTTGGCGAAGACCGATTTGCCGTTGGCGCCGGTGCCGTAGAGGAAGAACAGCGCGTGCTCGCTGGTAACTCCGGTCAGACAGTAGCCCGCCATGCGCTGGAGGTAGTCCTGGAGTTCGGCGTCGCCGCCGGTGACGGTCTCGAGGAAACCGAGCCAGGTCGGACAGGCGCCGCTCACCGACGCTCCGGCGATGCGGGTCATGAAGAGCGCGGGATCGTGCGGCTGACCCGCGCCGGTGCGCAGGTCGACCACGTCCACGGGCGTATTGATGAGCCAGGGATCGCGGTCCCAGGGGTCGGTTGTGGCAGCATGCCGGCGGTCCGCCCGGGCGAGGCGTTCGACGGCCGACACCGTCGAGGCGCTGGACAGTTTCGCGCGGGTACGCGCCGAGGCCGAGCTCACCGCCGCCTCGCGACAGATCCGGCGCGCCCGGTCATAGGCCTCGAGCGTGTCCTCCCGTTTCCAGAGCCGACCGGTCCAGGTCAGCCACTGGCCCCAGGCGGCGACGAAACGCCAGCTGTCGGCATGACGCTCGGCAAAGGCATCGGCCAACGCATCCTCGGTGAGCCGCACGGGCCGGAGCGCGCCGTCGCCGCCGCCATCACCGCCGCCGGGCATCCCGTCGTCGGCAGCATCGTCCGCAGTGCCGGTATCGTCGGCCCCGTAGCGCGCGGCATCGCGCTTCCACAGACGCGCGGCTTCGGTCCTGAGCTTGTCCTCCGGCCAGGGCGGCTCGATGCGCGCGGCGTTGTAGGACTGGATCTCGTCCCAGGCCTCGCGCTCGGAGACATGGCCCTCGCGCACCCGCCGGATCCAGTAGCCGATGATGCGCGAGAGCGCCTCGAACCGCGTCGTGCCATCCAGGCCGCCCTCGCGCACCTTGCGCCCGAAGAGCTCGGTGACCTGCCCGCGATCCGACGCCGCGTTGAAGTCGAGCCCCTCAATCCCTTCCATCGGCGGCATGGCGACGACGGCCTCGATCAGCTCGCCGAGATCGCAGTCGCGGGGATCGTGATGCAGGATCTCGACGAGCCGGCGCACCCCGCCCTTGGCGTGGACCGATCCCGCCACCCGGATCGGCTGATGCGCTGAGCGGAAGGCCGGATCGCCGCCCACCTTGGTCGCGATCATGTGGCGGGCCCGGCAGGCCCGGGCGATGTCGTCGCCCTCGGCGGGCTCGGTCAGGCGCCAGTAGAGGTGCAGCTTGCGCTGGCCTTCAACGGTGATGCCGCCGGAGGCGACTTCGAGCGTCGGTTGGCCGAGATGGAGGACGAGATGATCGCGCTTGGCGGCGATGTCGCCGTGGTCGAGATCGACCAGCACGACCTGTGTCTGCACGATGCTCTCGGCCCGCGCATCTCCCGGGGCCGCCACCGTACCCGGGGCGACGAACAGCGCCATGCCGGCCCCCGACGCCCATTCCGCCTGGATCGCGAGCTTGGCTGCGAGCTCGCCGTCGGCGGCAAGGAACGGCGTGTGCGGTGGGGCGTCCGGGCCGCCCTTCTCGGCGAGCGCCCGGACCGGTGCGAACCCCTCGCAATAGGCGAAGACGACCTCGGCGAAGACCGCGATCATGCCGGGATCGGAGGCCACCAGCGGCGCGTCCGGCGTGTCCGAGATCGCTGTCATTCCCAGCACCGCGCCTTCCAGGCGCAGAACCGGCATTCGAAGTGCTCGGGATCGGCAGTGTGCCGCGGCAGGGTCTCGCCGGCGTCGCAGGCGCGCAGGATGTTCACCGCCTTGTCGCTGGTGCCCTGCGCGAGCGCGGCGTCGAACGGCACGCGCTCGTGCCAGATCTCGCAGGTATCCTTGTTGACCGCCGTGAAGACCGCCGGAACCTCGGCCAGCCCGAGGTAGGCCTGGTAGAGCGCGATCTGNTGGGCGGCGTAGACGGGCTTCGCCTTGGCAACGCCATGCTTCGCGATCTCACGCCAGTTCTTCGCGTTGGCCGACTTGCACTCCCAGAGCGCCGGACCGGCGAACCCGTCCGGGCCCGCGAGGATCACCCCGTCGGCGTGGCCCTGCACCCGCCCGCCGGCAACGCTGAAGCCGAACTGCTCGCCCTGGCGATTGCGCGTGCGCAGATCGAACCCGGCCTTGTGCAGCCAGTCGATGGCGAGATCCTCGAGGAGGTGCCCGAGGGCGAAGATCCGCAGCGACTGCCCGGAGAATGCGCCGTCGGGGTCGCGCGGGAACCTCAGGTATTCGTACTGGAGCCGCCGCGTGCAGATGTCGCCGAGCCGGCTGCCGCCAAGGTAGTCGCGCTGCGGCCGTGTCGCGTTCTCGGCCACGAGTGCCGCGTCGATGCGACCGTTCACGGTGTCGGCGAAACTCGGCGGCTTCTCGCGGTGATTGAAATTGAGCAGGTCCGCCATCAGAACGGCACCTCCGGGTCGTGCCGGGGCGCGCTCTTCGCCATCGCCTCCTGAAAGCCATCGACCGCCGCGGTGGCGAGGGCCAGCGCCTGCGCTTCGCCGAGATCCTGGAACCGCGTGCTCCAGCCGATCTCGGTCATCAACTCGGCCATGTTCTTCAGCGCCGCGCGCAGCGCCGCCTGTTCGCGTTCATCGGGATCGATCACGGCCGCACCCCGCCGGGGTGGCCGCAAATGTGGGTGGTGCGGGGGAAATCGGTATTGTCGTCGGTGGTCATGGGAGAGCTCCAGTTCTCCCCTCACCTACCGGCGCAGCGCCCGATCTGTCGGAGGCCGGAACTGGAACCTTCCGCGAACATCTCTTGTGCGGGAACCGGCCCGCCGATAGCGTGTGCTTCGCGCGATTCTATCTGGAGACGAGTAATTATGCCGGCATTCAACCCTCGAATATTCAGCAACCCGGACCGCCTGAAGCAGATCGCCCCTTTCAGGCTGAAAGCGTTCCTTGAACCCTGGAAGGACTACTTCAAGTCACGCGAACTCGACGTGGCCGCATGGTCGCCCGATGACATGCCGCTCGAGGAAATCGCAAAGGTCCTCATGAGCCCCGACGCCAAGGTTCCGGACGAGATGGTCGACGCACTCTACTACGTTCACGAGACCGCATCGCACGAGGCAATGGACGAATTGCTCGACCGCGCCGCTGCGGCGGGGATCGAGATCGACACTGACCATCAGGTTTCGGTGGCTGACGTGGCGGTCCAGATCTGGCTTGCGCAACCCATCCTGCTCAGCTTTGCACAATTCGAACGCGAGGTGACGGCCGAACGGATCCGGGACAAGTTCGCGGCCAGCCGCAAGAAAGGCATCTGGATGGGCGGGGTGCCGCCGCTGGGCTATCGGGTCGAGAAGCGCAAGCTGGTGATAGATGGCGAGCGCGCCGAGCGTGTCCGCTGGATCTTCACCCGCTTCCTCGAGATCGGCTCCACCACCGAACTGGCGCGCGAGGCGTTGGCTCGTGGCATCCGCAACCGCAACGGCAACCGGATGGACAAGAAGTACATCTACCGCCTGCTCGGCAACCGCGCCTACATCGGCGAGGCAGTCCACAAAGGGAAAAGCTACCCCGGCGAGCACGACGCC
>JAGRMO010000338.1:0-899 GCA_020441205.1 Maritimibacter sp.
GACAGCGCCACCACCCAGACCAGCGTGTAGACGAGGTCGAGATTGTTGGTCAGCATCTGCGGGCCGGGCACCACGCCGAGGCCGACGAAGGCGATCAGCAGCAGCGCGAAGCCCTCGCCACCGGGGATGCCGAGGGCGAGCGTCGGGAGGAGCCCGCCGCCCTCGTTCGCCCCGGTGGAGGCGTCGGGGGCGATGACGCCCTCGACATTGCCCTTGCCGAAAGTTTCCGGGCTCTTCGAGGTTCGCAGCGCCTGGGCATAGGTCGCGATCGAGGCGATGCTGGCGCCGATGCCGGGCAGCACGCCGATCCACACGCCGAGCAGGCTGGAGCGGACGACCAGCGGCCAGTGATGGAGCGCATCCATGATGCCCTGGCGCCGCGTGGACTTCTCGTTCTGCACCGACCGTTCGACCAGCGAGCCGCCCTTCACCACCAGCTTGATCATCTCGGAGATGGCGAAAAGGCCGATCATGGCGACGGGGAAGGAGATGCCGTCGAGCAGCGACAGGTTGCCGAAGGTGAAGCGCGGCGTGCCGGTGACGATGTCCATGCCGATGAACGCGGTCAGAACGCCAAGCGCGGCGGCCGTCAGCCCCTTGAACAGCGAACCCTCGGAAAATGTTGCGATGATGGTCAGGCCCCAGAGCGCCAGCATCAGGTATTCCGCCGGTCCGAGCGCCATCATGACGGGCCGGACGATGGGGATGGAGACCGCCAGGAAGATCGCGCCGAGGACACCGCCCATGAGCGCGGCCATGGCCGAGGCCGAGAGCGCCCGCGTCGCCTCGCCGCGCAGCGTCATCGGGTAGCCGTCGAAGATCAGCGCCACCGATTTGGCCGCGCCCGGAACCCGGAACAGGATGCCGGTGACCGAGGAGCCCCAGATCGTGGCGACGTG
>JAGRMO010000338.1:990-1678 GCA_020441205.1 Maritimibacter sp.
AGGCCCGGAATGATGCCGATGACAATGCCATAGACCACGCCGACGCAAAGGAAGAACATCGATTGCGGCGCGGCCATCGCGACCAGACCTGCCCATGCAGCTTCAAACATCCGACGTTTCCATCCCTTTCACCGTTCTTGTCCCGATCTTCGGGCACTGCCCGACACCGGCCTTTTTCCTATCTCTCCACACCCGCCCTTCTCGGCCGGGCGCGCCGTCAGATCACGTTGCGTGGCGCCTGCCCCTCCTTGACTACGTTGAGCACGTTGTCCCAGGCCTCGCGGAACAGCGTCGCCCAGGACTGGCGCGTCACGCCCGCGATATGCGGCGTCAGGATGACCCGGGCGGCCGCCGCCGCCGACAGCGTCAGCAGCGGATGATCGTTGGGCGGCGGCTCGGTCGTGTAGACATCGACGGCCGCACCGGCGAGGTGCCCGCTTTCGAGTGCCGCGGCGAGCGCCGGCTCGTTGACGATGCCGCCCCGCGCCGCCTGCACCAGGATCGCGCCGGGCTTCATCAGCGCCAGGCGCCGCGCATCGATCAGGTTTTCCGTCGCCGGCAGCAGCGGCACGTGGACAGTCACCACGTCGGCGCGGGCCAGCAGGTCGTCGAGTTCGGCCCGCTCGGCGCCGAGCGCGGCGATGTCGGCTTCGGCGACCGGTGCCGGATCGTGGAACAGGATGGTTCC
>JAGRMO010000339.1 GCA_020441205.1 Maritimibacter sp.
CGGCAAGATCCAGAAATTCGAGCTCAGGAAGCGCGTCGCCGAACTCTGACGCTTTAGAACGACCGAAGGGGGGCCATCGCGCCCCCCTTTTCGTTGCGGCCATCCGGGGCCCCTAAAAACTGGACGCGCGGCCGGCCCTCGGGCTATCGTTCCACAAAACCGATAACCGAGCAGACCGGCCCCATGACGGCCCTCACCCAATACCAAAGGCTCGAAGCCCCCGGCGTCTGGCGGGCGGGTGCCGATGCGCAGCGGCGAAACGTGATCGTCGCGCTCGGCGACGCCACCCTCACCCTCACCGATTCCAACGACCGCGCGCTCGCCCATTGGTCGCTCGCCACTGTCCGGCGCAAGAACCCGGGCGAGGCCCCGGCGCTCTACGCCCCCTCCTCCGATCCAGCGGAACCCGAGGCGCTGGAAATCGACGAGCCCGAGATGATCGACGCCATCGAGACGGTGCGCCGCGCGATCGACCGGAGCCGCCCCAAGGTCGGCCGGCTGCGGCACATGGGCACGCTCGCGCTGGTGGTGTTCGCCGCCGCGCTGGCGATATTCTGGGCCCCCGGCGCGCTCACCCGCCAGACGGCGACGGTGCTGCCCGCCATCACCCGCGACGAGATCGGCGCCCGGCTCCTCGCCCGGCTCGACCGGATCACCGGCAGCCCCTGCGCCACCAAGGCCGGAAGTGTCGCGCTCGACAAGCTGCGCCTGCGGCTTCTGGACCCCGAGCGCCCCGGTCAGCTCGTGGTGTTCCCGGCGGGTGTAACCCGGGCGCAGCACCTGCCGGGCGGCACCATCCTCATCGGGCGCGACCTGCTCGAAGATTTCGACGCCCCCGAAGTCACCGCCGGTTACATCCTCGCCGAGGCCACCCGTGCCGAGGCCGCCGACCCGATGCTCGCCTTGCTCACCCATGCCGGCCCCTTCGCCACCGCGCGCCTGCTCGCCACCGGCACGCTCACCGACCGGGTGCTCGACAGCTATGCAGAAGTGGTGCTGACCGCGCCGCCGGTGCCTTTGGCCTCCGAACCCCTGCTCGCGCATTTCACGGCCGCCCGCGTCGCCTCGACGCCCTATGCCTTCGCCGTCGACCCGAGCGGCGAAACGACGCTCGCGCTGATCGAGGCCGATCCCGCCGCCCGCGCCACGCCCGAACCCGTGCTCGACCCCGCAGATTGGGCCGATCTGCGCGCGATCTGCGAGGGCGGCTGAGGCAGCGAAAAGCCCCGCCGGTCGGGCGGGGCTTGCCTGGGCCGGTCCGGCCCCTGTCAGTTCTGCGTCAGCTGCGCGGGTAGGCGTCCGGGTAATAGCCCCTGAGCGTCGCAAGCGCGCGCTGCAGATCGGCCCCGGTGGCGAACGGCCCGGCCATCACCAGCGTGAGCCCCGAACCCGTCCGCGCCGTTGCGCCGCCCATTCCGAGGCTGCGGATCCGCGCCAGCGCGTTCTGGGCGTTGCCCGGCTCGCCGAAGGCCCCGACCTGCACATAGCCGCCGGAGGCCGCCACCGGCTGGGCCTTGGTCACCACAACCGTCCGGGTGGTCCGGCCCTTGACGGCCTTGACCGCGGTCATCGGCACAACCTTGGTGTCGAGCACCGTCGCCATCTGGGCGTCGCCATAGGCGCTCTGCGGTCCCCGGTAGGGGTTGAGACGGTCGTCGGTCCAGGCCGGGCGGTAGCCCGGCGGAACCGTCGCAACCGGCGCGGCTGGCACCGTCGCGGGGGCTGCGGGCGCGTAGTAGCTGCCCGCCGGCGGGATCAGCGTGCCGGTGGCCGGATCGGGAACCGGGTCGAGCGGCGGAAAGCCGGTGGTGATCCCGTAGCCGCTGCCGAAATCGTAATTCGGCTCGCCCGGCGGCAGCCCGCCGATCACGACCCGACCGCCCGGCGCCGAGGTATCGGCCACCCGGATGACGCCGCCGGACGGCGGGCTCACCACGAGGCGCGACCGGCTGCCGTCGCTGTGCGAGACGATCTTCGAGGTCGCAGACGTCATGCCGAGCGGGCAGGACACATGCACCGTGTCGCGCCCGACCCGAACCCGGGCGCTCGACCCGTCGGCCGGGCAGCTCACCTTCAGTGTGCGGCTGACGGTCTCGACCGCCGGCGCCACCACGACCGGCGCCGCGGGCACGACGGCCACCGGCACCACCGGCGCCGC
>JAGRMO010000340.1 GCA_020441205.1 Maritimibacter sp.
TCGTTCTTCATCACCGCGATGATGATCTCGGAGATCCCCAGCGTGGCGATGGCGAGATAGTCGGAGCGCAGCCCGAGCGCGGTCTTGCCGATGGCCCAGGCGGCGGCGGCGGCGAGCAGCCCGCCGACCGGCCAGGCCAGCAGCACGGGCCAGCCGAGGCCGCCGAGGAAGCCGGTGGCGGCCGGGTCGACCGCCTCGATGGCCTGCGCGGCCGGGTCGAACAGCGCGCGGTAGGCGAAGAAACCCGCGACGAGCAGCGCGGTCATTGCGAGCGCCCGGAGGCGGCCGGCCTGCATCCGCCGATAGAGCGCGATCGCGGCGGCGAGAAGTGCGATGCCGAAGGCGATCGCGAGGAGCATCCGGGGGCCGCCGGCGGCCCAGGCCGCCGCAACCGGATCTTCGGTCACCAGCACCACGGCAAGGCCGCCGAGCGCCACGAAGCCCATGATGCCGACGTTGAACAGCCCGGCGTAACCCCACTGGATGTTGACCCCGAGCGCCATGATCGCCGAGATCAGTCCCATGTTGACGATGGTCAGCGCCAGGTTCCAGCTCTGCTTGTAGCCGGTGAACCAGATCAGGGCCGCGACGATGGCGAAGAGGGCGACGGCGCGCCAGTTGATCGAGGTCATACCGCTTTCCCCTTGAACAGCCCGGTCGGTTTGAACAGCAGCACCACCACCAGGATCGCGAAGGAGACGGCGAATTTGTAGTCGGTGGAGAGGAGTTGCACGAGGCCCGAGGGTTCGAGCCCCTCAGGCATCAGGTAGGTCAGCACCTTCTTCCAGGCGTAGGTGACGGTGACCTCGGAGAAGGCGATGAGGAAGCCGCCGGCGATGGCGCCGAGCGGGTTGCCGAGGCCGCCGACGATGGCCGAGGCGAAAATCGGCAGGAGGAGCTGGAAGTAGGTGAAGGGCTTGAACACCTTGTCGAGCCCGTAGAGCGTGCCGGCGATGGTGGCGAGCGCGGCCACGATCAGCCAGGTGACCATCACGACACGTTCGGGGTTGATGCCCGAGAGCAGCGCGAGATCTTCGTTATCGGAAAAGGCGCGCATCGACTTGCCGGTGCGGGTGCGGTTGAGGAACCAGAACAGCGCGGCGACGACGATCACGGCGGTCACCACGGTGATGACCTGGGTCGAGCGCAGCGCGAGCCCCTCGTCGAGCCCGGACCAGTCCTTGAACGCCTTGGCCGAGATGATGAAGCGGGTGCCGTCGTCGAAATTCTGTTCGTCGGGGCCGATGATGAAGCGGGTGACGCCGTTGATGATGAACATCACGCCGATCGAGGCCATGACGAAGACGATGGGTTTGGCCTTCACCCGCCGGTAGAAGCGGTAGACCATGCGGTCGGTGCCGAGCACGAGCAGTGCCGTGATGGCGATGCCGAAGGGCAGGGCGAGGAGCGCGGTGGGCAGGTGTCCGAGATGCCAGCCCAGCGACTGGAACCACCAAGTGATGAGGATCACCGCCATCGTGCCGAAGGCCATCGTGTCGCCATG
>JAGRMO010000123.1:0-40066 GCA_020441205.1 Maritimibacter sp.
TCGCCGAGGTTCGGATCGGCGCCGTTGTCGAGCAGCGCCTGGGTGATCTCGGGGCGCGGGTTCCAGTCGACGGCCTGCAACAACGGTGTCCAGCCGTAGAAGTCCTTCGCGTTCACATCGGCCCCGGCGGCGACCAGCGCGACCAGCATGTCGGGACGAGTCTGGAACTGGGCGGCAATCTGCAGTGCCGTGTATTCGCCTTCAGTTCTCGCGTTCGGATCGGCGCCGAGCTCGACCAGGGTGCGCACCACCGCCGACGAGGCGCGGTACTCGGCGACATGGTGCAGGACGGTCCGCGAGTCACCATACCGCGCGTCGATCTTCGCGCCGCCCTCGACGAGGGGCCGGAGGATGGCGGCATCGTTGACGAAGCGGGCGACATCGAACAGGAGCGGCACGCCGTTGTCGGTGGTGACATTGGGATCGAGGCCCGCGTCGAGGAGGATGCGAACCGCCTCGGGGTTGGTGCCGAAGATGGCCGCGGCGTAGAGCAGGCCATTGCCCGCGTTGTCGGTCGCCTGCAGGTCGACCCCGGCCTCGACCATCTCGCGGAATTCGGGCCCGGTCCGCTTGCGCGTCGCGATGTAGGCGGCGGTTCGGCCCCGGAGATCGCGGGCCTCGGGATTGGCGCCCGCATGGAGCAGAGCCATGGTGACCGCGTGCTGTCCCGGCGACTGGACGGAGGCGAGCAGCGGCGTATTGCCGGTCGTCGCCCGCGCGTCGAGCTCCGCACCGGCCGCGATCAGGGCCTCGGTGATCGCGGGGTCGGGGTTGAATTCGGCGGCGAAATTCAGGGGCTGGGCAAGCCAGTTGTTCTCGGCGCGGGGATCGGCGCCGGCGTGCAGCAGGGCCGTCACGATGTCCGGCGATGTTGCCTGTTTCGCGGCGAGATGGAGTGCGGTGTCGCCGATCCGGGTCGTCAGGGAAACGTCGGCCCCGGCATCGAGGAGCAGGCGGACCAGATCGGGGTTCGAAACCGTGCTCGCTGCAAGCATCAACGGGGTCTCGCCGAGGGTGTTGCGCACGTCGGGGTCGGCGCCTTCGGCCAGCAACAGGGCGATGGCAGCCGGGTCCGGGGTATTGCTCACGGCCAGGATCAGCGGCGCATCGGTCGTGCCCTCCGCACCGGACACCGGTATTCCCAGGGCGATGCAGCTGGCCACGTCCGCGCTGGTTGCGTCTTCCCAGAAGACTGAGCGGGGCCAATCCGCGCAGGTCGCGTCGATCTGAAGGCCGGGGAGAGAAACGCCAATACCAACGAGAAAGCCGAAAACTGTCTGTCGCACCATTGTGCCGCGATAACTCCATTCGATCTGTGCACGGTTCGGTTGAGCCGGTCAGCAACCTTGAGGTGAATCCGTGGATTCGTCAAATGATCGCGGAGAGGTGCGACCGGAGTACGGTCATTCGGCGGTCAGAATTCGGCAAATGCGTCGCGTGGTTCCACGACGTGCCGGGCTGCTCCGCGAGGCCATGTCGGGATGCGGGCGCCGTTTGAGCCGCGCTTGTCCCGGTCAGAATTCCGCGCAGACCAGCCGCAGGATCGTCTCGATGTTGAACGCCAGGCGCTGTTCGAGGGCCTCCGGGTCCATCAGGTCGCGCTGGAAGACGATCGAGCCGGTGAAGCGGTTGGTCAGGTAGTAATAGCCGATGGCGGCGATGGTGATGTTGAGCTGCACCGGATCGATCCCGGGGCGGAACACGCCTTCGGCGACGCCGCGCTCGAGCAGCCGGGCGACCATGTCGACGAAGCGGCGGCTGACCTGTTCGATGGTCTGGGAATTCTTGAGATGGCGGGCCTTGTGCAGGTTCTCGCTGTTCACAAGGGTCAGGAATTCCGGGTTCTTCAGGTAATAGCCCCAGGTGAACCGCACCAGTTTCTCCAGCGCCTCGCGCGGCGGGATGTTGTCGAGTTCGAGCTTCTGTTCGGCGCTGCGGATGTCGACATAGGCCTCCTCGACGACAACCTGGAACAGGTCTTCCTTGTTGCCGAAGTAGTGGTAGATCATCCGCTTGTTGGCTTTCGCGCGGTCGGCGATCACATCGACCCGGGCGCCGCCGAGACCGTTCTTGGCGAATTCCTTCTTCGCCGCCGCCATGATGCGGGCCTTCGTCGCCTCGGCATCGCGTTGTCTCGTCGGTTTCACCAAGATCAGGCCTCGCTCTGTTGGCGCCGTCACGGTCGCAGCCGTTTTTCGGCTTTCTAGCCGATTGCCGGGCGCGGGGCAAAACAGAGTTTCACCAAACGACCGACGCGCCGCGCATGGCCGAGTGTGCCATGGGGCTTGACGATTCGGCAAACAACGAAGTAACTGGTTAGTGCATTAGTTCGCACTGGAGCGGACCTGCTTGAACGGAAATCGCCGATTGGCAGGGGCAGGCGGCCCCGCGAGCTGGACATCGGCGGCTTAAACGGGAGGACCCAAATGTCGTTCATCAAGAAGTACATCGAACAGGAGAAGGTGAATCGCCGGAATTTCCTGTTCGCGTCTGCGGCCGGCCTCGGCAGCTTTGCGACTGCCGGCATGTTCGGGCCCGGAATGGCGCGCGCGGCGATCACCGATCCGACCATCGCGTGGAGCTACCGCAACCGGACGAACCCGTACTGGAACGAGATCGTCTCGGGCGGCGAGGCCTTCGTGAAAAGCCTCGGCATGCCGGTGGATGCGCTGACCCATCTGATCAACGAGGGCTCCTCGGAGAAGTCGCTCGCCGACGTGAAGGCGTTGCTGGCGAAGACCAACGGCCAGCTCGCGCTCGCGATCGACACCAACGACGCGCCGAACTGCCGTCCGGTGGTCGAAGCCGTGGCCGAGGCGGGCGGCTATGTCTCGACGATCTGGAACAAGACCGACGACATCCACCCCTGGGATTTCGGCGACAACTGGGTCAGCCACATGTCGTGGTCGGACGAGAAGCCGGCCGAGGAAACCGCGCGGATTCTGCTCGAGGCGATGGGCGGAAAGGGCGGCGTCGTGCATCTCGGCGGGATCGCGTCGAACAACCCGGCGATCGAACGGCTGCAGGGCCTCAAGAACGCGCTGGTCGATTACCCGGATGTCGAGCTGCTCGCGGCCGAGCCGGCCGACTGGGACACCCAGAAGGCCAACCAGATCATGTCGGGCTTCCTCACCCGCTTCGGCGATGCGATCACCGGCGTGCATTGCGCCAACGACACGATCGCCTACGGGGTGATCGAGGCGCTGCGCGCCGAGGGGATCGAGGATATGCCGATCGTGTCCTATGACGGCAACCCGCAGGCGGTGCAACTCGTGGCCGAGCGCAAGATTCTGGCCACCGTGTTCACCAACCCGCATTGGGGCGGCGGCATCACCGCGTCGCTCGCCTACCATGCCGCGACCGGGGCGTTCACGCCCTCGGCCGAGCCGCAGGAGCACCGCGAGTTCTACGGTCCGACGATCATGGTCCGTCCCGAGGACGCGGCCGAGTTCAAGGCGAGCTATCTCGACAGCGTGCCGGAATACGACTGGACCGACTTCTGGGGCCCGAGCAACGGCCAGATCCAGTACAAATAACCTCGATCGGAGGCGCGGCCGCCCCGGTGGCCGTGCCCTATCCCCCACATGTTCGCATCACTCTGGGAGGAGCGCGTGAACGCCATCCTGAATCGGGAAACCCTGGTGAAGTCGGCCCCGGTGATCGTGCTTCTGATCCTGGTCCTGTTCTTCACCGCGATGAACCCGCAGTTCCTCTCGGTTCGCAATCTCGCGCGCGTCGCCATCGCCTCCACGCCGGCGCTGATGGTGGCGATCGGCGTGACCTTCATCATCATCATGGGGTCGATCGATCTGTCGATGGAGGGGACGGTCTCGGTCTCGGCCGTGGTCTTCGCCTTCGCCTTCCTCGCGCTCGGCGGAACCGTCGTGAGCTGGGCCTGGCTGGCGTTTCCGCTGGCGATCCTTGTGGGCGCGGTGCTCGGGTTCATCAACGGCTATGTGCATGTGAAGCTGAAGGTGCCGTCGTTCATGGCCTCGCTCGCGATGGGTTTCGTCGGCACGGGGCTCGCGCTGCTGCTGACCGGGGGCGACCGCATCCGGGTCGAGGACGAGACCTTCCGCGGGCTGCTTACCGAGCGTTGGCTCGGGTTCCCGGTCATGGTCTATGTCGCGATCCTGTTTCTGCTGGTCGGCTGGTTCATCCAGTCGAAGACGACGCTCGGGCGCAATTTCTACGCGGTCGGCGGCGGCGAGGATCTGGCCCATGCGTCGGGCCTCAACGTGAACCGCGTGCGCGTCCTCGGCTACACCCTCGCGGGGATGTTCTACGCCGTCGGCGCGCTGATGGCAGTGGGGCGGATCGGCATCGCCGAGACCGCGACGGGCAACAATTTCATGTTCATGTCGATCACCTCCGTGGTGGTCGGCGGCACCGCGCTCTGGGGCGGGGTGGGCGGGGTCTGGAACACGCTGGTGGGCGTGCTGATCGTCAACGTCATCGGCAACGGCATGGTGGTGATCGGGCTGCCCGGCTACATCCAGGATGGCGTGCTCGGCCTTCTGGTGGTGGTCGCGGTGGTGCTGTCGACCGACCGCAAATCCATCAGCTTCGTGAAATAGGGGCGGGGCGCATGTACACGCTGAGCAAGGTCGACAAGAAATTCCCCGGCGTCCACGCGCTGAAGGCGGTGGATTTCACCATCGGCAAGGGCGAGATCGTGGGCCTGGTCGGCGAGAACGGGGCCGGCAAATCCACCCTGATGAAGGTGATCTACGGGGCCTACCAGCCGGACGGCGGCACGATCACCATCGATGGCGCCAAGGTGAAGTTCCAGAACCCGCGCCAGGCGATGGACCACGGCATCGGCATGGTGTTTCAGGAGCAGTCGCTCATCACCACGCTGACCGTGATGGAAAACGTCTTTCTCGGCTTCGAGAAGCAGTTCGTGAAATTCGGGGTGATCGACTGGAAGGCGATGGCGGAGGCCGCGCGGCGGCAGCTCGCCAAGGTCAAGCTCGACATCGACCCCGCCACCGTGACCTCGAAGCTCTCGTTCGCGCAGCGCCAGCTCGTCGAATTGGCCAAGGTGCTGACGCTGGAAGAGCGGATCGAGGGCAATCTGGTGATCCTGCTCGACGAGCCCACCAGCGTGCTGGCGCGCGAGGAGGTGGAACTTCTGTTCAAGCTGGTGCGCGAGCTGACCAGCCGGGCCTCGTTCATCTTCGTCAGCCACCGGATGGACGAGGTGCTCGAGCTGTCGGACCGGATCTACGTGATGAAGGACGGGGCGGTGGTCGACGTCGTGTCACACGAGGCGGCAAATATCGACAAGATCCAGCACAAGATGGTGGGGCGCGAGGTCGACAAGGAATATTACCGCGAACAGCTGCAGAAGCCCTATGACGCCGAGACCGTCCTCGTCGGGTTCGACAAGGTTTCGGTCGCGGGCAAATATTCCGATGTCAGCTTCGAACTGCACCCGGGCGAGGTGCTCTGCCTGGTGGGCACCGAGGGCTCGGGCCGCGAGGCGATCCTGCGCACGGTCTTCGGTCTCGAAAAGCCGAGCGCCGGTCGGGTCTCGGTCAAGGGCAAGGCGATCAAGTCGCTCAAGGCGCGTCAGGCGGTGGAGCTGGGCGTCGGCTACGTGCCCCGGGAGCGCAAGGTCGAGGGGATCGTGGGCGGGATGAACGTCTACGAGAACATGACCCTCAGCCAGATGAAGCACTACTCGTCCGGCGGCGTTCTCAGGATCGGCGCAGAGAAGGCGCTCGCGCAGAAATGGATCGACCGGCTCGCGATCAAGACGCCGTCGGTGATGAAGGATTGCGGCGGCCTCTCTGGCGGCAACCAGCAAAAGGTGGTGCTGGCGAAGTGGCGTTCGGGCGGGTCCGACATCATCCTGCTCGATCATCCGACCCGCGGGCTCGACATCGGCGCGAAGGAAGATGTCTACGACATGATCCGCGAGATGTGCGCGGCCGGCGCCGGGATCATCCTGGTCGCGGATACGCTCGAAGAGGCGATCGGGCTCAGCCACACGATCCATGTCCTCAAGGATGGCGAGGTGCAGAAAACCTTCCGGGGCGAGCCGGGGAAGAAGCCGTCGCTGTTCGACCTAGTCCATTACATGACGTGAGCCAGACCCATGAGCCTTGACCGCATCAAACCGCATCTGCCGTGGATCACGCTCCTGGTGCTCGTCGCCATCGTGGGGATCTCCGACGGCAATTTCCTGAAACCGCATAACCTCATCTCGATGGTTGCCGACATCATGCCGCTGTTCATCATGGCACTGGGCATGACCTTCGCGATCTACATCGGCGGGATCGACCTTTCGGCCCAGTCGGTGGCCAACATGACCACGGTGATCGCGACCGTGGCGCTGCCGACTTTCGGGATCACAGCGGCGCTGATCTGCGTGGTCGCGGGCCTCGCCTTCGGCGCCGTCTCGGGGTTCATCACCACGCGGCTGTTCGTGCCGTCCTTCGTCTCGACCCTCGCGGTCGGCGGGGTGGCCTATTCGCTGGCGCAATACCTGTCGGGCCAGCGCGCGCTCTACATGGATTCCGCACTGCGCGACGGCTCGTTCGGCTGGATGGTCGACGAGAGCTTCGGCATCCCGCACGAGATCTTCGTCGGCGGTGTACTGCTGCTCGCGATGGTGTTCCTGCAGACCCGCACCACCTTCGGCCGGGCGCTGAAGGCAGTGGGCGCGGGCGAGCTCGCGGCCGTCGCCTCGGGGCTCAACGTCACCCGGATCAAGGTTCTGGCCTTCGCGCTGTCGGGGATGCTCGCAGCGATTGCGGGGCTCCTGTTCTCGGTCAAGCTCTCGGGCGGGTCTCCAACGCTCGCGAACGGCTTTCTCCTGCCCGCCATCGTGGCGGTGCTGGTGGGAGGGACACCGTTGACCGGTGGCGTCGGCGGAGTGGTCAACACGCTGATCGGCACGCTGATCGTCGCGGTGATCCGCTCGTCGATGCTCTATTTCGAGATCGACGCGACGATGCAGCAGATGGTGTTCGGCATCATCCTGATCGCCGCCATCGCGATGACCATCGACCGGTCGAAGCTCCGGATCGTGAAGTAGGGGCAGGGCGATGACCAACCTGATGAAAGCGGCGGTTCTGGTCGAGCCCGGGCGGTTCGTGATCGAAGACCGCCCGGTGCCGGTGCCGGGCCGGGGCGAAGCGCTGATCCGGATCTCGCGGGTCGGCATCTGCGGCACCGACATCCACATCTTCAAGGGCCATTACGCGGCCGAGAGCCTGCCGATGGTGCCGGGGCACGAGTTCACCGGCACCGTCGCGGAGCTCGGGCCGGACGTGGCGGGCCTCGAGATCGGCGCCAAGGTGGTGGTCGACATGAACATCGGCTGCGGCACCTGCTACTGGTGCCGGCGCAACGAGATCCTGAACTGCCCCGAGATGCGGCAAATGGGGATCACGATGGACGGCGCGTTCACCGAATACATGGCGGTACCGGCGCGGCTGGTGATCCCGGCGCCGGCGGAGATTGCCGACGAGGTGCTGGCGTTGACCGAGCCGCTGGCCTGCGTGGTGCGGGCGGCGCGCAAGGCGCGGATCCGCTTCGGTCAATCGGTCGTGGTGCTCGGCGCTGGGCCGATCGGCAATCTGCATGTCCAGCTCCTGCGCACCATCGGCGCCGCGCCGATCGTCGTCTTCGACATCTCGCAGGACCGTGTGAACATGGCGCTGGAGGCGGGGGCGGATTTCGGCACTTCCGACCCGGCCGAACTGGAGGCGCTGGTGCGACGGGTGACGGCCGGGCGGGGCGCCGATGTGGTGATCGAGAGCGTCGGCCGGCCCGCGCTCTACCAGGCCGCGATGGGGCTTATGCGTAGGGGTGGGCATCTGGCCACCTTCGGCCTGACCGGGCCCGAGGCCACCTTGCCCGTCAACATCCTCGATACGATCCTGCAGGAAAACTCGATCAAGGGGTCAGTCGCAGGGATGGGCGAGGACATGCACGACGCGCTGACGCTGCTGGTGCACGGGCGCATTCGCACCGGCCGGTTCACCGGCGCCGCTTATCCGCTGTCGGAGATCCAGGCGGCGTTCGACACGCTCGGCGAGCGGCCGGGCGATCTGAAGACGCAGATCGTCGTCGGGTGACTTTTTGAACGAAGGGCGGCCTGCGGGTTGCCGAGGCCCGCGACAGGCGGGGAACGGGAGGACAACATGGATCAGACCAGCACGAGGCTTTCGCTTCCAGAGGCGGCGCGCGAATTCGGCTTCTACGTCGACGGTGCCTGGGTGCCGGCGGGCGAACGCACGCTGTTCGAGCGGCGGTCGCCGGCGCATGATGTGCCGGTCACACGCGTGCCCAAGTGCACATTGGCCGATCTCGACGCCGCGGTGGAGGCGGCGCGGCGCGCGTTCGACGACCGGCGCTGGTCGGGGCTCAACGGCCAGGCGCGCGCGGCGGTGCTGTTGCGGACCGGGGCGCTTATCCGCGAACGCGCCGAGGAGATCGCCTATTTCGAGACGCTGGAAAATGGCAAGCCGATCAGCCAGTCGCGCGGCGAAGTGCTGGGCTGTGCCGACATGTTCGAATATGCGAGCGGTCTGGCGCGCAGCCTGCATGGCGACAGTTTCAACAATCTCGGCGAGGGGCTGTTCGGCCTCGTGACCCGGGAGCCGGTGGGGGTGGTCGGGCTGATCACGCCCTGGAACTTCCCCTTCCTCATCCTGTGCGAGCGGGTGCCCTACATCCTCGCCTCCGGCTGCACCATCGTGGCGAAACCCTCTGAGGTGACCAGCGCGACGACCCTCATTCTCGCCGAGATCCTGAGCGCGGCCGGGTTGCCTGACGGCTGCATGAACGTGGTCACCGGTTCGGGAAGCACGATCGGGCAGGCGCTGATCGAGCATCCGAAGGTCGACATGCTGTCGTTCACCGGCTCGACGGCGGTGGGAAGGCGTGTGGTCGAGGCGGCGGGGAAGTCGAATTTCAAGAAGCTCGGGCTGGAGCTTGGCGGCAAGAACCCGCAGATCGTCTTCGCCGATGCCGATCTTGAAGACGCGGCGGATGGCGTGGCCTTCGGCATCGGGCTCAACACCGGGCAATGCTGCGTGTCTGGCTCGAGGTTGATCGTCGAACGGTCGGTCGCCGACGAATTCGCGCGGATGGTCGAGGACAAGTTCGCCAGGGTGCGGGTCGGCGATCCGCTCGACGAGGCGACGCAGGTGGGCGCGATCACCACCGAGGCGCAGAACGCGACGATCCTGTCCTACATCGAGCGCGGCCAGGCCGAGGGCGCGCGGCTGATCTGCGGCGGCGAGCAGCTCGACATGGGGCGCGGCCAGTTCATCGTGCCGACGCTGTTCGGCGACGTGACCCGCGACATGGCGATCGCGCGTGAAGAGATCTTCGGGCCGGTGCTCACGATCATGCCGTTCGACACGCTCGACGAGGCGATCGAGATCGCCAACGACACCGACTACGGGCTTGCGGCCAGCGTCTGGACCAAGAATATCGACAAGGCGCTGACGGTCACCCGGCGCGTGCAGGCCGGCCGGTTCTGGGTCAACACCACGCTCGCGGGCGGGCCGGAGTTGCCGCTCGGCGGGTTCAAGCAATCGGGTTGGGGGCGCGAGGCCGGGATGTACGGGGTCGAGGAATACACCCAAGTGAAATCGGTCCATATCGAGATCGGCAAGCGCAGCCACTGGGTGAAGTGATGGCGGACAAGGGCTACGATTACGTGATCGTCGGCGGCGGCTCATCGGGTTGCGTGCTCGCCAACCGGCTGACCGAGGACCGCGACGTCAAGGTGCTTCTGCTCGAAGCGGGCGGCAAGGACCTGCATCCCTATATCCACATGCCGGTGGGGTTCTCGAAGCTTACCGCCGGGCCGCGGACTTGGGGGTTCAACACGGTGCCGCAGGTCCATGCGAACAACCGCGAGATCCCCTATGCGCAGGGGCGGGTGCTGGGAGGCGGCAGTTCGATCAATGCCGAGGTGTTCACCCGGGGGCATCCGTCCGACTACGACCGCTGGGCCAATGAAGAGGGCGCCGAGGGCTGGGCCTTCAAGGATATCCAGAAGTATTTCATCCGCTCCGAGGGCAATACGATCCTGTCGGGAGACTGGCACGGCACCGAGGGACCGCTCGGCGTGTCGAACCTGCAGGAGCCGCAGGTGATGACGCGCGCGTTCCTGAGGTCGTGCCAGGAGCTGGGCATCCCGTACAATCCCGATTTCAACGGGCCGGTGCAGAAGGGCTGCGGGCCCTACCAGCTCAACGTGGTGAACGGGCGGCGGTGTTCGGCGGCCGTGGGCTACCTGCGCCCGGCGATGAAGCGCGCGAACCTCACGGTCGAGACCGGCGCGCTGGTCAAACGCATCGTGTTCGAGGGCAGTCGTGCGGTCGGCGTGGAGTATTCAACGGGTTCCGCAACCACGGTTGCGCTGGCCGCCAACGAGGTGGTGGTGACCTCGGGCGCCATCGGGACGCCCAAGCTCCTGATGCTGTCCGGCGTCGGGCCGGCGGCGCATCTCAAGGATCACGGGATCGCAGTGGTGCACGATCTGCCCGGCGTGGGCGAGAATCTCAACGATCATTTCGGCATCGACATCGTGGCGGAGCTGACCGGACACCAGAGCCTCGACAAGTACCAGAAGCCGCATTGGATGATGTGGGCCGGCATCCAGTATGTGTTCTTCCGGACGGGTCCGGTGACTTCCAACGTGGTCGAGGGCGGGGTGTTCTGGGATCGAAATCCCGACAATCCGGTGCCGGAGCTGCAGTTCCATTTCCTCGCCGGGGCGGGCGCCGAGGAAGGCGTGCCGAGCGTGCCGGCGGGCTCGTCCGGGGTCACGCTCAATTCCTACACGCTGCGCCCCAAGGCGCGCGGCACGGTCCGGCTGCGCTCGGCCAATGTCGCCGACGCGCCTTTGGTCGATCCGAACTACCTCGGGCATCCGGACGATCTCCGGATTTCGGCCGAGGGGGTGAAGCTTTCGGTCGAGATGTTCCGGCAGAAGAGCCTGCAGAAATACATCCGCAGGATCCGCTTCCCCGACGACAGCGTGAAGACCCAGACCGATTTCGAGAATTACGCCCGGCAGTACGGGCGGACCTCGTACCATCCGACCTGCACCTGCAAGATGGGGGTCGACGAGATGGCCGTGGTCGATCCGCAGCTTCGCGTGCACGGGCTCGAAGGGCTCAGGATCTGCGACAGCTCGGTGATGCCGAGCCTCGTGGGCTCGAACACCAACGCGCCGACCATCATGATCGGCGAGAAGGCCGCCGATCTGATCCGCGGCAACCACTGACACGCCATTCTCCCGAAGGACTTGGGGCGGCCCGGCGCCGCCCCACTTTTTTTGGGTCAGTCGAAATCGGGTGCGTAGGGAACCAGATCCTTGTCGACGATCCGGTAGTTGGTTGCCGTCATCGCGTCGATCCGCGCCATGTCGATCGAGGACAGGGTGAAATCCATCACGTCGAAATTGGCGGCGATGTTCGCGCGCTTGGTCGACATCGTGTTGATGCTCACGCCCTTCTGCAGGATCCAGCGGAGCACGACCTGGCCGGCGGTCTTGCCGTAGTCCGCGCCGATTTTGGCGAACAGCGGATAGGTGAAGACCTCGCCCCGAGCGACCGAGCTGTAAGAGGCGAGGGGGATGCCGGTTTCGGCGGCGGCGGCGAGCAGCTTGTCCTGGTTCAGGAGCGGGTGGAACTCGACCTGGTTGGTCACCAGCGGTGCGTCGACGATGGCGCGCGCGTCGCGCATCATCTGGGCCGTGTAATTCGACACGCCGATGTGCGTGGCGAGCCCGAGATCGCGGGCCTTCTGCAGCAGCTTCAGCGAAAGCTCGATGTCGCCGCCCGGTGTCGGCCAGTGCAGGAGCAGCACGTCCACATGATCGAGCTGCAGTTTCTTGAGGCTTTGTTCGACCGAGGGCAGGAAGGCCGCCTCCGAAAAGTTGGACACGTCGACCTTTGTGGTCACGCAGAGATCGTCGCGGTCGATACCGGCCTCCTTCAGCGCCGCGCCGGTCTCGACCTCGTTGGCGTACATCTGGGCGGTGTCGAAAGCGCGGTAGCCGATCTCGGCGGCGTCAAGGATGGCTTGATGCAGCACTGCGCCGGTGAGCGGGAAAGTCCCGAAGCTGCGCTGGTATGTCTTCTCGAAATAGATAGTCATGGGGTTCCTCCTTCTGCAAATTTGTAACTAAACAGTTACGTTATGGAAAGGGAAAACAATCGCCTTGATCGGTGCGCGACTTGCCGCCATAGTTCAAATAACCATTTAGTTACCAAGGAGGGCGACATGTCCAAGGTTCGCACCGCGCGGGAAGCGGTTCAGGCCATCAAGGACGGCGCTGTCGTGGCGGTCAACTCCTCCAGCGGGCTGTGCTGTCCCGATGCGGTGCTGGCGGCGCTGGGGGAGCGATTCGACCAGACCGGCGCGCCGCGCAACCTCACCACGATCCATCCGATCGCCGCCGGCGACATGTTCGGCAGCAAGGGGGTGGACCACATCGCCAAGCCCGGTCTCCTGGCCCGGATCATCGGCGGCTCGTATCCTTCGGGGCCGTCCGACGCCGAGCCGCCGCTGGTCTGGCAGATGATCAGCGCGAACCAGCTCAAGGCCTACAACGTGCCGTCGGGGATCGTGTTCGACATGCTGCGCGAGGCCGCCTCGAAACGTCCGGGCGTACTTACCAAGGTGGGCATGCAGACCTTCGTCGATCCCGATCAGGACGGCTGCGCGATGAACGACGCGGCGCGCGGGGAACGGATCGTGCGCAAGATCGAGTTCGAAGGCGAGGACTGGCTCTACTTCAAGGCGCTTGCGCCGGATGTGGCGATCATTCGCGGCACCACGGCGGACGAGCGGGGCAATCTCAGCTTCGAACACGAGGGCGCCTATCTGGGGGCGATGGAGATGGCGCTGGCCGCCCGCAACAACGGTGGGATCGTCATCGCCCAGGCGAAGCGCGTGGGGCAGAATGGTTCGATCCGGGCCCATGACGTGCGGGTGCCCGGCATTCTGGTCGATATCGTCGTCGAGGCGCCGGACCAGCTTCAAACCACCCAGACCGAATACGATCCGGCGATCTCCGGCGAGTTGATCCGGCCGATCTCGAGTTTCTCGATTCCGGAATTCGGCGTCGGCAAGGTGATCGCGCGTCGTGTCGCGCAGGAGCTACGTGACGGCTGGGCAGTGAACATCGGCTTCGGCATCTCGGCCAATGTGCCACGCATCCTCGTCGAGGAAGGGTTGCACGGGGCGGTGACCTGGATGATCGAACAGGGCGCCGTCGGAGGCGTGCCCCTGCTCGGCTTCCAGTTCGGGTGTTCGGCCAATGCCGAGGCCTTCGTCGCCTCGCCGCATCAGTTCTGCTATTTTCAGGCCGGCGGGTTCGACGCCTCGCTCCTGTCGTTCCTCGAAATCGGCCGGGACGGGTCGGTGAACGTCTCGCGTCTCGCGGCGGTGCCGCATCGCACGGCCGGGGCCGGCGGTTTCGTCGACATCACGACGCGGGCGCGCAAGATCGTGTTCTCGGGGAACTTCAACGCGGGCGCGAAGATGCGCATCGCGGATGGCCTTCTGATCATCGACCGCGAAGGAAAGGTGCCCAAGTTCGTCGATGCGGTGGACCACATCTCGTTTTCCGGGGCACGGGCAGCGGCGCAGGGGCAGGACGTGACCTATGTCACCGAACGCTGCGTGGTGCGGCTGATCGGCGGCAGGCTGGTGGTGACCGAGATCGCGCCGGGGCTCGACATCCGCCGTGACGTGCTCGATCAGGCGGCGACCGAGCTTCTGGTCGCCGATGACGTGAAGCTGATGGATGACAAGCTGTTCCGGCCCGAGCCGATGCAGTTGCGGCTGGCAGCGAAGTGATGGCGGACGGGCGGATCTCGTTTGCGGTCGAGGGCGGCATCGGGCTTGTGCAGATCGCGCGGCCCGAAAAGCTCAATGCGCTCGATGCCGGGATGGTCGAGGCGCTGGCGGACCTTTGCCGCGAGATCGAGCGGCGCGGCGATGTGCTTGCGGTCATCCTCACCGGACAGGGCCGATCGTTCAGCGCTGGCGGCGACATCGCGGCCTGGAGCGCGCTCACGCCCGAGGCGTTCGGGCGGCACTGGTTGCGCGACGGGCACGAGGCGTTCGACCGGCTCGCACGTCTGCGCCAACCGGTGATCGCGGTGCTGAACGGGCCGGCTCTGGGTGGCGGGCTCGAACTTGCCGCCTGCGCCGACTACCGCATCGCCGAGGCGCAGGTGAAGGTCGGTCAACCCGAGACCGGGATCGGGATCATCGCCGGCTGGTCCGGCACGCAGCGCGCTGTGCGGCGGTTCGGGGCGCAACGGGTGCGCCGGATGGCGCTGTTCGGCGAGGTGCTCGACGCGGCCGAAGCGCAGGCTGCGGGCATCGTCGATCTGGTGGTCGAGAGCGGGGCGGGCCTTGCAGCGGCGCGCGATCTGGCCACAAAGGTCATGGCTCGGGGGGCGATCGCCACCGAGCTCACCAAGATGCTGGTGAATGCGGCCGAGGGCGAGGAGGTGGAGCGGGTGCTCGACTCCCTGGCCGGCCGGATCGCCGCGGCCAGCGACGAATTGCGCGAGGGCCTTGCGGCCTTCGGAAAAAAACGTGCGCCCGGTTTCGGGCCGAAAGGAGATATCCGATGATCCGCCATCTCGTTCACCTGCGCTTCCGCTCCGACGTGACGGCCGAGACCAAGGCTGCGCTCTATGGGCGTCTCGCCGGTCTGTCCGGTCACATCGAAGGGATCGCCGACTTCCAGCACCGCGAGAACGTGTCGGTCGAGACCTCGCTCGTGCGCGGGTTCCTCGACATGTTCTGGTTCGATTTCCGCGACGAAGCCGTGCGCGACGCCTATCTCGTCGACCCGGTCCACCAGGCGATCGGCGGCGATATCGTCGCGGCGCTCGATGGCGGCGCGGACGGCGTGTTCGTCTGCGATATTGCGCTCTGATGCAGCCAGGCGACAGGGCGTTCCTGACAGGTCTCTTCGAAGCGGCGGTCGCGGCGGCCGATCCGGTCGCGGCGCTCCGCCCCCACATGCCCGCGCGGCCGGCCGGGCGGCTCGTCGTCATCGGGGCCGGCAAGGGAGCCGCGCAGCTTGCCCGGGCGTTCGAGAACCTGTGGAGCGGGCCGGTCGAGGGCGTCGTGGTCACCCGTTACGGCTACGGCGCGCAATGCCGTCATATCCGGGTGCTCGAAGCGGCCCATCCGGTTCCGGACGCCGCGGGACTCGCGGCGAGCGCGGCGCTTCTGGACGCGGTTTCGGGGCTCGGGCCGGATGACCTGGTGGTGGCGCTGATCTGCGGCGGCGGGTCGTCCTTGCTGCCGTCGCCGCCCGAGGGGCTCACGCTGGACGACGAGCGCGCGCTGAACGTGGCCCTGCTCGCGTCGGGCGCGCCGATCGGGGTGATGAACGCGATCCGAAAGCACGTAAGCGATATCAAGGGCGGGCGGCTTGCCGTGGCGGCGCATCCCGCCCGGGTGCTGACGCTGGTGGTCTCCGACGTGCCCGGGGACGACCCGGCCGAGGTGGCCTCGGGGCCAACGGTGCCGTCGCCGGTGACGCTCGACGAGACGATGGCGATGATCCGGAACCGCGGCATCGTCTTGCCGCCGGCGATCCTGCGGCATCTGGTGCAGGCCGGTGAAGCGCCGCGCCCCACGGATTCGGTGTTCGATGGTCACGAGACAAGGGTGATCGCCTCGGCGCGGCTCTCGCTGGAGGCGGCCGCCGCCCGGGCCGAGGCGGCCGGGGTCCATGCGGTGATCCTGTCCGACGCGATCGAGGGGGAGGCGCGCGAGGTCGGGCTGGTGCATGCCGCGCTCGCCCGCGAAGTGGCGCGCCGGGACCAGCCCTTCGCACGGCCGGTTGTGCTGCTCTCGGGCGGCGAGACCACGGTCACGCTGCGCAACCCGGCGGGGCGGGGCGGGCGCAACACCGAGTTTCTCCTTGCCTTCGCCGCGGCAGTCGACGGTGTCGACGGGATCGCCGCGCTCGCCGCCGATACGGACGGGATCGACGGGTCGGAAGACAATGCCGGCGCTTTCGCGGACGGCAGCAGCGCGGCGCGGATGCGGGCGGCCGGGGCCGACCCGATGGCGGCGTTGCAGGCCAACGACGCCTGGGGCGCCTTCGACGCAGTGGGCGACATTTTCGCGCCGGGTCCGACCGGGACCAATGTGAACGATTTCCGGGCGATCCTGCTGCGGTGATCGGCGCGGGGTTGCGCGTCAGCGATAGATCATCAGCCGGTTCCGGCCCGATTGCACGGTGGCGCCGTGCTGGTTGGTCACGTCGAAAGCCAGTGTCGCGACGCCCCGGTCGGGTTTCGTGCGCGAGGGCTGCAGCGCCAGCACGGCGATGGAGACGCCGATCCTGTCGCCCGCGAGCACAGGGGCGCGGAATTGCCACTCCCAACCCAGCGAGGCGATGGCATCGAACCGGGCGCGGGCCTGGTTCTTCAGTCCGTCGACCAACGACAGCACAAGGAGGCCATGGGCGACGCGGGCCGCAAAGCCGTGGCGCCGGGCGGCGGCGTCGTCCATGTGGATCTCGAACCGGTCGCCGGTGAGGGCGGCGAAGGCGTCGATCCGTTCGGCTGTGACGTCGCAACGGCCGGTCTCGATCCGGTCGCCGATGCGCAACCGGTCGAGGCCGTAGAGGCCTGGCCCAAGGATGCGGGTCGGGGCTTCGGTCACGGTGTCGGGGCGTCTTCGCGCAGGAGACCCTTGGCCTTGAGGTCGGACCAGAACCCGGCGGGAATCGGGTGGCTGAACCAGTCGAGGTTCTGGCGGAGCTGCTCCACGGTGCGGGTGCCGGCCATGAAGGTCGGGATCGCCGGGTGGGCGACGACGAACTGCAGGGCGGCGGCGGGCAGGGGCACGCCGTAGTCGGCGCAGACCGCCTCCATGCTGCGCACCTTGTCCATGATCTCGCCGGGCGCGGGGGCGTAGTTGTATTTTGCGCCCTCTTTCGCACCGGTGGCGAGGATGCCCGAGTTGAAGCCGCCACCGACGACCACGGCCGCGCCCCGCGCCTCGCACATCGGCAGGAAGGTATCGAGCGCGTCCTGTTCGAGCAGCGTGTAGCGGCCGGCGAGCAGGAAGCAGTCGAAGTCGCGCTGCTCGAGCGCGGCCTGGCAGACCTCCCATTCGTTCACGCCAACGCCGATCGCCTTGACCACGCCCTGGTCGCGCAGGTCGCTGAGCGCGCGCCAGGCGCCGTCCATCGCCTGTTCGAAGACCTCGGGCTGGTCGTCGCCTCGGGTGAAACGGTCGATGTCGTGGATGAAGCAGATGTCCATGTGCTCGAGGTTGAGCCGCTGCAGGCTGTCCTCGAACGAGCGCATGACGCCGTCGTAGCTGTAGTCGAACTGCATGGTGAAGCGGCCGGCGTTGGTCCAGGGCGCGAAGTCGATATCCTGTTTGCGGGCGGGCTTCAGCACCCGGCCGACCTTCGAGGACAGGACGAACGCGTCGCGTTCCTTCCAGCGCAGCGAATAGCCGGTGCGCAGCTCGGCGAGGCCGTGGCCGTACATCGGGGCGGTGTCGAAGTAGCGCACGCCCTGGTCCCAGGCCTCCTGGATCATCGCGTCCGAGGTCTCTTCGTCGATCTCGCGGAAGATGTTGCCGATCGGCGCGGTGCCGAAGCCGAACGGCGTAACCTCCAGATCGACGCGACCGAACTTGACCTTGGCATCGGGTTTCATGCTTGATCTCCCTTTGTAACTGTTTGGTTATTTAGCCGGAGTGGCAGGGGGGAATCAAGGCCTATCCAATCGCGGCTTGACGGGCCTGGAGATTCGCTCCTATAAGTAACCAGATAGTTACTGGAGGTGACGGATGTTTCTGTCCGAAACGCAGGCTCAAGTGCGCGACATGGCGCGCCAATTCGCCGATGAGGTGATCCGGCCGATGGCCGAGGAGCTGGATCGCGACGAGCGCTTCCCCGCGGAAATCTACGACCAGATGGCCGAGCTCGGGCTGTTCGGGATCGGGGTGCCGGAGGAAATGGGCGGGCCGGGGTTCGATACCGTCACCTATGCGGTGGTGATGGAGGAGCTGTCGCGCGGCTATGCCTCGGTCGCCGACCAATGCGGGCTGGTCGAGCTGATCTCGACGCTGCTGGTCCAGCACGGCACCGAGGCGCAGCGCGACCGGTGGCTTGCCGATGTGCTCTCGGCGAAGGCGCGGGCGGCCTATTGCATCACCGAGCCGGAAGCGGGCACCGACGTGTCTGGCATTCGCACCACGGCGGTGCGCGATGGTGACGGCTGGGTGCTGAACGGCGGCAAGATCTGGATCCACAACGCGCCGGTGGCCGATGTCGGCTTCGTGCTCGCGCGGACCGATCCCGAGGCTGGCCATCGCGGGATGTCGATCTTGATCGTCGATCTACATGCCGATGGCGTGAGCCGCGGGCCCAAGGAGCACAAGATGGGGCAACGCGCGAGCCAGGTGGGCGCGCTCAATTTCGACGACGTGCGGCTGCCGGCCGAGGCGCTGCTGGGCGTGGAGGGTCGTGGGTTTCACATGATGATGAGCGTGCTCGATAAGGGGCGGGTCGGCATCGCTTCGCTCGCCGTCGGCATCGCTCAGGCGGGGCTCGAGGCGGCGGTCGACTATGCCCAGCAGCGCAAGCAGTTCAAGAAGCCGATCGCCGAGTTTCAGGGGGTGCAATGGCTGCTCGCCGACATCGCCAAGGATGTCGAGGCGGCGCGTCTCCTGGTGCTGAATGCGGCCCACAAGATCGACACCGGCGCCGATGCCACACGCTATTGCTCGATGGCCAAGTGTTTCGCAGGCGACATCGCGGTGCAGCGCACCGCCGACGCGGTGCAGGTGTTCGGCGGCTCGGGCTATATCCGGGGCTTCGAGGTCGAGCGGCTCTACCGAGATGCCAAGATCACCCAGATCTATGAGGGGACCAACCAGATCCAGCGCATGATCATCGCCCGCGAGCTGCTGGTGAAAGGCGCCCGGGCATGAGCCGGCGGGTCGCGCTGGTGACCGGGTCGAGCCGGGGAATCGGGCTCGCCGCGGCGGTGGCGCTGGCGCGCGAAGGGTTCGCGGTGGCCGTCAACGGCCCGGCGGCGGACGAAGAGCTTTCGCGCGCGGCCGAGGCGGTTCGCGGCGAAGGGGGCGACGTGTTCGCCGCCCCGTTCGACGTGACCGACCTTGCGGCACATGACGCAATATTGGGCCGCGTCGAAGATGCGCTGGGTCCGCTCACGACGCTGATCAACAATGCCGGCGTCGGGGTGATGCAGCGGGGCGATCCGCTCGACGTGACAGAGGCGAGCTTCGACCGGTGTCTCGCGGTCAACACCAAGGCCGCGTATTTTCTCACCCAGGCCTTCGCCCGCCGCCTGCTTGGGCGGGCGCGCGACGCAGAGCTGTTTCACGCGGTCATCAATGTGACCTCGTCGAACGCCGTCGCTGTGGCCGAGCCACGATCGGAGTATTGCGTGTCGAAGGCGGCGGCGGCGATGGGGTCGAAGGCCTGGGCGGTGCGGCTCGGGCGCGAGAATATCGCGGTGTACGATGTCCAGCCCGGGCTGATCGCGACCGAGATGACGGCGCCGGTCATCGCCCAGTACGAAGAACGCGCGCGGGCCGGGCTCACGCTGATCCCGCGCATCGGCCAGGCATCCGAGATGGGCGACATCATTGCCGCCCTGGCCGCGGGCCGGTTGCCCTACACCACCGGACAGGTGATCTCGGCCGATGCCGGGATGCTGGTGCCGCGCTACTGAGGATTTGCCATGAAGATCGCCCTCCCCGATCCGCAGGGACACCTGGTCGACTACACCCTCACCGGCACCGGGCTGCCCGATGCCAAGTTGCCGGAACGCCCGGCCCGCGTGGTCTACTCCGCCGCGCATGTGGTGGCCGACCCGTTCACCGCGAACGATCCGTCGGGTCCAGCGACGGTTGACTGGGAGGCGACGCTCAGGTTTCGCCGCTATCTCGCCGGCCTCGGTCTCGGGATCGCCGAGGCGATGGATACGGCGCAGCGCGGCATGGGGCTCGACTGGCACGGTGCGCTCGAGCTCATTCGCCGGACCCGGGCCGAACTGCCCGAGGCTCTGGTGGCCAACGGCTGCGGCACCGACCACCTCGACCCCGCCGCTGCGCGGTCCGTCGATGACGTCAAGCGCGCCTACATGGAACAGCTGGAGGCGATCCAGAAGCTCGATGCCAGGGTGATCCTGATGTCGAGCCGCGCGCTCGCCCGGGTTGCTGCCGGGCCCGCCGATTATGTGCGGCTTTACGGCGAGATACTTGGCGCCTGCGATCACCCGGCCATCCTGCACTGGCTGGGCGAGATGTTCGATCCGGCGCTCGCCGGCTACTGGGGCGCGAAGACTTTCGAGGACGCGCTTGAGACCGTGGTCGAGATCATCGAGGCCAACGCGGCCAAGGTGGACGGGATCAAGATCTCGCTACTCGACAAGGAGAAAGAGGTGATCCTGCGTCGCCGCCTGCCCGCGGGCGTGAAGATGTATACCGGCGACGACTTCAACTATCCCGAGCTGATCGAGGGCGACACCGCCGGCTATTCGCACGCGCTCCTCGGCATCTTCGACCCGCTCGCGCCGGCGGCGGCCCACGCGGTCGATCTCCTGGGGCGGGGCGATGCCAAGGGCTTTCGCGCCGTGCTCGACCCGACCGTGCCGCTCGCCCGGCTGATCTTCCGTGCGCCCACGCAATACTACAAGACCGGGGTCGTGTTCCTCGCCTGGCTCAACGGGTTCCAGGACCATTTCGTGATGCTGAACGGCGCGCAGGCAATGCGGCCCTTGCCCTATTTCACCGAGGTGTTCCGGCTGGCGGATGGCTGCGGGCTGCTCCGCGATCCAGACATGGCGGTGGCGCGGATGAAGCGTCTGCTCGCGCTTCACGGCGTCGCCTGATGAGGGACTTCTCCACGGACCATTCCGCGCTCGCGCTCAACACCGCCACCCTTGGGCACAACCTCGACGGCCACGGGGCCGGCTGGTCGCCCGAACAGGTGATCGACGCCTGCGCCGCGCGCGGCTTCGGCGGGATCGTGTTCTGGCGGCGCGAGATCGGGCGCCGGGCGGTCGAGATCGGCGCGCGGGTGCGCGCGGCCGGAATGGAGGTGGTGGGGCTCTGCCGCACGCCCTTCCTCACCGGGTCGGAGGCCGGGACGGACGACGAAGCCAAGGCCGCGATCGACATGGCCGCCGGGCTCGGCGCGCCGGTGCTCACCATCGTCAGCGGCGGGACCGAGCCCGGGACCAAGGGGTTGACCGACAGCCAGAAGCGGCTGGCCGAACGGGTGGCCGCCCTCGCACCCTTCGCGGCAGAGCGGCAGGTGAAACTCGCGCTCGAGCCCCTGAACCCGATGTTCGGCGGAAACCGCACCTGCCTCATGACGGTGCGCGAGGCGCTGGCGATCTGCGATGCAGTCGGGGCGGATAACGTCGGCGTCGCGGTCGATGTCTACCATGTGTGGTGGGATACGACCTTGGCCGAGAGCCTTGCCGGGGCGCGCGGGCGGATCCTGGGCTATCACCTCTGCGACTGGCTCGAAAACACCCGCGACATGCTGCTGGACCGCGGGATGATGGGCGATGGGGTCGCCGATCTCAAGGGCATCCGCAGGGCGGTCGAGGCGGCGGGCTATGCCGGGTTCTGCGAGGTCGAGATCTTCTCGGGCGAGACCTGGTGGCGACGCCCGCCGGAGGACGTGCTCGACACCGTGGTCGCGCGGTTCCGGACGCATTGTTGAGGGCCGCCGGCCGCGACACCAGCGTCCGTTTTCCCGGCCCTATCCCGCGCAGAGGGCAAAGAGGCCCGCGCGAGAGGTGATCCCGAGCTTGTGGTAGGCGCGCTTTCGGTAGGTGACCACGCTCGAGGCGGCGACGCCGAGATCGGCGGCGATGGCCTCGGTTTTCCTTCCCGAGAGGATGCCGAGGCAGACCGCCCGCTCGCGGTCGCTCAGCACCGACAGCGGGGCCGGCGTCGCGGTATCGGACGCGCGCTCGAAATGCAGGATGGCGAGGCGTCCGGCCAGTCGGGCGAGGTCGGCGTCGCAAGGCTTTCCGGCCGAGGACGACGTGTAGAGGCTCACGAACAGGCGCAGGCGCTCGCCGACCGCCAGAATGGTCGTCTTCGCCACGAGGCCGGGCGCGTCGAAGAACCTTTTGCGGTAATCATCGTCCATCTCGCCCGCGACCGTTTCGAAGGCGCGCAACTCGACGGTGTTCGGCGCGGACGCCAGCAGCGCGGGCAGGAGCGGATCGCGCCGGAACCAGCCATCGAGGTAGGCGGCGGCGAGTTTGCCCGCGAGCGCCGCATTCGAGAAATGGTACGACAGGAGGCAGCGCGCGTGGTCGCAATCGAGAGCGAAGACCATGATCTGGTCAACGCCGAGCGTGGCCACGAAATCCACGTAGACCGGCGCGAAGGCGTCGGAGCCGAGCAAGGCGAGGCAGGCGTCGATCTGTTGAACTGCGGGCGACATCCGCCGGTCATACCATGTCCCCCCAAAAAGGGGACAGACATCGCGCCGGAGGGTTCGCTAGTCTCTCACCGGCCAGAGGGAGACCACCAGATGAGACCTGCCGGACGCGCCGAGACGGATTCGCTCTATTTCGACTACCCGCAATTCGAGGCGCCCGCGGACCGTGCGCGGCTGGACGCTCCGGTGCCGGTTGCCATCGTCGGTGCCGGCCCTGTGGGCATGACGGCGGCCCTGGCGCTGGCCCGCGAGGGCGTCGCCTCGGTGCTGTTCGACGCCAAGGCCACGTTCAACGACGGCTCGCGCGCAATCTGCATCGCGCGGCAGAGCTACCACATCCTCGAACGGCTCGGGGCGGTCGCGCCGTTTCTCGAGAAATCGCTCGGCTGGACCACCGGGCGCAGCTTCTATCGTGGCCGGCAAATTCTCGAATTCGAGATGCCCGACAGCCCGCGCGAGAAATACCGGCCGATGTACAACATCGAGCAGCAGTATATCGAGCAGTTCCTGTGGGAAGCGATCGAACGCGAGCCGCTGATCGAGACCCGCTGGCAGAGCGAGGTGACCGGCGTCGAGGACATGGACGGCGGCGTCACGCTCAGCGTGCGCGATCCTCATGGCAGCTACCGCCTCAGGGCCGACTGGCTGCTCGCGGCCGACGGGGCGCGCAGCGCCGTGCGCGGGCTCCGGGGGTTGAGGCTCAAGGGCGAGAACTACGAAGGCCGCTACGTCATCGCCGATGTGCAGATGGACCACGATTACCCGACGATCCGCCGCGCGCTGTTCGATCCCGATTGCCGGCGCGGCGGCACGGTGCTGGTGCACCGTCAGCCCGACAACATCTGGCGGATCGACTACCAGTTACGCGACGGCGAGGACGAGGCGGAAGCCATCGCCGAGGCCAACGTGCGCGCCTCGGTGGCCGCGGTGCTCGCCGAGCTCGGCTACACCGGCACGTGGGAGCTCGAATGGTGGAGCATCTATTCGGCCAATACGCTGGCGCTCGACGATTACCGCGACGGGCGGGTCTTCTTCATCGGCGACAGCGCCCATATCGTGCCGATCTTCGGCGTGCGGGGGCTGAACAACGGGCTTGCCGACGCGCAGAACGTCGCGTGGAAACTGGCGCGGGTGATCGACGGTAAGGCCGGGGAGGCGCTGCTCGACAGCTACTCGCCCGAACGGCGCGGCGCGACGCTCGATGTTTTCGCCAATGCGTCGAAGTCGGCCCGGTTCATGACGCCACCCACGCCCGGCTGGCAGCTGATGCGCGACGCGGCGCTGAGCCTCGCGCTGAGCCATCCGTTTGCCGGCGAGCTTGCCAACCCGCGCCAGATGACGCCCTACACCTATGCCGACAGCCCGATCGTCTCGCCCGACGATCCCGGGTTTCCATCCGGGCCGGTGCCGGGCGCGCCGTTGCCCGAGGCGCGGGTCGGGTCCGGGTATCTGTCCGACCTGCTCGGGCCTGGGTTCACGCTCCTGAGCATCGGCGCCGATCTCGGCGACGGGCTCGTCGGGGACGACCTAACCGTCGTCGCGTTGCAGCCCGGGTCGGAGGCCGCGGAGATGCTCGGCGCGGGGCCGGGCGCGGCTTACCTGGTGCGGCCGGATAGCCATATCGCGGCGCGCTGGATGCACCCAACTCCGGCGCTCGTCCGCGCCGCGCTGCAACGATCCATCGGGGGAGGCCGGCGATGACACCGGGGGAGGTCGAAACCGTCTACGAGGCCCTGGCCACAACGCTCGACAGCGTGGAGGCATCGCGGCGAGAACTGTTCCTCGCGAAGCTCGCGCTATTGCTCGCGCACGACATCGCGGACACCGGGCGGGTGCGCCGCAGGATCGACGAAGCCGCGCGCAATCTCGACGTCTGAAAAGGGCCTGCACCCGAGGCCGGGCGTCGCCCGCCGCCGCGTCAGCACCAGTCCCAGGAGGCGGCCGGCGGGCATGGGTTGCGTGGGCGAGGTTGTGGCGCCCCGCGCTCAGGTTCCAGAAGGCAAGGTGGCGAGGATCCAGACCGCGACAAATGTCAGCAGGCTGATCGGGGTGAACAGCGAAATGTTGGCGTCGACCTCGAAGCGCCAGCCAAACAGGTTGTAGTGGAAGCGCGGCACGCCGTTCACCTTGTCCTGCAGAATGCCGCCGTAGAGGCCACGGGTGAGCAGCGCGGTCCAGAACCCGCCGTAGGCCGCGATGGCGAGGATGGCCGCGATCCAGAGCGGACCGGTCTCGGAACCGGCCGACCAGATCAGGACCAGCGCCAGAACCGCCAGATAGACGAAGGACGAAACCTGCCAGACCACGTGATAGCGGGCGTGGCCGGTCCAGGACGGGTTGGTGGCGTGGGTTTCGTTGAAATCGAAGAACGACGGAATGGCGCTGTACCCAAGAGTGACGAGGGTGAGCAGAAGCTTGGCGGTCAAGAGCATGGTTTCCTCCCCATATGTATCGGTTAATGATACACTATATTGATAAACCATACAAAATGGCATGATCGCGTGTCAATCCGCCCCCGATGGCGGGTTGCGGGCGGGCAATTGCTCAGGTCTTGGTGAAGTGATCAGGCGTTAGGCAGGGCGGGGCGCGGGCGAGCGGCGAGCTCGCGCGCTTCCTCGCGACCGATGCCGGTCATGCAGAGCAGCCGCACGACGGTCTCGTCGATGGTAAACTCAGGGCATTCGTCATTGGTGACCGAGAGCGCCACCCCGACGATCGCATGGGTCGCCATCTTCCAGGTGAGGGCCGCATTGTCGACCTTGAAGCGACCGGCCTCGGTGGCGTTCTCGAGATCGCGAATCGCGAAGGGCCCCATCCGGTGGAACATCGCGTTGGCAATCACCTCGGCCCGGTTCAGAAGTTGCTTCCAGCGAAGGTCGCTGGTGGCGGTGTCGATGACCGTGCGGATACCGAAAGCATAGACCTGCGCGGGATCGTCGAAGGTGTCGGTGACCTGCTCGATCTTCAGCGCAAGCTCGTGCATCAGCCGTTCCAGAACGGCGATGGCCAGTTCGTCTTTCGACTTGAAATAGGTGTAGATCGTGCCCGCCCCGACATCGGCGCGCTCGGCGATCTCATGCATCGTCGCGGCGTCGATTCCCTTCTCGCCCATCACCGCCTGACCGGCGGAAATCAGGGCCTTCAGGTTCTTCTGGCGCCGCCGTGCGACGCGCCCGGTTTTGTTTTCGGCGACACTCATTTCGCTGGTCTCCATGCCGCAATTCCGAATCGCGTTCAAGTTCGAATCGCGCCGTTCGAGGCTGCGACATCCTATCCCTTGATTTTTCGAAACAACATCAACATTGACGAATAGTCAAAAATGAATAACGTTCAAAAAAACGAAAGACGTCAGGGAGGACGACATGAACGCTCACGCCACTCCGGTGATCGCAGAGGCCGACGTGAAAGAGATCGCGCGGTCTTTGGTGCCGGAATTCCGGGCCCGCGAGATGCAGACCGAGGCCGACCGCAAGGTGCCGGCCGAGAACATCAAACTGCTGGCCGACAGTGGGCTTCTGGGCATCTTCCGGGCCAAGAAATGGGGCGGCTCGGCGCTGTCGATGCGTGCCCATGTCGATGCGGTCAGCACCGTTGCCCTGGGTTGCCAGGCCACGGCCTGGGTGCTCGGCGTCTACCACGCGCATGATTACATCATCGGCCACATGAGCCCGAAGGCGCAGGAAGAGATCTATTCGACCAACCCACCGGCGGCGGTGGCGGCGGTAATCGGTCCGCGCGGCAAGGCGATCCGTCAGAAGGACGGCAGCTACGTGCTGTCCGGCTTCTGGCCCTTCGCATCGGGCAACGCGGCGTCGGACTGGTTCCTCGCGGGCGCCGAAGTGTTCGATGCCGACGGAAACAAGCTCGACGAGGGCGATTTCGCGGTGCCGATGAGCGAAATGGAGTTCATCGACGACTGGAAGGTGGCAGGCCTCCAGGGCACAGGATCGAACTCGCTCAAATGCACCGACGTGAAGGTGCCGGCGCATCGCTTCGTGTCGTTGCCGGCGGTGCTCGAGAACCAGACCCCGGTGTTCGCCGATCCGGATGCGCCGTCGATCTACAAGAGCCAGGGCGGTCCGGCGCTGGGCATGTATATCGCGACGTCCGCACTCGGCGCGGCGCGGCGCTCGCTCGACGAGTTTCTCAAGGTCGTGCCGGGCAAGAAGGTGATGTACACCAATCACATCTCGCACGAGTGGACGGCTTTGCAGATCGCGCTCGGCGAAGCGGCCTCGATGATCGAAGCGGCGGAGCTGATCTTCTATCGCGCGGCCGACGACGTGGACCACTATGCACGGCGCGGCGAGAAGATGCCGATCGAGATCCGCGGCCGCATCCGCATGGACATCACCCAGGTGCCGCGGCTGTGCCGCGACGCGGTCAACCGGCTTTACACGATCGGCGGGGCCGCGGGCCTGTCGGTGCGCAGCCCGATCCAGCTCAATGCCCGCAACCTTCAGGCGGCGAGCATGCATGGCTTCCTGCTCCATGATGCGGGGGCCGAGATCTATGGCCGCGTGCTGCTCGGTGTCGATCCCGGCACCGGCGTGATCTGAGCCGCAACATGGTCCGACAGAGCAAGGCTCTGCCGTCGGTCGCGGCGGCGGAGTATGTCCAGGCGGTGTCGCAGCATGTCTCTTCGGTCTGTGTGATCACGACCGAGTGGGACGGCGAGCGGTTCGGGTTGACGGCGACGGCAGTGTCTTCGGTCACCGCCGAGCCGCCCCGGATCCTGGTCTGCGTCAACAAGAACGGGATCACCCACGAGAAGATCCTCGCCGCCGGCCGGTTCTGCGTGAACGTGCTGACCGAGGAACAGGACATGGTGGCGATGGTGTTCGCGGGAATGGGCGGGCAAGAGGTCGACCGGTTCGCGACCGGCCGCTGGACCCGGCTCGCGACCGGCGCTCCGGCGCTGGAGGGCGCAGCTGCCGCTTTCGACTGCGTGCTTGGCGAGGTCGTCGACCAATCGTCGCATTCGGTGCTGTTCGGCGATGTGGTGGCGACGCGCTGCACCACCGGGCAAGACACGCTGCTCTACGGCGCGCGCCGGTTCCGGCAATTGCGCAAGGTGTTCCAGGCCCAGGGGGGTGGCGAGAATGACTACCTCTTCTGAGGCCTTCGTCTACGACGCGAACCCGGCCCGCATCGTGTTCGGTCCAGGGCGGCTCTCTGCCGTGGCGGACGAGATTGCGGGCCAGGGGGCGGCGCGGGCACTGGTGCTGTCGACGCCGTTCCAGAAGGCTGACGCCGAGGCGCTCGCGCGGTCGCTCGGCGGGAATTCCGCCGGCGTCTTCGCCGAGGCGGCGATGCATACGCCGGTAACGGTGACCGAACAGGCGATGGCCGCCTATGCGGCGGCGGGCGCCGATTGCGTGGTCGCGCTCGGCGGCGGCTCGACCATCGGGCTCGGCAAGGCCATCGCGCTGCGCAACGGGTGTCCGCAGATCGTCGTCGCCACGACCTACGCGGGCTCCGAGGTTACGCCGATCCTCGGGCAGACGGCAAACGGGGTGAAGACCACGATGCGCGGCGCCGAGGTGCTGCCCGAGGTGGTGATCTACGATCCCGAGCTCACGCTCGGCCTGCCGGTCGGGATGAGCGTGACCAGCGGCCTCAACGCCATCGCCCATGCGGTCGAGGGACTCTATGCGAAGGATCGCAACCCGGTCACCGCGCTGATGGCGCTGGAGGGGATCCGGGCTTTGCGCGACGCGCTGCCGGAGATCGTCGCCCGCCCGCGAGATCTCGCGGCGCGCAGTTCGGCGCTCTATGGCTCGTGGCTCTGCGGCACCGTGCTCGGCACGGTCGGCATGGCGCTGCACCACAAGCTCTGCCACACGCTCGGCGGCTCGTTCGATCTGCCGCATGCCGAGACCCACGCGATCCTGATCCCGCATACGGCGGCCTATAACGAGGCGGCCGCGCGCGAGGCGCTCAGGCCGGCGGCCGAATTGTTCGGCGGCGAACTCGGCGGCGGGCTGTGGGATTTCGCCCAAGGCCTTGGCGCGCCGCTGGCCCTGAAGGACCTCGGGCTCGGCGAAGCCGATCTCGACCGCGCCGCCGAAATCGCGGTCACCAACCCCTACTGGAATCCCCGACCGGTCGAGCGCGACGCGATCCGTGCGCTCCTCGGGCGGGCCTGGGCCGGCGCGCGCCCGCAATAAGGAGACGAAGATGAAGTACTTCACCGAAAAGGACTCGGTCGAAACCGTCAACAACCGGATGGGTGACGAGATCAACCCGCGGCTCCGGCAGGTGATGGCCTCGCTGATCACACATCTACATGCCTTCGCCAAGGATGTCGACCTGACCCAGGAGGAATGGGATCTTGCGATCGACTTCCTCACCCGGACCGGCCAGATCTGCAGCGAGGAACGGCAGGAATTCATCCTGCTGTCCGACGTGCTCGGCTTTTCGATGCTGGTCGATGCGATCAACAATCGCCGCCCGGTGGGGGCGACCGAGAACACGGTGTTCGGCCCGTTCCACGTGGCCGGCGCGCCGGTGCGCAAGATGGGCGACACCATCTCGCTCGACGGCAAGGGCGAGAGCTGCCTGTTCACCGGGCGGGTGCTCGATCTGCACGGCGAACCGGTGGTCGGCGCAAAGGTCGATGTCTGGTCCGACAACGCCGACGGGTTCTACTCGGTGCAGCAGCCCGGCATCCAGGACAAGTGGAACAACCGCGGCATCTTCATCACCGGCGAGGACGGGGCCTACGAGTTCATCGGCATCAAGCCGGTGAGCTATCCGATCCCGGATGACGGCCCGGTCGGGCAGATGCTGGCGGCGCTCGGGCGCCACCCGAACCGGCCCGCACATATGCATTTTCTGGTTACCGCGCCGGGGTTCCAGAAGCTGGTGACTCATACGTTCGTGGGCGACGATCCCTGGATCACCTCGGATGCGGTCTTCGGGGTGAAATCGACCCTGGTCGCGCCGTTCGAGCATGTCCGCGACGGGCGGACCGAATGGCGCTCGCCGTTTGATTTCGTGCTCACGCCGATCGAGGGGGCCTGAGACTTGGCGACCGGCGGGGGAGGGCACCCCGCCCACCGGTCGCTGCCCAACGCCGAACAACGAATGGCCGGAGGCGACGTGCCTTTGCCGTGCAACGGATCGCAAAAGCGATCGACAGGGAGGAAAACATGAAGAAACGCTACACAATGAACCGGCGCAATCTGCTAACCGGCGGCGCCTCGATGCTGGCCGCGCCGATGATCCTGAAGGCGAGCCGGGCCTCGGCCCAGGGGGCGAGCTTCAAGATCGGCTTCGTCAACCCGTCGACCGGCCCGCTCGCGGGTTTCGGCGAAGCCGACCAGTATATCATGACCGCGGCGCAGGCGGCGATGGCGGGGATCGAGAACAACGGCAGCCCGGTCAGCGTCGAGATCATCTACAAGGACACCCAGTCGAACTCGAACCGCGCGGCCGAGGTGGCGGTCGAGCTGATCGAGCGCGACGGCGCCGATCTGATCGTCGCCTCCGGCGCGCCCGACACGACCAACCCGGTGGCCGACCAGTGCGAGCTCAACGAAGTGCCCTGCATCACTACGGTTGCGCCCTGGCAGCCCTATTTCTTCGGTCGCAACGGTGATCCGGCGACCGGCTTCGAGTTTTCCTACCACTTCTTCTGGGGGCTCGAGGACGTCATCGCCAATTTCCTCAACCTCTGGGACGACAGCGGCATCACCGCGAAGAACGTCGCCGGCCTGTTCCCGAACGATGCCGACGGCAACGCCTGGGGCGATCCCGAGCTTGGTCTGCCGAAGCCGCTCGCGGCGCGCGGCTACAACATGATCGACCCGGGCCGTTACCAGGTGATGAACAACGATTTCACCTCGCAGATTTCGGCCTTCAAGGACGCCGGCTGCGAGATCGTCACCGGCAACATGATCCCGCCCGATTTCGCGACGTTCTGGAGCCAGGCGGCGCAGCAGGATTTCAACCCGAAGGTCGTGACCATCGGCAAGGCGCTGCTGTTCCCCTCGGTGATCGAGAGCCTCGGTGCGCGCGGCGACGGGCTGACCACAGAGATCTGGTGGACGCCGAGCCACCCGTTCGCGTCGAGCCTCACCGGCGAGACCGCGGGGCAGCTCGCCGAGGGCTACACTGCGGCCACGGGGCGGACCTGGACGCAGCCGATCGGCTTCGTCCATGCCCTGTTCGAGATCGCCGCGGACGTGGCGCGGCGGGCCGAGGCGCTCGACGATGCCTATTCGGTGACCGAGGCGCTGGCGGCGACCAACCTCGACACGATCGTCGGCAACGTCAACTGGGGCGGCGGCGATCTGAACCCGGTGAAAAACGTGGTGCGCACGCCCCTCGTCGCCGGCCAGTGGCAGCTCGCCGATGGCAAGCCGAACCTCGTCATCACCAACAACAAGGAAGCTCCCGAGATTCCGGTTGGTGGTGAAATGAAGCTGATCGGCTGATCCCGATCGAACAGAAAAGGAATGCGGGCCGGGCGACCGCCCGCATATCTTTCCATGGCCATTCTCGAGCTTGATAACCTGTCGAAATCCTACGGGGCGCTTGCCGTCACCCAGGACTTCTCGCTTGCCGTGGAGCCGGGCGACCTCGTCGGCATCCTCGGGCCCAACGGCGCGGGCAAGACGACACTGTTCAACCAGATCACCGGGACGGTGACCCCCGACGCGGGCCGGGTCCGCTTCGACGGACAGGATGTGACCGCGACGGATGCGTCGACGCGCTGCCACCTCGGCATCGCGCGCTCGTTCCAGGTGCCGCATCCCTTCGTCGGGATGACGGTGTTCGAGAACATCCTGGTCGGCGCCAGCTTCGGGCGTGGCGGGGGCGATCCGCGGGCGCGGGCGTTGAAGGTGATGGAGCAATCCGGGATGTCGGCCAAGGCCAATGTTCAGGCCGGCGCGCTCACGCTGCTCGACCGCAAGCGGCTCGAGATGGCCCGCGCGCTCGCGGCCGACCCCAAGCTCCTCCTGCTCGACGAGATCGCCGGCGGGCTCACCGACAGCGAATGCGTCTCGCTGCTCGACACGATCCGCAAAGTCAACGCCAGCGGCGTCACGATCATCTGGATCGAACACGTGATCCACGCGCTGATGTCGGTCGCCAAGCGTCTTGTGGTGGTCGATTTCGGCAAGAAGGTGATCGAGGGAGCGCCCGAGGAGGTGATGGCCTCATCGGCGGTGAAGTCGATCTACATGGGGGAGGACGCGCTTGACTGACCCGGTTCTCGACATCCGCTATCTTTCGGTATTCTACGGCAGCGCGCAGGCGATCCACGATGTGTCGCTCGAGCTTTCGCGCGGCGAGATGCTGTCGCTGATCGGCGCCAACGGCGCGNNGCGGGCAAGTCGACGCTGTTCAAGTCGATCTGCGGCCTGGTGCCGCCGAAGAACGGCGACATCCGGTTCAAGGGGCACTCGATCCTGGGCGCGCGCCCGTCGCGGGTGACCGAGCTCGGCATCGCCATGGTGCCGGAAGGGCGGCGGCTGTTCCGTTCGCTCACGGTCGAGGAAAACCTGGTGCTCGGCGGCTATGTGAAACGCCCGGGTCCCTGGACGCTCGCCAAGGTCTACGAGGTGTTCCCGGTGCTCAAGGAGCGCCGCCACCAGCCGGCCACGTCGCTCTCCGGCGGCCAGCAGCAGATGGTGGCGATCGGTCGGGCGCTGATGTCGAACCCCGAGGTGCTGCTGCTCGACGAGCTCAGCCTCGGCCTCGCGCCGGTGGTCATCAAGGATATCTACGCGCTCCTGCCGAAGATCCTCGGCGAAGGGCTCGCAACCATTCTCGTCGAGCAGGATGTGACCCGGGCGCTCAGCGTGTCCGACCATTTCGCCTGCATGCTCGAGGGCAAGTTTTCACTCAAGGGCCGGTCCGATGCCTTCTCGCACGAGGAGATTTCGGCCGCCTATTTCGGGACCTGAACACATGGAATGGGTCAACGCCATCGTCCAGGGCATCCTCACCGGCGGGCTCTACGCGCTGTTCGCGGCGGGGCTCAGCCTGATCTTCGGGGTCATGCGCCTCGTCAACATCGCCCATGGCGATCTGATCGTGGGGGCGGCCTATGTCGCGCTCGCGGTCATCAGCGCCACCGGATTGAACCCGCTCGCGAGCCTGGTAATCGTCGTGCCGGTGATGGCGGCGATCGGCTATGGGCTTCAGTTCGGGCTGCTGAACCGGGTGATCGGCGGCAATATCCTGCCGCCGCTGATCGTCACCTTCGGGTTGTCGGTCATTCTGCAGAACCTGCTGTTGCAGGTGTTCTCTGCCGACAGCCGCAAGCTCAATGCCGGCCCGATCGAGACCGACAGCCTCAAGATCATGCCGGGGCTCGACGTGGGCTACATGCCGCTCCTGACCTTCGTCGCCGCCGTGCTCATCATCGCGTCCCTGCAGTTCCTGTTCTACAAGACCTCGATGGGCCGGGCCTTCCGGGCCACCTCGGACGACGGCGAGATCGCGCAGATCATGGGGCTCGACAACCGCAGGGTCTTCGCCTGGGCGATGGCGCTGTCGCTCGCTGTGGTCGCTGTGGCCGGCGTGTTCCTCGCCATCCGCGCCAACTTCGACCCGTTCATGGGGCCGTCGCGGCTGATCTTCGGGTTCGAGGCGGTGATCATCGGTGGGCTTGGCAACCTTTGGGGCACACTCGCGGGCGGTGTCATCCTCGGAGTTGCGCAGGGTCTCGGCGCGCAGATCGACCCTGGCTGGCAGCTGCTCGCGGGCCATGTCGCCTTTCTCATCATCCTGGCCTTCCGTCCGCGCGGCCTGTTTCCGAGGATCGACTGATGCAATCCGCGACCATTTCCCGCTCGACCCGCGCGAGCCGTATCGCCGCCGGTCTCGCCGTCATCCTGGTCGTCGCGCTGGCGGCCGCGCCCTGGTGGACTTCGTCCGCCAACCTGCGCCTCTTCACCGAATTCATGATCTACCTCGCGCTTGCCTCGTCGTGGAACCTGCTCGCGGGCTACGCGGGGCTCATCTCGGTGGGCCAGCACGCCTATGTCGGCTTCGGCGGCTATCTGATGTTTTCCTGCGTGCTGTTCCTCGGGCTCAACCCGCTGTACGCGATCCCGATCGCAGGCGTGCTGGGCGGGCTCATCGCGATCCCGGTCGCGTTTTTCGTGTTTCGCCTGAAAGGCCCTTATTTCGCCATCGGCACCTGGGTGGTGGCGGAGGTGTTCCGGCTTTCGGCGGCGCAGATGTCGTCGGTCGGCGGCGGGTCGGGCCTGTCGATCCCGGTGAGCGCGATGCGTGCGCTCGGCTCCAAGAGCGAGCGCGAGATCCTGATCTATCTCACCGCCTTCGCGCTCTGCATCGGCGCCGTCGTAGTGATCTATCTGGTGCTGCGTTCACGGATCGGTCTCGCGCTGACCGCGATCCGCGACAACGAGATCGCCTCGCTCAGCCTCGGCGTGCCGATCGGGCGGATCAAGCTCGCGGTCTATGTCGTCGCGGCGGCCGGCACCGCGATGATCGGGGCGCTGATCTTTATCACCAAGCTCAGAATCTCGCCTGACGCCGCGTTCAGCGTCAACGACTGGACCGTGTTCGTGATCTTCATCGTGGTGATCGGCGGGATCGGCACGATGGAGGGCCCGATCATCGGTACGCTGCTCTATTTCGTGCTGCGCGAGAGCCTCGCCGATCTCGGCGCCTTTTACCTAATGATCCTGGGCGCGCTCGCCATCGTCATCATGCTGGCCACGCCCAACGGGCTCTGGGGGCTGGTGGTCAAGAGGTTCGATTTCTCGTTGTTCCCGGTCGGCTACCGGGTGCGCGGCCTGACGCCGAAGTCCGACTAGATGCTCCGGCCGTATTCGGCGACCACGCCGTCGCGCACCGCCAGCAGGGCTGCGCCGATCTCGTCACGCATCCGGGTAAAGCGCGGTGTGGGCATTGCGATCGACAGGGCGAAATCGCGCCCGCCGATCCGGGGCAGGGGCACGGCGAGCGCGCTCGCGCCTTCCTGATATTCGTCGCTATCGGCGAACAGACCCAGGCCGCGCGCGCGGTCGACCGCATCGAGGATCGCGGCCGGGTCGGTCAGGGTGCGGGGCGTGCAGGCTTCCGGGGCCGGTCCGATGAGCGCGCGCGCCGCGTCCCGGTCGAGCATCGACAGATGCGCCTTGCCATTGGCGGTGCAATGCACGGGGTGTTGCTTGCCGACATAGGAGATCACCCGGATGGTCTCGTTCGAGGCGATCTGCTCGACGACGAAGACCCGTCCGTCATCGAGCGTTGTGAGGTCGATGTTGTCGCCGATCTTCGTTTGGAGCTGTTCCATGAACGGGCGGAGCAGGGCGCGGGCGTCGATCTGCACCCGCGCGCCGAGGCGGGCCAGTTCCATGCCGAGATACGCGCCCTGTTGGCCGAAGGCCTTGGTGACGAGGCCTTCCTTGTTCATCACCCCGATCAGTCTTTGCACCGTCGAACGCGGCAGGCCGGTCATCTTGGCAAGCTGGCCGAAGCTCGCGCCGGGCCGCTCGGCGAGGGCCTGCAAGATGGAGACGGCCCGCGAGATCGTCTGTCCGTCGCTGCGAGGTTCGGTCTTGGTCATGTCGCCTGCCTGAGGGCATGGATCTGCCCGGAAGATGATACAGGCGCGCGGATTGCAGCACAAACCGGAAGGGTGGCCCGGTGTGGCTTGCGCCGTTCCCCGGGTCCCGGATTCACGCGGTGCTGTGCCCTGCGATACGCGGTCCGGGACGCCAACCGGCGGGCACTGTATCGGCTGCGCACCCGGATTCCGGATTGTTGTTACGTCGAGAGAAGCTCCAAGGAAATGGAACGATTCTGCGGTTTTTCGCAAGAAACAGGATTGCGCCGACTCATTTTCCTAGATTACGATAAAAACGTCCGAAAGGTGAGAATCGATGCAAGAACGCCTCATCCGTCTCCTGGAAACCATCGCCGGCGCGGCCACCCCGTTGAACGCGACCGAGCTCGCGAGGTTGACGGGGGTTCCGCGCGCGACGGTGTACCGCAACATCACCTCGCTGGTTGACTGCGGCTTCGTCGAGATCACCGATTGCGGCAGTCGCTACGTACTGGGCATGCGCTTTGTGAAGATCGCGCTTACCGGCAAGTCCGACACCCATGTGATCAACGCGGTCTCGGCCACGCTGCAATCGCTGGTGAAGGATCTCGCCGAGACCGCGTTTCTCGCGCGGTTCCGCGGCGGGCGGGTGGACCTGATCCATGTCGAGACCCCGACCAACCCGGCGATGTCCTATGTCTATCCCGGTCTCGGTCCCAAACCGCCCCATGCCTGTAGTGCCGGCAAGGTGATCGCGGCCTTCATCGCGCCGGAGCTGCGCGCCGAGCTGCTCGACACCCATCCGATCCGGTTCACGCCCAACACGGTGACCGACCCGCAACAGATCGAGCGCGATCTGAACCAGGTGCGCCGCTACGGCTACGCGATCTGCGACGGCGAGATCGAGGAGGGCGTGGCCAGCGTCGCGGTGCCGGTCAACATCGACCGGCTGGGAGCGATCTTCTCGATCGGGGTCGTCGGCCCGTCGAGCCGGATCCTGCCGGCGGTTCAGAACCGCATCCTGCCGGTGCTGACCCGCGAGGCGGTGCCGGCGGCGGCAGCGATCCAGCATTGCTCCGTCATCGAAGCCGAAACCACCAACACAACCACTTTGGCAGCGGCGGTTGGGGGGGCGCCGACCACGCACTGAACAACAATATCATCAGGGAGGAACGACCAATGACCATCAATCGACGCCAGTTCACGGCGCTCACCGCCGGTGCGCTCGCAGCCGGCTTGCCCTTCCGGGTTTTCGCCGACGAAACCTGCCAGTCGCCCTACATGCCGAAGATCACCGGCCAGGAGGAATACGTCTATGTCTGGACCCTCGGGGTCGAGGGCATGGGGGACGAACAGGACAAGCTCGTCACCATCGATCTGCGTCCCGGCAGCGAGACCCGCGGCCAGGTGATCAACAGCTTCTCGGTCGGTGGGCGCAACGAGGCGCATCACGCCGGCTTCACGTCCGACCGCCGTTACCTCTGGACTGGCGGCCTCGACACCAGCCGCATCTTCATCTTCGACGTCCACACCGATCCGTCGACGCCGACGCTGCACAAGACGATCGACACATTCGTCAAGGATTCCGGCGGTTGCGTCGGGCCGCATACTTTCTATGCGCTGCCCGGACGGGTGATGATCACCGGGTTGTCGAACGATGCCGACCACGGCGGGCGCACCGCGCTGGTCGAGTACAACGACGATGGCGATCACGTGGCCACCTACTGGATGCCCACGGCCGCCGACATGCAAGGCGCGGTCGCGGTCGACGGCGCGGTGGCCGATGGCTACGGCTACGACGTGCGCGCGCTCATCCGCAAGAACGTCATGCTCACCTCGTCCTTCACCGGCTGGTCGAACTACATGATGGATTTCGGCCAGATGCTGGGGGACGCGGAAGCGATGAAGCGCTTCGGCACCACCATGGTGCAATGGGATCTGCACACCCGCCAGCCGAAGAAAGTGTTCAACGTGCCTGGCGCGCCGCTCGAGATCCGCTTCCCCTGGGGGGCGAACGCGAACTATGCCTTCTCGACCGCGGCGCTCACCTCGCAGCTGTGGCTGATCTACGAGGATGACGCCGGCGAATGGCAGGCCAAGGCGGTGGCCGATATCGGCGATCCGGCGAGCATTCCGCTGCCGGTCGACATCTCGATCGGGGCCGACGATCAGACACTCTGGATCAACACCTTCATGGATGGCAAGACGCGGCTGTTCGACATCTCCGACCCGCACAACCCGCACCAGGTCTACGAGAAGGTGATCGCGAGCCAGGTCAATATGGTGAGTCAGAGCTGGGACGGCAAACGGGTGTATTTCACCTCGTCGCTGCTCGCGAACTGGGACAAGAAGGGCGAGGACGACCAGCAGTATCTCAAGGCCTACACTTGGGACGGCAGCGAGCTGGTCGAAGATTTCGCGGTCGATTTCTACGAGCAGCAGCTCGGCCGGGCGCATCTGATGCGCTTCGGCAGCTCCGAGCTCTACGGCTGATCGCAATGCCCGACCCGGCTGCGTCCGGGTCGGGCTTCACCCGATATCCTGAGGTTAGCCCATGCGTGTCCAGGTTTCCCTGGTGACCGGTGTGCTCGTCGTGGCCGTTCTGGCCGCAATCGGCCTGCGGCTAGGGCCGTTCGCGCCTGCGCCCGCGCCCGACTATTTTTCCGCGGCCTTCGTGAAGGGGGCCGAATTCGAGTTCGACCCGCCGGCGCCGGGCAGCTACGGCCTGCCGGCGATCAAGTCCGCTCCCGATGGCGAGGTGCTCGACATTCACGGCGAGACCCGCAGTCTGGCCGAGATCACCGAGGGCAAGATCTCGCTGGTGAGTTTCGTCTATCTCATGTGCGGCGACGTGAACGGCTGTCCGCTGGCGATTTCGACGCTTTACAACATCTATGACGGCAGCCTGAACGTGCCGGAATTGCGCGGCGAGGTTCAGCTGCTCACCGTGAGTTTCGATCCTGCGCGCGACACGGTCGAGGCGATCGAGGCGTTCCACTATCCGGTGACTTCCGACCCCGACGCCGAGCGCAAGATCGAATGGGACGTGCTCACAACTTCCGGGCCGGAGGCGCTGCAACCGATCCTCGATGGCTACGGCCAGACCATCGACCTCTCCAACAATCAGGAGCTGATCAGTCACCTGCTGAGGATCTACCTGGTCGACCGCAAGGGCGTCATCCGCAATGTCTACGGGCTCGGGCTGATCGACCCGCGGCTGTTGATGACCGATGTCGAGACGCTGATGATGGAAGAAGGGCGCCGGTGAATGCGGGCGGGCGCGCCGATAGTCGCGATTGCGCTGGGCCTGGCGCAGCCGGTGCAGGCGCAATCGGCCTATTCCGACGTGCCGGAGCCGATCCGGGCGGCAACCTGCGCCCGCGCCGACGACTGGTCGGCGCGGGCGCTGGCCCGCAGCCTCGCGCCACCGCTCGGTCTTCCGCCGGTCGCTCATCCGTCGGACAACCCGCCGAGCCGCGCCAAGATCGAGCTCGGCCGCAAGCTGTTCTTCGACCGGCGGCTGTCGATCAACAAGACGATGTCCTGCGCGATGTGCCACGTTCCCGAACAGGCCTTCGCCAATTGGGAGCTGCAGACGGCGATCGGGGTCGAGGGGCGCTCGACCAAGCGCAATGCGCCGACGATCCTGAACGCGGCCTATTACGAGGGGCTGTTTCACGACGCCCGTGACCCGGCGCTGGAAACCCAGTATCTCGCGCCGTTGCTCGCCCGTAACGAGATGGCCAACCCCTCGGCCGGCGGGGTGATCGCGCTTCTCGAGGCGCTTGACGGCTATCCCGCGTTGTTTGCCGAGGCGTTCGGCGCCGGGCCCTCGCTCGACCGGACGGGATACGCGCTCGCCGCCTATCAACGCAGCCTGATCGCCGGCGATACGCCTTTCGACCGGTGGTATTTCGGCGGCGAGGCGGAGGCCGTGTCCGACGAGGTGAAACGCGGTTTCGCGCTGTTCACCGACAAGGCGGACTGCGCCTCCTGTCACACGGTCGAGGCGGATCATGCGCTGTTCACCGATCAGCAACTGCACGATACCGGCCATGGATGGCTGCGGGAACAGGCACGCCAGGCCCCGCCGGCGGCCACTCGCGTACGGGTGGCGCCGGGCGTCGTCCACGAGGTGCCGCTAGCCACCATCGCCGCGGTCTCGGCCGCCCGTGAGGCCGATCTCGGCCGCTACGAGGTGACCGAAGACCCCGATGACCGCTGGAAGTTCCGCACCCCGTCGTTGCGAAACGTGGGGGTTACCCGGCCCTACATGCACGACGGGGCGCTGCCGAGCCTCGCGGCCGTGGTTTCGTTCTACAATCAGGGCGGGGCGGGCCATCCGCAACAGGATCCGCGCATCCGTCCGCTCGGGCTCGACGCCGGGGAGGAGGCGGCGCTCGTCGCCTTCCTCGAGGCGCTGACCTCGCCGGATATCGCCTGTCTCGCGGCGGAAGCCCGCATCGAGCCGCCCGACAACCACTGACCCCGCTCACGCGCCGCGCCATGTCGTCGGCGTCCAACACCCCAGACCAGGAGACCCACACATGCGCACACGTGCCGCCGTTGCCCTCGAAGCCGGAAAGCCGCTCGAAATCATGGAAGTCAATCTCGACGGGCCGAAGGCCGGCGAGGTGCTGATCGAGATCAAGGCCACCGGGATCTGCCATACCGACGAGTTCACCCGGTCGGGCGACGACCCGGAAGGAATCTTCCCTTGCATCCTCGGCCATGAGGGCGCCGGCGTGGTGATCGAGGTGGGCGAAGGCGTCACCACGCTCAAGCCCGGCGATCATGTGATCCCGCTCTACACGCCCGAATGCCGCGAGTGCGCCTCGTGCCTCTCGGGCAAGACCAACCTCTGCACGGCGATCCGCAATACCCAGGGCAAGGGGCTGATGCCGGACGGGACGACCCGGTTCTCGATGCTCGACGGCACGCCGATCTACCACTACATGGGCTGCTCGACCTTCGCCAACCACACGGTGATGCCCGAGATCGCGCTCGCCAAGGTGCGCGAGGACGCACCGTTCGACAAGATCTGCTATATCGGC
>JAGRMO010000123.1:40080-40267 GCA_020441205.1 Maritimibacter sp.
GGGATCGGCGCGGTGATCAACACGGCCGGCGTCGAGATCGGCTCGACCGCGGCGGTGTTCGGGCTTGGCGGCATCGGTCTCAACGTGATCCAGGGGCTGCGGATGGCGGGCGCCGACATGATCATCGGCGTCGATCTCAACGACGACAAGGCCGAGATGGCGAAGAAGTTCGGCATGACGCATTTCG
>JAGRMO010000123.1:40329-40470 GCA_020441205.1 Maritimibacter sp.
CGGCGCCGACCAGATCGGCGGGGTGGATTACTCGTTCGACGCCACCGGCAACGTCAAGGTGATGCGCGATGCGCTCGAATGCAGCCACCGCGGCTGGGGCGTCTCGGTGATCATCGGCGTGGCACCGGCGGGGGCCGAGAT
>JAGRMO010000124.1 GCA_020441205.1 Maritimibacter sp.
CGACATGGTCGAGAGCGTGTAGGGCACGCCGAATTTCTCCGCCGCCCGCGCCGCCTTGATCTCGCCGTCGGCGCTCTGCATCCCGGTCGAGCCGACCGGGGCGAGGGCGACCGGCATGGCCACCGCCTGGCCCACCATAGTGCTGCGGGTCGTCCGGTCCGACATGTCGACCGCGACGCGCTGGCGCAGCCGGATCTGTTCGAAGTCGGCGCTGTTCTCGCGGAAGGTCTGCTCGGTCCAGCTGCCGGTCTCGCAGTAATCGTAGAACATCCGCGGGACCCGGCGGCGGTAGATCCGGCGCAGATCGCCGATATCGGTGATGACGGGCATGGGCTCCTCCCTCACGCCATTCCGCCCGGCCATGGAGGGGCCGGGTTCCGATCCCGGTTGTGCCAAGGCGCCGGCACCGCTGCAAGGGGCGGGGCTTGCGCCGGCGCGGCAATTCCGGCAGCGTCGGGGCAACGAAGGAAAGCACATGTCACCGATCCTGATGGGAACCCTGGGCGGCCTCGTCGCCGCCGCCGCCACCACGGCGGGCGCGCTGCCGACGATGTTCGGCAAGTCGATGAGCCAGAAATGGGCCGATACGCTTCTCGGCTTCGCCGCCGGGGTGATGCTGTCGGCGGCCTATTTCTCGCTGATCCTGCCCGGGATCGAGGTGGCGGAAGAGCTCTACGGCTCGGTTCCCGCCGCCGCCGGCGTGGCGGGCGTGGGCATTGCGCTCGGCGCGCTGTTCGTCTGGTCGCTCGACAAGGTGCTGCCGCACGAGCATTTCAAATCGGGCCGCGAGGGGATGGACCCGGGCCATCTCGCGCGGATCTGGCTGTTCGTGATCGCGATCACGATCCACAATTTTCCCGAGGGGCTGTCGATCGGGGTGGCGTTCGGCGGCGATGCGGCGAAGGGCTTCTCGGTGATGACCGGGATCTCGATCCAGGACATCCCCGAGGGGCTGGCGGTGGCGGTGGCGATCATCGGGCTCGGCTATTCGCGGCTGAAGGCGTTCCTGGTCACCGCGGCGACCGGCCTGGTCGAGGCGGTGGGCGGTTTTCTCGGCGCGGCCGCGGTGTCGATCTCGGGTCAGCTCCTGCCCTGGGGCCTTACCTTCGCCGCCGGCGCGATGCTCTATATCATCAGCCACGAGATCGTGCCCGAGACCCACCGCAACGGTCACCAGGACCGGGCGACGGTGGGGCTTCTGTTCGGGCTCATCCTGATGATGTTCCTCGACGTCACGCTGGGCTAACGCGGGCTCACCTTCGGGCGAGGTGCGGGCGCTGGGCCTCGCACTGCGGCGCGGTTCCTGCCATGATCGGACGATGAAGTATCTGCTCGCTCTCCTGCTGTTTCCCACTGTCGCCGTCGCGGAGGCGCCCAAGGTGGTCGCGGCCCGGGCCGAGGGGCAGACGATCCACGTCACGATCGCGCATCCCGACACCGGCTGGGACCATTATGCCGACGGCTGGGAGGTGGTGACGGCGGACGGCACCGTTTTCGGGTTGCGCGAGCTGCTGCATCCGCACGAGACCGAGCAGCCGTTCACCCGCAGCCTCACGCTCGACGCGCCGCTGCCCGCGGGGCCCGTATTCGTCCGCGCGCGGTGCAGTGTCGACGGCTGGGGCGCGGCGCTGGCGGAGGTCGCGCGCGATTGAGCCGGGCGGCTTCCGTCGCGGTCGCCGTCCATGTGGTTTCCAAGGCGCCTCGCCGCCCCTTGCATTCCTGCCGCGGCTCCGGCCAAGTCGGAGGATGACACTCGCCAAGATCCTCGCCCCGTTCTCGCCCGCCGATGGCCTCGCGGTCGCGGCGTTGCTCTCCGGATGGCTCGCCATCGGCTGGTTCATCGAGCATTCCTCCGACGCGCGCCCCTCGGTCGGCCGGATCGTCGCGCGGTACCGGCGCGACTGGATGGTGCAGATGGTCACCCGCCAGCCCAGGATCTTCGACAGCGCCGTGCTGGCGACCCTGCGCGAGGGCACCAGCTTCTTCGCCTCGGCGGTGATGATCGCGATCGGCGGCGGGCTCGCGCTGATGGGCGACCCGACGCGGCTCTCGGGCCTGGTGCGCGACCTGGGCCAGGAGGCGGCGCCCGATTTCGTCTGGGAGATCAAGCTCACGCTGTCGCTGCTCCTCCTGGTCAACGCCTTCCTCGCCTTCGTCTGGTCGCATCGGCTGTTCGGCTATTGCGCCGTGGTGATGGCCTCGGTGCCGAACGAGGTCGACGACCCCACGGCGCTGCCGAGGGCGGCCAAGGCGGCCGAGATCAACATCACCGCGGCGCGCAGTTTCAACCGGGGGCTCCGGGCGGTC
>JAGRMO010000125.1:0-9467 GCA_020441205.1 Maritimibacter sp.
GCCTCGGCCGGCGCCGCGGGCTGGATGATGACGCTTTGTTCGGCCATCGCCACCTCGCCGGTCCCGAGGTCGGCCTCGAGGGTCATCACCCGCGTGTCGGCCTCGGGCGGCAGGGTGAACTGCGCGACGAAATTGCCCGAGGCATCGGCCTCGCCTTCGCCAACGACCGCGCCGTCGACGATCACCGAGACCTTCGCGCCCGGTGCGGCCTGGCCTGCCACCAGCGCGCCGCCATCGGGCTCGATCCGCACCACGTCGAATTTCGGCAGCGCCGCCTCGGCCACGCCGTCGCCGGCGGCGGGGGCCTCGGCGGTCGCCGCAGCGGGTTCGGCGATGTCGGATCCGGCCGCGGGTTCGGCCTCCGGAACGGCTTCGGTGGTTTCGGTCGCGGCGGGTCCGGAGGGCTCGTCCGGGGCGGCTGCTGTGGTCTGCGCCGCCTCCGGTGCCGTCTCGCCGCCCGCTTCCGGCACGCCGGGACGGTTCAGCACCAGTGCGAGGATCACCGCGCCCGCGACCACAGCGGCGATGCCGCCGAGCCAGGCTGCCTGGTTGGGTAGACGACCGCCCATGAAACTCCCCCGTTCCGCTCCCCGCATCGGCGACCGGATGCCCGGCGCCCCCGCGCTGCGGCACAGAGTAGCAACCGGCCCGGGCCGGGTCAAAACCCTCCTCTCAAGAAGCCGCCAACAGACGCAGCGCGGCCACTGTCGGAAAGACCCGCGCCCCCGGATGGCATCGCCCGCGCCCCTCGCGGCCGAGTTTGCCAAGCGCCGCCCGGTCCCGGCCGCAGAGACCAGGCGCCGCCGCGCCTGCGCCCCGCGCGCGCCGGACGACGCCCCGGCCCCGTTGAGACCGGCGTTCGAAGGGGGCGCGGCCAAGGTCGCGGGCCGCCCCCGGCCCGCCCCGCGCCCCCCACGGGGATTTAACGCAAGGCCGGTCCGCTTCCCCGGACGCCCCCGCGCCCCCGGTCGTTTCCCGATCGGGTGGACGTGCCCCCAACCCTGATGCGCGGCCGCCATCGCTCCGGATTTCGCCCGGCCGGTTCCCTCCTCCCGCCTGGCGCATCGCCCCGAAGATCGCCTCGGGACGCCGCGCGCGGCCAAGCGCCCCGCCCTGCGCGTCCGCCCGCTGGCCAAGCGGCGCGGCCCCGTCATCCCGCCTCGCCCGCCCCGCCCGGGCGGCACATATGTTAGCGCCACCATCCACAAAATCAACCACTTATCCCCATGTCCGAGTTCGCCCACCCCTCGCCCGAGGCCAGAGCTTCCCCCTTTTCTTTGGTCTTCAAATATCCCGGGGGGCCCGGGGGGCTGGCCCCCCCGGCTTCGGGCGGGCCAAGGACAGCCCGTCAGACGATCTCGACATAGGCGAAGGCGCTGCCGTCGGGTGCCCAGGACGGCACGTTGATCGTCCCCTGCCCGCCCAGCAGCCGGCGCAGGCACCGCGAGGCACCGCCCTCGGCCGGCATCAGCCGCAGCTCCACTGTGCGCTCGGCCGGGTGGCCCTCGGTGCCGGGCGCGTAGGCGAGGTAGAGCACATGCGCCCCGTCCGGCGAGGGGTGCGGGAACCAGTCGACGCTGTCGCCCTCCGTCATCCGCTCGAGGTCGCATCCGTCGGGCCGGATGCGCCACAGATCGCAGTGCCCGCCGGTTTCGGCGTTGAACCAGATCCAGGCCCCGTCCGGCGTGTAATCGGGGCCATCGGTGTGGTCGAACCGCCCATCGGTCACGCGGGTCTCGTCGCCGCCCTCGACGGCGATGGTGTAGATGTCGAACTGCCCGTCCCGCACCGCCGGATAGGTCAGCCGCGCGCCGTCGGGCGACCAGCCGTGCCACCAGGACGGCGTCAGAGCCGTGATGCGCCGCGGGGCACCGCCCCCGATCGGCAGCACATAGATGCACGACGCGTCGTCTTCCGTGCTGTCGCTGATGACGAGCTGGGTCCCGTCCGGCGAAATGCCGTGGTCGTTGTTGCAGCGCACGGCGAAGTCGGTGTCGATGAGTTCGACCTCGCCGCCGCCGGCCGGCATGCGGTAGATCAGCCCGCCGCCGTTGAAGACGAGCGTCCTCCCGTCCGGCGACCAGTTCGGCGCCTCGATATGGGCGTCGGTCTCGTGCACGGTGCGGATATCGCCCGTGACGATGTCGATGCANNCCAGCCGTGCCACCAGGACGGCGTGTTCGCAGTAACCTCCACGGGCGTGCCGCCTTCCACCGGGAGGGTATAGATGCAGGACTTTCCCGGCACGGTGTGATTGCTGATCGCGAGCCGCGTCCCGTCCGGCGAGATGCCGTGATCGTTGTTGAGCCGCGTCGCGAAGCCGGTGTCGACCTCGACCAGGTCAGGCGCATCGAGCGGCACCCGGTAGAGCCGGCCGGCCGCGTTCACGATCAGGTAGCCGTCCCTGTGCCAGTTCGGCGCCTCGATATGCCGGTCGGTCTCGAGTACCGTCCGCGCCGCGCCGCTGGCGAGATCGTGGATGGCGAGCCGGTAGGTCACGTCGGATCGTAGCTGAAGCGCGTGAACCGCGCCTCAGTCCCGCGGCCGGAGATGTCGAAGGCGGCCATGCCGACGAAGGCGCCGGTGAACGAGCCATGCTCGCCGCGCCCGCCCTCGTCGGAGATCACCGCGGCGTTGAGCTTCGGGCCGATCGCCTGCCAGTTGGCGTCGCCCTGCCGCCAGAAGAACTGCTGGGTGGCATGGTCGACCCGCACGCCCAGCTCGACCCGCCCGTCGCCGACCGGCACCGGCTGTTTCAACGGGTAGTCGAAATTGCCTTCGGGATAGTGACCGTTGCACGAGAAGATGTTGAGAACCCGTCCGACGTCGGGCTCGTGGCTCAGCATGAGGGCGTGCAGCTTGGTGCGGTTGTAATAGGTCGTGAGCCCGGCCGCCGCCTGGTAGGTATCGGGGGCGAAGTCGAGGGTGCATTCGGCGGCGTAACGGTGGTGCTGCTGACGCCGGGCGACGAGCGCCTGTTCGAACCACGATCCGATGGATTCGCGGCCGATCAGCACGAGGGCGCCATCCTCGTGGCGGAAGATGCGCTCGGGCTCCGGGGTGCGAAGCCATTGGAAATCAATCGGCAGCGTCTCGAAGCTGTAGTCGACGCGCTCGGGCGGAGCGGGCACGGCACCGGTCGGCGAGGGCACTTCGCGCCGCGCCACCATGCCGCCGGTTTCGAGGTAGAGCCAGTCGTCGTCGCGCCAGACGCAGCGCTCGATCCCGGTCTCGCGCCCGAGCGGGCAGTAATGCCCCTTGCCGTCCGGCCCGGAGATCGGGCGGCCCATCAGGAAGGTGTGGTAGATTTGGCCGTCCGGCGTTTCGACATATTGACCGTGGCCGGTGCGCTGGATCGGATGGGCGGGCTCGGTGGCGTTGCAGATGAGATGCTTGTTCGGGTGGGTCTCGTAGGGTCCCTCGATGGTGCGCGAGCGGGCCATCGACACGGCATGGTCGTAGCCGGTGCCGCCTTCGGCGGTGGTGAGGTAGTACCAGCCGTTTCGTTTGAACAGATGCGGCGCTTCGGTGAGGCCGCGATCGGTACCCGCCCAGATGTTGGTGATCGGGCCGATGAGCCCCTCCTCCGGCGACCATTCCTGCAGCACGATGCCGTCGAAGCGATTGTGGGCCGGATTGCGGCCGGTGCCGGGGGCGCGGTGGTTCAGCAGCATGTTGACGAACCACTTCCGGCCGTCGTCGTCGTGGAACAGCGACGGGTCGAAGCCCGACGAGTTGACGTACCAGGGATCGCACCAGTCGCCGTCGATGGTCTCGCAGGCGGTGATGTAATTATGCGCGTCCTTGAAGGCGCCGTCGTAGCGCTTCACGTCGGTGTAGACGAGCCAGAACTTCTCGCCGTCATGGCTGAGACAGGGCGCCCAGATGCCACAGCTGTCGGGGTTGCCGCGCATGTCGAGCAGCGCCGCGCGATTGAGAGGCCGAGCGACCAGCGTCCAGTTCACCAGGTCGCGGGAATGGAAGATCTGCACGCCCGGATACCATTCGAAGGTGCTGGTCGCGATGTAGTAGTCCTCGCCGACCCGAAGGAAGGACGGGTCGGGGTTGAAGCCGGGCAGCACGGGGTTGCGGATCATGGCTTGGTTCCTTCGACGTGACGGCGCACCACCCAGCGGTGCTTGCCGATTTTCCGGATAGCAGAGAAACCGGCACGCTCATACATCGACAGGGTGCCGTGCCAGAGGAAGCCGGCCGAGGTCTTCTGGCCCTCGATGGCCTCCGGGAAGGCCTCGACCACGCCGCCGCCGGAGCGGGCGATTTCGGCGAGCGCGCCGTTCAGCGCAAGCTCGCCGACGCCTCTGCGGCGGTAGTCGCCGTCGACGAAGAAGCAGGTGATGCGCCAGTCGTCCGGGGCTTCACCGTCGGCGCCGGCCTCGTAGGCCTTGCGGTTCTTGATGTGGAGAAGCGCGTCGCGGGGGCCGTACTGGGCCCAGCCCACCGCGCGGTCGCCATCGAAGACCAGCGCGGCGTGCGATTTGCCGGCGGTCACCAACGCCTGTTTGCGCGCCCGGCGCTCGGCGACGGCGTCCTTCTTCTGGCCTTCGTGGAATACAAGGCACCAACAGCCGCCCCAGACACCCTTGTGGCGCTCGATGAGCGCCGCGTAGGCGTCCCAGGTCTCGGGGCTGAGTGGACGAAGGGCGAAGCCGTCCATCGCATTCAGGCCAAAAGCGCCGCGGCCTCTTCCGGGCCGAGGGCGGCGGGACGGTCGCAGGTGGTGGCCAGCTCGACCCAATCTCGCCGTTCGGCGGACTTGAGGATCGAGGTCATCACGTCGACCACATGCAGCGCGAGATCGAGGTTGGCCCGGTGGCCGCGGCCTGCGGCGATGGCGGAGGCCATTTCGGCAAGGCCGGCGGTGCGGTAGTTGGCGCGTGCGGTGCCGCTGTTGTCGGTCTTGTTCGGGCGGCCAAAGGGGTGATCCCAGCTGAGCTCGACCGGCGCCTTGCCGGCCGCCACCAGCGATACGTCGCCGCCAAAGAAATTCGGGTCGGGCACGTAGAGCGAGCCGGTCTCGCCGTAGAGCTCCATATTGCCGTGGCGATGCGCCCAGACGTCCCACGAGGCGCCGAGCGTGACGATGGCGCCGTTCTCGAACTCCATCACCGCGTGGATGTTGGTGGGCGTGCCCACTGGCACCTCTTCGCCCTCGCGTGGGCCGTTGCCGATGGTGCGGGTCTGGAAGCTCGCCACCGCCATCGCGGTGACGGCGCGCACCGGGCCGATGAGCTGCACGAGGTTGGTGATGTAATAGGGGCCGAGATCGAGCACCGGGCCGCCGCCGGGCTGGAAGAAGAAGTCGGGGTTCGGGTGCCAGGCCTCCATGCCGTGGCCCATCACATGGGCGGTGCCGCCGATCACCCGGCCGATGCGGCCATGGTCGATGGTGGCACGCGCGAGCTGGTGGGCGCCACCTAGGAAGGTATCGGGCGCGGAGCCCACGCGCAGGTTTTTCTTCTCGGCCAGATCGCGCAACGCCTCGCCCTCTTCGAGGGTCAGCACGAAGGGCTTTTCGGCATAGCTGTGCTTGCCTGCCTCCAGCACCCGGCGAGAGACCTCGAAATGCGCCGCCGGCACGGTGAGGTTGACCACCATGTCGATGTCGCCCGCCGCGATCAGCGCGTCGACGCTCTCGGCGCGGACGCCGAACTTGGCCGCCTGGGCCTCGGCGGCCTTCGGGTTGATATCGGCCACCGCCCGCACCTCGAGCGATTTGAACAGCGGCGCCAGCTCCAGATAGGCGGTGGAAATGTTGCCGCAGCCGACGATGCCAATTCCGATCTTGCTCATGATCCTGATCTCCTCAGACGAACATCGAGACTGCGTTGAACGACCTAGTGGCGAAGCGGCGGTGATCTGACGGGTTGTCGTGCTCGATCACCCAGCGCTCCACTTCGGCCTCGCCCAGCGCGAGGATGATATGGGTGTAGTCCACTTCGCCTTCGCCCAGATCGGCCCAGCCGCCTTCGTCTTCTTTTTCACCGGCGGGCGCGCGGTCCTTGATATGCACGGCAAGGATCTTGCCGGCGTATTTCTCGATCCACTCCGAGGGGTCTTCGCCGGCGACATGGATCCAGGCGAGGTCGAGTTCGAGCCCGATCCCCGGCTGGGCGGCGATCTCCTCGATCCCGAGGGTGCCGTCGTCGCAGGGCAGAAACTCGAAATCGTGGTTGTGCCAGCCGTAGGCAAGGCCGGCGGCGCGGATCGGTTCGCCGGCCTTGGCGACGCGCTCGGCCAGCGCCTGCCAGCCGGCCTTGTCGGTGGGGCGGAGATCGGGCGCGATCCAGGGCACGATCACCGCTTCGACGCCGAGGATGCGGGCAATCTCCAGCGTCCGCTCGGGATCGCCTTCGACGAGGTCGAGCGCGAAATGGCCGGTGGTCATCTTGAGCCCGTGGGCGTCGAGCAGCGCCTTGGTCGCGGCCGGGTCGTCGTAGAGCGGGCCGAAGCCCTCGACTTCCTCGACGCCGAGATCTTCGAGCATCGCGACGGTTTCTTCGATCGGCCAGTTGCGGGAGGAATAGAGCTGGTACGAGATCGCGGGCATCGGTTTTCCTTTCAACGGGCCATGGTGGCGGAATAGAGATCGCGCAGACGGAAGACCGCCTTCGCGTCGGGATTGCAAGGGTGGAAGGTGATCTCGGCCGGGTGGCCGGGGAACAGGGCGAAGGCGTTCTGGCTGAACCGGCCGGGCACGTCGGCCTCGATGGTGACGAACAGCGCGAGCGCCTCCGTGGTGAGGGTGAGGCGGTTGCCGTCCGCCGTCAGGGCAAGGCCCGGGTCGCGCAGATCGTAGGCCTTGTACGGCAGCGGCGCAAACAGGTCGCCGCCCCGACAGCCGTCGGACCCTTCCCAGGTGAAAGCGAGCATCTCGTCGGGGCCGAGGCTGCCCGGGGGCACGATCAGCGCCTCCTCGGCCGCGTCGGCCATCCGCAAGGCCACCTCGTCGATCAGCCGGGTCGTGCCGGCAAGGTCGACCGCGTGGGCGGTGACGGTGAGCCCGACCGGCTCGGCGCGATCGTTGACCGCCTTCAGCACGATCTGGCCGTCATCCGGCACTGCCACCACAGTGACCGGGGCGAAGAAACGTTGGGCCGCGTAATGCAGGAGCTTCCAGCCGCCGCCGTAGTCGAGCGAAGACCAGGAGCAGACCGGCCAGGTGTCGTTGAGCTGCCAGTAGAGCGTGCCCATGCAATGGGGCTTGAGGCCCCGCCAGTGAGTTACCGCCGTCTTGATCGCCTCGGCCTGCTGGACCTGGCTGAGCCAGACGAAATCGGCGAAGCGTTCCGGCCAACGGAAATAACGGAACATGGTGGCCGCGATCCGCTCGTTGCCGCCCTTGTTCTTCTGGTGGTTCTCGAACACCGGGGACGCGATGTTGCGGTCCTCCGGCGCGGTGAAGCTCTCGATTACCGGCATCGAGGGGTAGGACTGGAAGCCGAACTCCGAGCAGAACCGGGGGGCGACGTCACGGTAGTGATCGAATTCGCGGTTTTCGTGCCAGACCGACCAGAAATGCATGTCGCCCCGTTCATCTCCCTGCCCCACGACATGCCAGCCGTCGCGGAAGTCGAGCGGGCCGAGAGAGGGCGAGGACGGCCACCAGTTGGACGTCGGGCCGACCTGTGCCAGGGTCTGCTCGATGGTCCGGTTGAGCCGGTCGTAGCTCACAAGATAACGGTCGCGGTTCTCGCGGCTTTCCGGGTACCAGTCGAGCGCGCCGACGAGCTCGTTGTCGCCGCACCAGAGTGCGAGGCAGGCGTGGTGCTGGAGCCGCCAAACCTGTTCGATCACTTCCCCTCGCACTTCCGCAAGGAACCGGTCAGTGGAGGGGTAGAGCGAACAGGCGAACATGAAGTCCTGCCAGATTAGCAGGCCGAGCTCGTCGCAGGCCTCATAGAAGCTGTCGGGCTCGTAGCGGCCGCCGCCCCAGACCCGGAGCATGTTCATATGCGCGTCCGCCGCCGATTGCAGGAGCGCGCGGGTCTTCTCGGGCGTGATCCGGCCCGAGAGCGCGTCGGCCATGATCCAGTTGGCGCCCTTCATGAAGACGTCGCGGCCGTTGACGCGGAAAGTGAAGCTTTCGCCGGCGGGGTCCGGTTCGCGGACCAGCTCGATCGAGCGCAGGCCGATGCGTTTCGTCTCCGACACCCCCGCGACGTTGACTTCGAGGTCATGGAGCACCTGCGGCCCCTGCCCGATCGGCCACCAGAGTACGGGGTTGTCGATCTCGAATGTCAGCCGGGCGAATTCCTCCCTCACCGTCCCGGTCTTCTCAATGCCGCAGAAAGCGGCCCGCACTTCGGCACCGTCGGCATTCACCACGGCTACGACCACGTCGACCAAGGCATGGCCGGGCTGGTGCAGCTGGATGACCCGCACCGCGTCGATCCGCACCGCGCCTTTCGGCTCCAGCCGAATGTCGCCCTCGAGCCCGAACGGCGTCAGCGCGATGTTCCAGTCCCAGCCGAAATCGGCCTGCACCTTGCGCAGCATGTTGCCGTTGGGCACCGGGTAGTTCTTCGTGAAAGGGACAAAGAAGGGCTGTTCCGCCTGGCGCTTCGCCGCTTCGCGGACCGGGCTGTGGAACACGATCTCGACCGCGTTCTCGCCCTCGACGGCGACCTCGGAGAGATCGACCCGGTAGGTCCGGAACTGGTTCTCGGCCTCCAGCACGACCGCGCCGTTCCAGCGGATCGTCGCGACGCAGTCGAGGCCCTTGACCACCAGCTCGACGTCACTGTCGGTCAAGTCCACCACCCGCCGGGCGGTCCAATCGCGCTCGCCGATCCAGCGCAGCGCGACCTCGTTGCGGCCGAAATAGGGGTCGGGAATGTGGCCCGCGCGTTCGAGCGCGCTCACCCCGTCGCCGGGCAGAGTCATCTCGCAGACATAATCGCCGGTCTCGTCGCTCAGCGCCCAGAGCCCGGAAAGGGTCTGGAACCCGGGTGCGGGCATGGCTACAGCCTCAACTCGCTCGCCGGATCGAACAGCGAGGCGCGGTCGGGCTGGAAGCCGATCTCGACCTCGTCACCGATGCCCACCTGCACCTGGCCGTCCATCCGCACATGGATGGTTTCGCCCGCGAGCGTGGCATAGATCAGCGTGTCCGACCCCATCGGCTCGACCAGTTCGACCTTCACTTTCGCGGTCACCGCGGCCGACGCCAGCGCGTCGCCGGTTGCGATATGCTCGGGCCGGAGCCCAATGATCGCCTTGCCGTCATGGCGCGAGCCGGCGGCGAAGTCGTATCCCGCCATCGGGATGGTGATGCCGTCGAGGACGAAATTGCCGTCCTTCAGCTCGCCATGGAGGAAGTTCATCGACGGCGAGCCGATGAAATCGGCGACGTATAGGTTGAGCGGCCGGTTGTAGATCTCGTTGGGCGACGCCAGCTGCATGATCTTGCCGTCCTTCATGATGGCGATCCGGTCGGCCAGCGTCAT
>JAGRMO010000125.1:9482-12032 GCA_020441205.1 Maritimibacter sp.
CGTAGATCATCGTGTTGCCGAGCCGCTCGTGCAGTTTCTTGATCTCGACGCGCAGGTCGGCGCGCAGTTTGGCGTCAAGGTTCGAGAGCGGCTCGTCGAACAGGTAGACGTCGGCGTCGCGCACCAGCGCCCGGCCGATAGCGACACGCTGGCGCTGGCCGCCCGAGAGCGCCGCGGGCTTGCGGCCGAGCAGCGGTTCGATCTGCAGGATGCCGGCCGCGCGCTTCACACGCTCTTCGATCTCGGCCTTGGGCATCCTTGCGTTGCGCAGGCCGAACGAGAGGTTCTTCTCCACCGTCATCTGCGGATAGAGCGCGTAGGACTGGAACACCATGCCGATGCCGCGCTCGCTGGGTTCGGCCCAGGTCACGTTCTTGCCCTCGATCCAGATCTGCCCGTCGGTGATGTCGAGAAGGCCGGCGATGCAGTTGAGCAGCGTGGACTTGCCGCATCCGGACGAGCCCAGCAGCACCAGGAACTCGCCCTCGTAGATGTCGAGATCGAGGTTCTGCAGCACCTTAACGGCGCCGAAATGCAAGTCGAGCGCCTTGACCTCGACGGATTTCTTCTTGGTTTCGGTCGCGGTCATGAGCCCTAGCCTTTCACGGCGCCCGCGGCGATGCCGCGTACGAAAAGTCTGCCGGAGACGAAGTAGATGGTGAGGGGCACGAGCCCGGTGATGATGGTCGCCGCCATGTTGACGTTGTATTCAACGACGCCCTGGGTCGAGTTGACGATGTTGTTGAGCGCCACCGTCATCGGGTAGGCCTCGGGGCCGGTGAAGACCACGCCGAACAGGAAGTCGTTCCAGATGCCGGTGACCTGCAGGATGACGGCGACGGTGTAGATCGGGATCGACATCGGCAGCATCACCCGGAAATAGATCCCCCAGAAGCCGGCGCCATCGACGCGGGCGGCCTTGAACAGCTCTTCCGGCAGCGAGGTGAAGTAGTTGCGGAACAGGAGCGTCAGGATCGGCATGCCGAAGATCGAATGGACGATGACGAGGCCGCCGAGATCGCCGTAGAGGCCGATTTCGCGCAGCATGATGACGATCGGGTAAAGCATCACCTGGTAGGGGATGAAGGCGCCGAAGATCAGGATGGTGAAGAACACGTCGGCACCCTTGAACTTCCAGTTGGCGAGCGCGTAGCCATTCACGCTGGCGATGGCGATCGAGATGAGGACCGAGGGCACGGTGATGCGCACCGAGTTCCAGAAGCCGATCGACAGGCCTTCGCATTTGAGCCCGGTGCAGGCCTCGGACCAGGCCTTGACCCAGGGGGCGAAGGTGATCTCCATCGGCGGCGAGAAGATGTTGCCGAGGCGGATTTCCGGCATGCCCTTGAGCGAGGTGACGACCATCACGTAAAGCGGCACGGCGTAGTAGAGCGCCACGACGATGAGCGTCCCGTAGAGCAGGATGTTGCGGCGCGAGAAGGTCTTTCGCGGCTTGGTGCCCCGGGGCCCGTCGAGGGCGGTTGCGGTGAGTTCAGCCACGGCGTTTGCCTCCGAATTCCATCATCGCCCAGGGGATCACGAAGATCGCGACGGTCAGCAGCATCGTCGTCGAGGCGGCGAAGGCCTGGCCGAGATTGGCGGCCTGGAACATCATGTCGTAGACGTATTTCGCCGGCACTTCGGTTGCGATCCCGGGGCCGCCACCGGTCTGGGCGACGATCAGGTCGTAGATCCGCACGATGCCGGTGACGACGAGCACCAGCGTGGTGATGAACACCGGGCGCATCATCGGGATGACGATGAACAGGTAGGTCTTCCAGGTCGGGATGCCGTCGATCCGGGCGGCCTTCCAGACCTCCTGGTCGATGCCGCGCAGCCCCGCGAGCATCAGCACCATGACCAGGCCCGAGCCCTGCCAGAGCCCGGCGATCAGCACGCCGTAGATCGCGATCGAGGGGGTGTAGAGCGGATCGAAGGTGAAGCCGGTCCAGCCGAGATCGCGCACGATCGACTGGAGCCCGAACTGCGGATTCAGGATCCACTGCCAGACCAGGCCGGTGACCACGAAGCTCAGCGCGTAGGGGTAGAGGATGACAGTGCGGATGGTGTTCTCGAAGCGGATCTTCTGGTCGATCAGCGCCGCCAGCAGGAAGCCGATGACGAACACCAGCACCAGCGTCAGGATGCCGTAGATCGCCAGGTTCTCGATCGAGACCATCCAGCGGTTGGTCGACCAGAGCCGCTCGTACTGGTCGAGCCCGACCCATTTCAGTCGCGGCAACAGGCCCGACTTGGTGAAACTGTAAACCACCGTCCAGACGGTTCCGCCGACGAAGACGACGAGCGCGGTAAGGATCATGGGGATCGCCGCGATCTTGGCCGTCTTGTTGCGGAACAGCTGAATCGGACGCTCGGTCGCCATCGGCCCGTCCCCTTCCTCGCAGCTATGGTGACCGGCCCGCGCGCGGGTGGCGCGCGAGCCGGCCGGTCGCTGTGCTCAGATCACTCGGCTTGCGCGATCATCTCGGCGAACCGGGCCTGGGCGGCCTCGGCCGTCATCGACGGATCGGCGAAGAACTCGGTGAACAG
>JAGRMO010000126.1:0-4240 GCA_020441205.1 Maritimibacter sp.
GAACGAGGCGCTCGGCCTGCCCCGGCCGTGGGATCAGCAATGGTCGCTCAGGATGCAACAGATTCTCGCCTTCGAGACCGACCTTCTGGAATTCGGCGATATTTTCGACGGCAACCCGGCGATCGAAGCCAAGGTTGAACAGCTCAAGGCGGGCGCGCGGGCCGAGCTCAAGCAGATCGACGCGATGGGCGGGGCGATGGAGGCCATCGACTACATGAAGTCGCGGCTGGTCGAGTCGAATGCCGAGCGGATCGCGCGGATCGAGGTGGGCGAGACCACCGTCGTCGGCGTGAACAAATGGACCGAACACGCGCCCTCGCCGCTCACCTCCGGGCCGGAGGCGATCATGGTCGCCGACCCCGAGGCCGAGGCCGACCAGATCGCCCGGCTGCAGGCCTGGCGCGCGAGCCGCGATGAGAGCGCCGTGAAAAAGGCGCTCGACGAGCTGGCCCGGGTGGCGCGCTCGGGCGAGAACGTGATGCCCGCCTCGATCGCGGCGGCCAAGGCGGGTGCCACCACCGGCGAATGGGGCGACGCGGTGCGCGCGGCCTTCGGCCAGTACCGGGGGCCGACCGGCGTGTCGAAATCACCGTCGAACCGCACCGAGGGGCTCGACGACATTCGCGCCCGGGTCGACGCGGTGTCGGACGCGCTCGGGCGGCGGCTCAAGTTCGTGGTCGGCAAGCCCGGGCTCGACGGCCATTCGAACGGGGCCGAGCAGATCGCCGCGCGGGCGCGCGATTGCGGCATGGACATCACCTACGACGGGATCCGGCTGACGCCCGCCGAGATCGTCGACAGTGCAGCGCGCGACGGCGCGCATGTGGTCGGGCTGTCGATATTGTCCGGCAGCCATATCCCGCTGATCGAGGAGCTGATGGGGCTGATGCGCGCGGCGGGGCTCGGCGACGTGCCGGTGGTGGCCGGCGGGATCATCCCCGAGGACGACGCGGCGCGGCTCAGGGCCATGGGCGTGGCCAAGGTCTATACGCCCAAGGATTTCGAACTCAACACGATCATGGCCGATATCGTCACGCTGGCCGATCCGCGGGCGCGGGCGGCAGAGTGAGCGACGCGCCCGCCACCGCGCTTCTCGTGCGGGTGACGGGCCGCGTGCAGGGCGTGAGCTTTCGCGCCTGGACGGAGGGCCGCGCGCGGGCGCTCGGGCTTGAGGGCTGGGTGCGCAACCAGCCCGACGGCTCGGTCGTCGCGCTCATCGGCGGACCGGACGACGCGGTGGCCGAAATGGTCGCGGCGTTTCACCAGGGCCCGCGATGGGCCAGGGTCGCGCATGTGGCGACAGAACCCGCCGATCCGGGCGCGGTTCCGCCGGGATTTCGCATCACCCGATAAGTGTTTCGGAAAACGAAGACTTTTTCTTCGCGTTCCGGGAATACCCCTGTTTTGATCCGATTTGTCCACGGTGTATTTCTTCACGGATTTACACTTTTTCAACTTTGCCTCTTTTAAAACGAAACCGCTCCTGTTACCACGCGATGAATATAACCCAGCGATCGGATCAACGATCCCGCCCTCGGAGATGTACATGAAAGCCGAACTCAGACAAATGTCGCGCAAGCAGCTCGAAAAGCTCCGGGCCGACGTCGACGCCGCGATTGCGAAACTCGACAGCCAGGACAAGAAGGCGGCGCTGAAAGCGGCGCAGGAAGCGGCGAAGAAACACGGGTTTTCGCTCGCCGAGCTGACCGGCGAAAAACCGGCGGCGAAACCGGCGGCGAAACCCGCTTCGCAACCGCGGGCGAAAAAGAATTCCGACGGTCGCGCTAAGGTTGCTCCGAAATACAAGAACCCGAATAACGCGGACGAAACCTGGTCGGGCCGCGGCCGGGCGCCGAAATGGATGACCGCGCATATCGCGGCCGGCGGAAACCGGGAAGATTGCGCGATCTGAGGGCCTTGCCCTGAATATTCTTCGGGCGGCGGCCCCGCCGCCCGGAATAACGCGAAACAGGCATGGCGCCCGGAACTTACGCAGTTGAATCGGCGCCCTGCCCCCCCGTTTCTCATTTCCCCCACACATTCCCACGCTGGCCGGTCCTCGGCAGGCGCTTTTCGCCTTCGGGGAACCGCTTCGCGGCGCCCGAGGCCGCTCCGCCCGGGATCAGGCCCGGCCGGGTGGGAACCGGAAATCCGCACCACGTGGCCAATCGCCCCTGTCCTTCGTCGATCTGGTGGTTACACTCGCGGTGAGATCGCGAGGGGATTCCCATGACCGTTCATATCGGAGCCAAACCCGGCCAGATCGCCGAAACCGTGTTGATGCCGGGCGATCCGTACCGCGCGCGCTGGGCGGCGGAGACGTTTCTGGAGAGGGCCGAACTGGTCCATGAAGTACGCGGCATGTTCGGCTTCACCGGCACCTGGCGCGGCCATAGGGTGTCGATCCAGGGTTCGGGCATGGGGATGCCGTCGCTGTCGATCTATGCCAACGAACTCATTCGCGATTACGGCGCCAAGACGCTCATCCGCATCGGCTCCTGCGGCGCGATGCAACCGGAGGTGAAAGTGCGCGACGTGGTGCTGGCGATGACCTCGTCGACCCTGTCGACGCCGTCGTCGGGCATATTCCGCGAGCTCAACTTCGCGCCGGCGGCCGATTTCGGCCTGATCGCGGCGGCCCATGCAGCGGCGACCGCGCGCGGGATCACCCCGCATGTCGGCGGGATCTATTCGTCGGACGTGTTCTACGACGAGCGCCCCGACCTTACCGAGCAGATGACCCGCCACGGCGTTCTGGCCGTCGAGATGGAGGCGGCCGAGCTCTACATTCTCGCCGCGCGCTACGGCATTCGCGCGCTCGCGGTGCTGACGGTGTCGGACAGTCTGGTGACCGGCGAGGCGCTGCCGTCGGATCAGCGCGAGCGCAGCTTCGGCGACATGGTCGAGGTCGCGCTGGAGGCGGCCTTTGCCTGAGCACCCGCGCCGGCCGCGACCGGCGCGCGGGACAGAACACAAGGAATGAGTGATGAAGACGCGCAAGCTGGGCCGGCACGGGCCCGAGGTTTCGGCCCTTTCCTTCGGGGCGATGAGTTTCGGCGGGTTCTACGGTCCCACCGACCGCGACGAAAGTTTCGCCACGCTGGACGCGCTGGTGGAGATGGGGATCGACTTTCTGGATACGTCGAACATCTATGGGCCCTATACGTCGGAGGAAACCATCGGCGCCTGGCAGGCGGATCGCGGCAAGCGGTTCAAGATCGCCACCAAGGGCGGGATCGTGATCGGCGCGCCGCGCGGCACGGTCGACAATTCGGAGGACTATCTGCGGCGCGAGCTCGAGGCCTCGCTCGGGCGGCTCGGCGTCGACCGGGTGGAGTTATACTACATTCACCGCCGCGACTGGTCGATCCCGATCGAGAAAGTCACCGAGACGCTGCTGAAATTCAAGGCGGAAGGGCTGATCGGCGGGATCGGCTATTCGGAGATTTCGCCCGCCTCGCTGAGGCTCGCCCACAGCGTGGGCCATGTCGACGCGGTGCAATCGGAATACTCACTGTGGACCCGGCTGCCCGAGCTCGGGATGATCCAGGCCTGCGCCGAGCTCGGCACCGCCTTCGTGCCGTTCTCGCCGCTCGGGCGCGGGATTCTCGCCGATGTCGATCTCGATCCGGGCCGCTTCGGACCCAAGGATATACGCGGCGCCAACCCGCGCTTCCTTGGGCGCAACTTCCGCCAGAACATGGACTACGTGCGGGCCTTCAGAGCCTTCGCGGCGGCGCGCGGCTGGCCCACGGCGGCGGTGGCGATCGCCTGGGTGATGCAGCAGGGCGCGCATCTGATCCCGATCCCGGCCACGCGCTCGGCGCGCCATCTCGCGGAATGGGCGGGGGCCGACGAGATCGTGTTCTCGGCCGAGGACAGGGCCGAGCTCGACCGGATCCTGCCGGTGGGCTGGGCGATGGGCGACCGGTATTCCTACCCGCAGCTCGTGGGGATCGAACGCTATTGCTGAGCCTGGGTCGCCCGCTCCGACCGGCGCGGGGGGCTAGGCGCCGTGCGAGCGGTCGTAGCGGCTTGGCGCGGGCGGGGTCCATCCGTCGAGCGCGCCCGGCGCGGGGCTGAAGATCTCGACCATCAGCGGGTGACAGGCGGCGGCGTCCGACGAGTGGCCCGTGGAGCAATCGCCGCCCGGGCAGGCCGAGAGCGCGCCCAAGAGGTCGATCTCGGCGAAGAGCTCGATGTGGTCGCCCGGGCGCACCGGGCTCGCCTTCATGAAATA
>JAGRMO010000126.1:4267-5412 GCA_020441205.1 Maritimibacter sp.
GAAGACGTTGAGCACGTCGTGGACATGGGCCTCGGCCTCGGCGGGCGTGGTGCCGAGGTGGCCTGCCAGCGCGCGGGCGAGGTTCGAATGGCAGCAATGATGGTAGGGATCGCCGGTGAGCAGGCAGTTGGTGTAGGGATCGCACCGCGTGCCGATCACGTCGTGGACCGAGCCGCCGTCGGCGTCGATGCCGTACCAGTCGAGCGTATCGTCGACGATCGTCGCCATCGGCCTCAGCGCCGGGAAGGACGACCACAGCCGGTCGCCGGTCGACAGATGGGTGCCGTGGAGGGCGCGGGTCTTGCCGGAGAAGAACCGCTCGTCGAGGTCATGGGCGTTCCACAGATTGAGATCGCCCACCTGCGGCCCCTCGATGGAGCGGATGCGGAATGTCTCGCCGGCCCTGACCTCGAACACGCGGGCGTCGCGGGGCGGCACGCGGATCTCGGCGCGCAGCGCGGCGCCTTCGCGCGCGGCGCGGTAGAGCGCGAGATCGGCGGGCGGCAGGGTGTCCGGCGGGTAGACGATCACCGGCGCGGCGGCGCGGCGGCGGGCGGCGTCGGCGGGCGGCTGGTGGTCAGGCGTTTGGGGTTTCATCGGCGGGTGTCCCTGCTGTGGTCGGGGCCATTCTGCCCCGGATGCGGGGGCGCGAACAGGGGCGCGCGCGGATCCGTGCGACGGCCGGTCGCGCGTTGGCGAGGGGATGGCCCATTGCGGCGGAAAGGTTCGAAAAATCTGGTTTGTGACACAGGCGTGCGCGCGTGTTACCCACCGCGCGGCCTGTTTTCGGCAAGTCCTGTGGATCGAACGGGCCGCTCCCCGGCCCGTCCGATCCCGCTCCAGCCGGTCAGAAGAACGCCTGGAGCCCGGTCTGCGCCCGGCCGAGGATCAGCGCGTGGACGTCGTGGGTGCCCTCGTAGGTGTTGACTGTCTCGAGGTTGATCATGTGCCGGATCACGCCGAACTCGCCGGAGATGCCGTTGCCGCCGTGCATGTCGCGGGCCAAGCGGGCGATGTCGAGCGCCTTGCCGACGTTGTTGCGCTTGACGAGCGAGATCATCTCGGGCGCGGCCTGGCCCTCGTCCATCAGCCGCCCAACTCTGAGCGATCCTTGCAGGCCCAGCGCGATCTCGGTCTGCATGTCG
>JAGRMO010000127.1:0-462 GCA_020441205.1 Maritimibacter sp.
GATCTGGCGGATGCGTTCGCGGCTCACGCCGTATTGCTCCGACAGCGTCTCGAGCGTCACCGTCTCGTCGGTCAGCCGCCGCTGGGTCAGGATGTCCTTCTCACGGTCGTTGAGCACCGCCATCGCGAGGCCGAGCATCTCGCGCCGGGTCTCCAGCTCGTCGCGCTCGGCGTAATCGCCGGCCTGGTCCGCATCCTCGTCCTCGAGCCAGTCCTGCCATTGCATCGTCGAATCGCCGTCGGCCGAGATCGTCGCGTTGAGCGACGCATCGCCCCCCGACATCCGCCGGTTCATCGAGATCACCTCGTCCTCGGTCACGTTCAGATCGTGCGCGATCTGTTTCACGTTCTCGGGACGCAGATCGCCCTCTTCCAGCGCGCCGATCCGCGCCTTCGCCTTGCGCAGGTTGAAGAACAGCTTCTTCTGGGCAGACGTCGTGCCGAGCTTCACCAGCGACCACGA
>JAGRMO010000127.1:480-14871 GCA_020441205.1 Maritimibacter sp.
CGAGGCGCGGATCCACCACATCGCGTAGGTGGCGAGCCGGAAGCCCTTCTCCGGGTCGAACCGCTTCACCGCCTGCATGAGGCCCACGTTCGCTTCCGAGATCACCTCGGCCTGCGGCAGCCCGTAGCCCCGGTAACCCATCGCGATCTTGGCCGCGAGACGCAGATGGCTGGTCACCAGCTTGTGCGCGGCGGCGCTGTCCTCATGATCGACCCAGCGCTTGGCCAGCATGTATTCCTCTTCCGGCTCCAGCATCGGAAACTTGCGGATTTCCTGCAGGTAGCGGTTCAGCCCGCCCTCCGGCGACGGCGCCGGCAAGTTCGCGTAATTGGCCATACTTTCTCCCCTGTGGACCCTCGATGTTGCGAGGCTTAACATTGCAGATAAGGTCGGGTAGCAGGGTTTCAAGGCCCCGCGCCTTCCCCTACGCACAAAGGTTGAACGGAGTATGAACCTGTTTCCGCCGCTCCGACAGGGGGCTCACGCGGAATTGCAGAGTATTTCAATCGGGTTTTAGGCGATGGCCCTGAACGGTTCGCGGGGGCCTGGCAAACCCGGCCCCCGCCTCTGTCCAAGCCCGTGAAATACGGGGTTCAGGCGCCCTGAGGCCAGACAAACTCCGGCCGCAGCCCCTCGTAGACCGGCCGGCCGTCGTCGGGCTTCGGATAGCCCTTGGTGTCGTCGTAGAAGGCGTGATAGCTCGCCTCCGGCACGCCCGCGCCGTAGCCCATGATATTGGGCACCGCCACCCGGATGCGCTTTTGCTTGTCGTCGAGCATGATCGCCGCGCCGCAATCGGCGCAGGTGCACAGCTCGAGCGGCCCGTCGGGGTTGTTCGCGTTGAACGGCTGACGGTTCAGCTTTTCCGGGTGATCGACCGCCACGTCGCCCCAGTTGAAAAACACCACATGGGTGGTCTGCTGCCCGGTGACGGACTTGCACACGTTGCAATGGCAGACATGGTTGTCGATCGGCTCGTGGCTGACGCTCGTATGAACATGGTCGCAGCCACCGCTGTAGAGTTCCGGCATCGTCTCCTCCCTGAGATCGTTGAGAAATATTCGGAACGAATGCGTCGGGGCCACCTCCCGACAGCCCGCGACAGGGGTCTAGTATCGCATTTTCAGGGCGTCATGGATAGGCCCGGCCGCGCGCCGCCCGCGCGTCCGCGGGGCCCGTTCATCCCTGCCGGAGCGCCGCGATCAGCGCCACCATGTCCTCGGGCAGCGGCGCCTCGAACCTGAGCGCCTCCCCGCTCACCGGATGGACAAACCCGAGCGTCGCCGCATGCAGCGCCTGGCGCGAAAACGCCCGCGCCGCCGCCGCGCCCGCCGCGCCCACCGCCTTCTCCGACAGCCGGCGCTTGCCGCCGTAGACCGGATCGCCGATCAGCCCGTGCCCGGCATGGGCCATATGCACCCGGATCTGATGCGTCCGTCCGGTCTCCAGCCAGCAATCCACCAGCGCGGCGGCGGGCGGGGTGCCGAAGGCCTCGACCACCCGCGCCCGCGTCACCGCGTGCCGCCCGCCCGACCAGATCACCGCCTGGCGCTGCCGGTCGGTCTTGTGGCGGGCAAGCTGCGAGGTGATCTTGACGATGCCGCCCGGCTCGAAGCTCACGCCGCGCACGCCCCCGAGCCGCGGGTCGCCCATGTCGGGCAGGCCGAACACGACGGCCCGGTAGTGCCGCTCGACGCTGTGCGCCTCGAACTGCGCGGCGAGCCCGTGATGCGCCCGGTCGGATTTCGCCACCACCAGCAGGCCCGAGGTATCCTTGTCGATCCGGTGCACGATCCCCGGCCGCTTCTCGCCGCCCACGCCCGAGAGGCTGTCCCCGCAATGGGCGATGAGCGCGTTCACCAGCGTCGCCGAGGGCGAGCCGGGCGCCGGATGCACCACCATGCCCGCGGGCTTGTCGACCACCACGAGGTCGTCGTCCTCGTAGACGATGTCGAGCGGGATCGCCTCGGCGCCGATATGGCTCTCCTCCACCGGCGGCAGCGCGATCTCGATCACCTCGCCCGCCGCCACCTTGGCCTTCGCCACCAGCGCCTCGCCGTCCCGCGTGACCGCGCCCGCCTCGATCAGCCTGGCGAGCCGCGACCGGCTCAGATCGGCTTCCTCTGGCACATCGCGCGCCAGCGCCTTATCAAGGCGCCCGGGCGGGTCTTCCGCGATAACGACCCTGAGGAGAGACGGCTTGGACATCGAGGGCGAAACTCCGCTTTCCGAAAAGGATGCGCGCCTGGTGCGCTACCTCAAGTGGCTCGTCACTACGCTCACGGTGACGATGATCGCAGGCTTCATAGTGCTTGTGGCCGTGGTTGTCATGCGCGTCAACGCCCCCGCAGCGCTGGCCCCGGCCTTCCCCGAGACCATCGCCCTCCCAGACGGCGCGGTGGCCGAAGCCGTCACCCGCGGCCCCGGCTACCTCCTCGTGGTCACCACCGACGGCCGCGCCCTGGTGTTCTCCCCCGACGGCACCACGCTGCGCCAGGAGCTTGAGATCGGAGGATAAGGAGAAGATGGTACCGCCTCCCCGGCTTGAACGGGGGACCTCTGGATCCACAATCCAGCGCTCTAACCAACTGAGCTAAGGCGGCACGCGGGAGGGATGTACCGCCGGCTCCCGCGCATTGCAAGAGGCTGTGCCCGGGTTCGGGCTTGAAAATGCCCCTCCGCCCGCGCATGGTCGGCGCTCAACCCCGGGGAGCGCGCGCCATGGGCATCAACACCGAGACCGACATCACCGCCAATCTGCAGATCGGGCCGACCTCGCTCGGCATGGTGCGGATCTACGTCGCCGGCGACGGGATCGACCTGCCGATGGATTTCGATCCCGAGGAGGCCGAGGAGATCGCCGACGAGATCCGCGCCGCCGCCGCCCAGGCCCGCGCGCAGAACGCCGGCAAGGGCCCGGGCAAGACGCCGGGCAAGAAGAAGCGCTGACCCGGAGCCCCGGCCCGAAACCTCAGACCTCCGGCCCGCTCAGCGCCGCCACCCCCGGATCGCGGTAACCCTGCAGCCGGATCGCCGCGTGACGGGCGAACTTCTGCAACAACACCTTGCGCCGCGCCGGCGCCACCTTGGTCTCCGGCCCCATCCGCAGGATCTCCGCGTCATAGCCGTCGGCGATGATGAGCCCCGTCTCCGCCGGCAACAGCTCGGTCGGAAAATCCGCGTCCACCGCCCAGAAATACCGGTCGCCCCAATCGAGATAGCCTTGCCACTTGCCGTCCGCCAGGTAATCGGCCCGCGACGATTTGCACTCGATCACCCAGAACTCGCCCTGCGGCCCGAGCGCGAAGACATCCATGCGCAGCCCCCGGACGGGCACGAACTCCTCGACCGAGACGAAGCCGTGCTGGCGCAGATGCCGCGCAACGCCGCGGGCGAGGATCTGACCGGGTTGAAGGGCGATGTCCTGCATGGGGGAAGATTGAACAATCCATGAACATTTGTCCAGCCGCAACCGCCCGATCGATCCGCCCGCGCCCCGCCCCTTGCCGTCGCCGCGCTGCAAGCCTATGTTTCCCTGCGGCGGTCTGCCCTTCTCGTCACGAGGTCAAATTCCGGTGGCCTTAAAGACTTCCGAGGGAGCTGGCTCTGTCCGGACCGTGGTCCGGTTACCTGGCGCCCACCTGTATATGCAGGTCCTCGGGAATTAAGTTGCCTCAACGGTTGCGTGCGGTCCCGCCACTTTCTACCCTCCCGTCGGCCAGACCCCGGGGAGGGACGATGTTTTCCAAGACCAACCTGCCGCACGAGCCGCTCCCCCTGCCCGACCGCGCCGCCTATGACGACGCCACGATGCAGGCCCGCGCGAGCGCCTTCTTGGGTCTGATGAAGACCCGCCATTCGGTCCGCGATTTCGCGCCCCGCCCGGTGGCCCGCGAATTGATCGAGACGGCCGTCGCCACCGCCGGCCGCGCCCCCTCCGGCGCCAACCACCAGCCCTGGTTCTTCGCCGCCATCTCCGACCCCGCGCTCAAGTCCCGCATCCGGGCCGAGGCCGAAGAAGAGGAGGGCCGGTTCTACGATGGCGGCGCCGGCGACGAATGGCTCCGCGCCCTCGAACCGCTCGGCACCGATGCGCAGAAACCCCATCTCGAGATCGCCCCCTGGCTCATCGTCATCTTCGCCCAGCGCTGGGGAGAATTCGACGACGGCACACGGTTCAAGAATTACTACGTGCCCGAAAGCGTCGGCATCGCCACCGGCTTCCTGATCGCGGCCCTGCACAATGCCGGCCTCTCCTGCCTCACACACACGCCGAACCCGATGAAATTCCTCAATGCCACCCTCGGGCGCCCGGCGCATGAAAAGCCGGTGATGATCCTCGCCGTCGGCCACCCGGCCGAGGGCGCGACAGTGCCGGCGGTGGCCAAGATCAAGAAACCGCTCGATGCGATCCTTGCTGTCCATGACGGCCACTCCGAGACCTGACCGCCAGAAACGAAAAGCGCCCCGGCAAGGGGCGCTCTACGTCATCGACCTGATGAAAGCTCAGCGCTCGTGAACCCGCGCCTTCGGCGCCTCCGCCGCCACCTTCACCCGGGCCGGGATGTTGGTCGCGACCGGCACGCGCTTTCCGCCCTGCGGGTCGTCATCCTGCGCTTCCATTCGCATGATCGAGATCGCAAATTGCACGCCGGCAAATACCACGCCGTTGAAAAACACCAGCATCACCACCGCGATCCAGCCGACATTCGAGGTCGAGATCAGGTGCCAGAGATTGCCGACATTGGCGTAGAGCAGCGCGCTCACGAACAGTGCCGAGAGGCCGAAACCGAAGAAGACGTTCTTGATATAGAGACGGACCAGTTCGGGCATGTTCACCTCCGCGGATTTGTTATTCACAGCTTAGCATGTGATTTGTCATTGCCAAGAGGCCTCCGACAACGCCCCGCGAAATCGACCGGGATCGGCCGAAACGCGCGAAATTGCGGCAAGCGGCCCGGCCGAATGCTGCATTTTCGGCCTTGAGGCCGGCGGTCGGCCGCCCATCGCGCGCCCTCCCCGACCTCGCTTCGGCCGCAATCGCTTGCGCCGGATCATTGCGGGCGGCGGCACCCGTGATTACCTTATCACCAGGCCCGCGCGCGTCCCGAGGGAGCGATCCATGGCAGCCAGAGCGAAGACCCCGAAGCGAACCGATCTCGTCCCGGCGGCGAAGCCCGGGGCCGCCTCCACGGCGCTCACCGTTCCCGCCGACACCCACCCGGTCCACCCGCACCAGAATATCGACCGCGCCGCGCGCGCGGCCGTGGCGCGCCTCACCGGCGGGGTCTCGCCCGTCGCCATTGCCGAGGCCTGGAGCGACTGGGCGCTGCACCTCGCCCGCGCCCCGGGCCGCCAGCTTGAGCTCGCCGAGCGCGCCCAGGCGGGCGCGCTGAAACTGACCGAGTTCGCCGCGCTGAAGGCGGCCGGCGCCGATCCCGTGCCGCCCTTCGCGCCGCGCCCGCAAGACCACCGTTTCACCCATCCCGCCTGGCAGACCCTGCCGTTCCAGCTCTGGCAGCAGACCTTTCTGGCGATGCAGGATTTCTGGCATGCCGCCACCGACGATCTGCGCGGTCTGCGCAAACCCGATGCCGACCGCGCCGGGTTCATGATCCGCCAGGCGCTCGACGTGGTTTCGCCCTCGAACTTCCCCTGGGCCAATCCAGAGATCCTCGAAGAGACCCGTGCCCGCGCCGGGTTGAACCTCGTCGAGGGCACCGCGCAGTTTGCCCGCGATGTGATCCATACGATCACCCAGGCCCATGATCCGATCCCAGAGGGCTACGAGATCGGCAAGCACCTCGCCTGCACCCCGGGCAAGGTCGTGTTCCGCAACGACATCTGCGAGCTTATCCAGTACACGCCGACCACCGAAAAAGTCCGCCCCGAGCCGATCCTGATCGTTCCCGCCTGGATCATGAAATATTACGTGCTCGACCTCTCGCCGCATAACTCGCTGGTCAAATACCTCGTGGCCGAAGGCTTCACCGTCTTCATGCTGTCGTGGTGCAACCCCTCGGCCGACCAGGCCGATCTCTCGCTCGAAGACTACCGCCACCGGGGCGTGATGGACGCGCTCGACGTGATCGACGCCATTCTCCCCGGCGCCCGCGTCCACGCGCTCGGCTATTGCCTCGGCGGCACCATGCTGGCGATCGCCGCCGCCGCCATGGCCCGCGACGGCGACGACCGGCTCGCCTCGATCACGCTGATGGCCGCCCAGGTGGATTTCACCGAAGCCGGCGATCTCCTCTTGTTCCTCGACGAAAGCCAGGTCGCCTTCCTCGAAGACCTGATGTGGGACCAGGGCTATCTCGACCGCCCGCAGATGGCCGGCACCTTCGCCGCGATCCGGGCCGAAGACCTGATCTGGTCGCGCGCGGTCCGCCGCTACTTCCTCGGCAAGCGCGACCTGCCCACTGATCTCGGCGTCTGGTCGGGCGACACCACCCGGATGCCGGCCCGGATGCATGGCGAGTACCTGCGCGGGCTGTTCCTCGAAAACCGCCTCACCGCCGGCCGCTTCGACGTCGAGGGAAGGGTGATCGCGCTGAAGGACATCTCGGCGCCCCTCTTCGTCGTCGCCACCGAAGCCGATCACATCGCCCCCTGGCGCTCGGTCTACAAGGTGCGGCTGTTCACCGACAGCGAGATGACCTTCCTGCTCGTCGCCGGCGGCCACAACGGCGGCATCCTCAGCGAGCCCGGCCACCCCGGCAGCCATTTCCGCATCGGTCACCGCGAGGCCGGCGCCCGCTACACCGATCCCGACAGCTGGTACGCCCGCCACGCCCCCACCTCCGGCTCCTGGTGGCCCGAGCTCGCGCGCTGGCTCGCCGAGCGCAGCGGTGCTCCCGTGGCCCCGCCCGGCCTCGGCGCGCCCGATCTCGGCCACCCGCCGCTCGACGACGCCCCCGGCCGCTACGTCCACCAGCTCTGAATCCCGGCCGGAACAAGGCCCGTCGCGCGGACAATCACACCGATTTCGCCCAATTTATGGCCCAGTTTGCTGCGAAAACCGGACCAACACCCACGAAACCCACAGGCGCTTCGATGTTCAAGGTCCTTTCCCGTCTCGCCACGCCCTTCGCCGCGGCCGGAAACGCGGCGCCGGCCATCGCCCCCGAACCCGACGACGATCCCGATCTCTTCCCGATCCTGGTCTCGCGCTCGGCCCTCGATGTCGCCGGTGACAACGTGGCCCCCCTGTTGGCCGACCTCACCGATTACGTGAACACGCTCACCCTCAAGGGCCGCTTCTACCCCGACGAGTTGCCGCCCCGGGCGATGCAGGCCTTCCACATGGACAGCTACCTCGCGCAGGTGAAAAGCGCGGGTCACGCCCAGTTCCTGCGCGGCTGCGGCGCCGAGCGCGCCCGGATCGTCGCCGATCTCTTCGCCGGCCTCGAAGCCGCCGACGCCGCCGAACAGCTGATGGTGTTGCGCAAGCTGACCGAATGGCTCGACGCCAAGCCGGGCGAAGCCGCGCGGCTCACCGGCCTCGCGCCCGGCCTGTCCCCGGCCTTCGCGAAATTCGACAAACTGTTCGCCGCGGTCGAGGCAAGGTTTCCGCTGCGCCCGAAGATCGCCGCCTACGTCGCCAGCGCGCCCGAACTCAAGGCCCTGCCCGATCTTCAGCTCGAAGACGCCCGCGAAAAGCTCTGCGATCTCAACCCCGACCGCGGCATACGCGACCGTATCCTCTCGATCTCGGGCCTCGATGCCCAGCTGACCGATCCCTTCTCCACCGCCCTCGCCCTCGCCGCCGGCAAGGCCGAGCCGCCCGCGCCGCTCGCCCGCCTCGGCCACGCCAGCCACCACAATGTCGACGGCAAGGAACGGCTCTGCTTCGATGTCGAGACCACCGCAGGCCACCGCTGGGCCGTGGTCGCGGACGGAGGCGTCGCCCTCCACGCCGCCACCGGCCAATCCGGCCCCGGCGCACGGCTCGCACTGGCCACCGAGACCGAGGCCGCCCGGGTGTCCGAACTGGCCCGCGCGCTCAAGATCGGCGCCACCGTCGATCTGCTGCTGTCACGGCTGATCCAGCCGCCGCGGGTCGACCGCATCACCATCCAGGCCGCCGGCCCCGACGAGGGCGGCGTCCTGGCGATGTCGCTGATGTTGGTGCTGAACAACGGTACCGCAACGATGTCGGCCCAGGTGAGCGAGACCGAGGCCCTGCTGCGCCAGGAGCCCGAGCACAAACAGGTCACCAAGGCGATGCGCGCCGAGATCGACAACTACGCCGCCGAATACAGCCGCGAACATCGGCCGGACCAGGATGACGAGTTGTCGCCCGACGCCGAAGACGACCTCTAGAACGCCTCCGGCCGCGCCTCGCGCGCCATGTGGTCGAGCACCGCATTGGCGAACTTGGGCTCGTCGCTCTCGGGAAAGAACGCCCGCGCGATATCGACGAATTCGGTGATCACCACCTTGGGCGGCGTGTCGCTGTCGACGAGCTCGGCCCCGGCGGCACGGAACAGCGCCCTGAGCGTCGGGTCGATCCGTCCGATCGGCCATTTCGCCACCAGAGCCCGGTCGGTCATCTGGTCGATCTTCGCCTGCAGGTTCACCGCGGTTTCCATGAGCGCCCGGAACAGATCGACATCCGCCTCGGCCATCTCGTAATCGTCGAACACCTCGCCGAAGCGATGGTCCTCGAATTCCTTCACCACCCGGTCGACGGTCTGCGCGCCGGCTTCCATCTGGAACAGCGCCTGCACCGCGAAGAACCGCGCCGCCGAGCGCATCTTGCGTTTCTGGTTGCCCGAGAGGGTCATGCGGAGGCCCCGCCGTCCGGATCGCCCGCGAGCTTGATCTCGTCGAACCGGTGGAAGCCCACGGGCTTCTCGGGCCGTCCCCATTTGCGCCGGAGCGCGATGAGATGCAGCGCCGCCGCCGCCGCGCCGCCCCCCTTGTTCTGGTCGGCCGGGTTCGCCCGCACCGCGGCCTGATCGCGGTTCTCCACCGTGAGGATGCCGTTGCCGATCGCGAGGCCCTGCAGCCCGAGCAGCATGAGCCCGCGCGACGAATCGTTGCAGACCGTCTCGTAATGCGTCGTCTCGCCACGGATCACGCAGCCGAGCGCAACGAACCCGTCGAAATTGGATTGCCGGTCGGCCATCGAGATCGCGGTCGGCACTTCCAGCGCGCCGGGCACCTCGACGAGATCCCAAGTCGCCCCCGCCGCCTCGATCTCGGCCTTCGCCCCGGCGATCAGGTCGTCGGCGATGTCGCGGTAATAGGGTGCCACGACGATGAGCAGCTTCACCGGCTTGTCGAAGCTCGGGCGCGGCAGGATGTAATGGCTTTCGGTCCCGGCCATCAGGAGTCTCCCATGATCGGATGCGTGCCCTCGATCGTGAGGTCATAGGCTTCGAGCCCCACCACCTTCGGCAGCGGGCTGTCGGTGAGCAGCGTGAGCCGGGTGATCCCGAGGCTCGACAGGATCTGCGCGCCGAGCCCGTACTGGCGCAGGATCTGGGGCGAGACCGCGCCGTCGACGGCGAGCTTCATCCCCGGATCGCGCAAGAGCACCACCGCGCCCCGGCCGGCCCTGGCGATGATCTCCATCGCCCGCGGCAACTCGTCATGCGGCTTCGGCCCGATCCCCAGCGCGTCCTCGAGCGGATTGAGCGCATGCATCCGCACCAGCACCGGCGTGTCGCCGGCAAGATCGCCCTTGGTCAGCACGATGTGCTCCGCGCCCTGGGTGTCGTCGGTGAACACCCGCAGGCACCATTCACCGCCATAGGCCGAGGTGACGTTCTTCGACGCGCTCTGCTTCACCAGATTGTCGTGCCGGCGGCGGTAGGCGATGAGGTCCGAGATCGTCCCCACCTTGAGCCCGTGTTTCTGCGCGAAGGCGACAAGCTCAGGCAGCCGCGACATCGTGCCGTCGTCGTTCATGATCTCGCAGATCACGCCGGCCGGCTGCAGCCCGGCGAGCCGGGCGATATCGACCGCCGCCTCGGTATGGCCCGCGCGCACCAGCACGCCGCCGTTCTTGGCGCGGAGCGGAAACACATGGCCGGGCGTGGCGATGTCGGAAGGCCCTTTCGACGGATCGATCGCCACCGCGACGGTGCGGGCGCGGTCATGCGCCGAGATCCCGGTCGAGACTCCCTCGCGCGCCTCGATCGAGACGGTGAAGGCGGTTTCGTGCCGCGAGGCGTTCTGCGCGCTCATCAACGGCAGGCCGAGCTGGTCGATCCGCGCGCCAGGCATCGCGAGGCAGATCAGCCCGCGCCCATGCGTCGCCATGAAGTTGATCGCCTCCGGCGTCGCCATCTGTGCCGGGATCACCAGGTCGCCCTCGTTCTCGCGGTCCTCGTGGTCGACGAGGATGAACATCCGCCCGTTGCGGGCCTCCTCGATGATCTCCTCGACCGACGAGATCGCGTCGCTCCAGTCGATCTCGACCGGGCCCGGGTTTTCGTAAGCTGTTCCGTCCGACATGGGCATCCCTCGCGTGAGCAGAGGCGGAATACCCGCTCGGGCTCGGCATTGCCAGAGGAAACCAGACCGGCCGCCCGGCGATCTGCCGCGCGCGCCGGGCGGCACGGTGCGATGCCGGGCGAAGCCCAAGTTAGCGCTATCATAAGCGAGATCAAATACTTGCCCCCGTGTCCGACCTCGCCCACCCCTCGCCCGGACCGTCCCCGGTCAGAGGGCGGCGAAGTAGCGCTCGGCCGGCAGATAGCCCGCCATCCGCCCGGCCGCGGCCCAGCCCGCCTCCAGCGTCGTCGCCCCGACCACGAGCACCGCATCGGACGGCAGCCCCCTCTGGGCTGTGAAGGCCGCAAGCCGCGCCCGCGTCGCCGACCAGCCGTCCGCCAGCGTCGGCGCCCGCCCGGCGGCATCCAAAAGGCCCGGGTTGGCCGCGAGCACCGCCTCCGGATCGCGCGGCAGATACACCGCCACCTGCCGCTCCGCCCCGCTCACCGCCGCGAGCCGCGCCGCTTCCGCCGCCGGCAGCAGCGGCGTGCCCGGCCCGATCCGAAGCGCGTTTTCGGAGAACAAGAGCGCGATCACGTCGCGCCCCGTCGCCGCCCGCACCGAGGCATAGGCCCGGTAGTCGATTCCCAGATCCCGTGCCCGCGCCACTCTCAGCCGCACCACTTCGAGCGGCAGCACCGGCAACAGATCGGCCCGCGCCCGCCGCCAGGCGTAGCGCCGCCAGCCGGCCCCCGGCTCGAGCGTCGGCCCGCCGTTGTGCCCGGGCCCGCTCATGTTCCCGATACTTCTGCCAGCCGGGCCACGTAGCGCGCCAGCGTGTCGATCTCTAGGTTCACCGCATCGCCCGCCGCCACCCCGCCCCAGGTGGTCACCTCCTTGGTGTGGGCGATCAGGTTGACCCCGAAGACATTGCCCTCCACCTCGTTGACCGTGAGCGATGTCCCGTTCAGCGCCACCGAGCCCTTCGGCGCGATGAACTTCGCCAGCGCCTCCGGCGCACGGAACCGCACCCGGGTGCTGTCGCCCTCGTCGGTGACCGAGACCACCTCCGCCACCCCGTCGACATGGCCCGAAACGATATGCCCGCCCAACTCGTCGCCCACCTTCAGCGCGCGTTCGAGGTTCACCCGCTTGCCCGCGGCCCAGCCGCCGAGATTGGTCTTCGACAGGGTCTCGGCCGAGATATCCACCTCGTACCAATCCGGCCCCAAATCGACGACCGTCAGGCACACCCCGTCCGACGCGATCGAGGCCCCGATGTCGATGGTCCCGGTGTCGTATCCGGTCGCGATCCGCGCGCGCATGTCGCCCCCGGTCTCGACCGCGACGATCCTGCCCACATCGGTGATGATGCCCGTGAACATGCGCCCCTCCTTCTGGTATGCACGGTCATGGGTAGGCCACGCGGACAGCTTTGCCAAGCCGCCCCCGCGCGCGGGTCGGCCTGCCTCGCCGATCAACCATAGGGCGAACAAGCCACAGAAACGGAGCATCGGAGCAGACTCGCGCCTTCGCCCGTGACATCCGCCCGTCATCGCGCGAAAAGATGAGCCACCGGGACGGTGCCTCCGCCCGGCAAAACGGCAGGCAGCACGACATGAACGCCATCGACGGCACAGACCGGGTGTTTCTCTTCCTCCAGGGGCCGCATGGCCCGTTCTTCCGCCAGCTCGCCCGGATGCTGCGCGCGGCCGGCGCCACCTGCTGGCGGGTCGGCTTCAACAAGGGTGACGAGGCATTCTGGAGCGACGCAGCCAGCTACCTCCCCTTCGCCGACCCGCCCGAAACCTGGCCTGAAACCTGCGCCGCGATCCTCGATGCCAAATCCGTCACCGACATGGTCCTCTACGGCGACGTCCGCCCGATCCACGCCGAGGCCGTGCGCATCGCGAAGGCGCGCGGGCTCACCGTCCACGTCTTCGAGGAGGGCTACCTGCGCCCCTATTGGGCGAGCTACGAGCGCGGCGGCTCGAACGGCAATTCACGCCTCATGCAGATGAGCGTGTCCGAGATGCAGGCGGCCCTCGCCGACGCACTGCGCGAAACCCCGCTCGCACCCGCCCATTGGGGCGACATGCGCCACCACGTGTTCTACGGCGCGGCCTACCACTGGTTCGTGATGTTCGCGAACCGCCGTTACCGCGGCTTCCGCCCGCATCGCGATATTCCGGTGACGAAGGAGTTCGGCCTCTACCTGCGCCGGCTGCTGCTGATGCCGGTTCACGCCGCCGAGCGCCGCCTCGCCACCCGCCGGGTGACCCGGGGCGGCTTCCCCTATCACCTCGTCCTCCTCCAGCTCGCACACGATTCGAGCTTCACCGCCCACAGCCCGTTCTCCACCCCCGTCGAATTTCTCGAAACCGTCATCGCGGGCTTCGCCGAAGGCGCGCCCCGCCATCACCACCTCGTCTTCAAGGCCCATCCGCTGGAAGATGGCCGGGAACCCTTGGCGATGGAAATCAACCGACTGTCGCGCGTATATGATGTGACGAACCGGGTCCATCACCTGCGCGGCGGCAAGCTCGCCCGGCTGCTCGACCATGCCCGGTCGGCGGTCACCGTCAACTCAACCGCCGGCCAGCAGGTCCTGTGGCGCGGCCTCCCGCTCAAGACCTTCGGCCGCGCCGTCTACGACAAGCCCGAGTTCGTCTCCACCCAACCGGTGGCCGAGTTCTTCGCCCGCCCGACCCGGCCCGACACCGCCGCCTACCGCGACTATCGCGCCTATCTGCTCGAGACCAGCCAGGTCTCCGGCGGCTTCTACGCCGCGCGCGCGCGCCGCCAGCTTCTGCGCCAGGTGGTCGACATGATGCTGAGCCCGGACGATCCCTACGACGCGCTCGCGCGCGGAACAGCGGCCCCCCGGCAACAGTTGCGTGCGGTGACCTGAGGGGGGTTGCGCGGGGCTAGATTTTTATCCACAGACCCGGTACGTTACCACGAAAATGTCGGCAAAAAGCCGCAATCGAGACAGGCAGAACTCCACGAAGGAGCCCGAGCAGTGAAATTCAATCGATACGCATGGGCGCGCCGCGCGGCCCTCTTGGCTTGCGTCGTGGGCATTTCGGCCTGCGACTTCCTTCCCCGGTCGGGCCCGAACAAGTCGGAAATCTTCGCGGGCTCGGTGCAGAAACAGGGCGACGCCTTCGTCGTCGCGGTCAACGACCGTGTGACCCGCGCCACTGCCGTGGTGCCGGCGCTCGGCTTTTCCGACGGCTTCCTCAACGCAGGCGTCGTCGGCTCCGACATGATCAACCCCGGCGACACGCTCGGCGTGTCGGTCTGGGAAAACGTCGAGGAAGGCATTCTGGGCCGCGCCGGCGTTCCCGCCGTGCTCGAAGAAGTTCAGGTCGACGGCCAGGGCTATATCTTCATACCCTATGCCGGCCGCATCCGCGCCGCCGGCAACACGCCCGAAGCGGTGCGCCAGACCATCACCCAGAAGCTCGAAGAACAAACGCCCGACCCGCAGGTCACCGTCTCGCGGCTCGCGGGAGACGGCGCCACGGTCTCGATCGCGGGCGCGGTCAGCGCCGGCAAGGCGGGCGTCTACCCGATCGAGCGGCCGACCCGCACCCTCGCCCCGATGCTCGCCGCCGCCGGTGGCCCCGGCATCCCGGCCGAAACTGCCGTGGTCAAGATCATCCGCGGCAACGAGACCGGTCAGGTCTGGTACCAGGATCTGTTCGAATTTCCCGAGCTCGACATCGCGCTCAGGAACGGCGACCGCATCCTGATCGAGGAAGACACCCGCGCCTTCACCGTGCTGGGCGCCACCGGCGCGCAGACCCGGCTCAATTTCGAGACCCAGACGCTCAGCGCCATCGAGGCGATCGCCCAGGTCGGCGGCCTCAATTCCAGCCTCGCCGACCCCACCGGCATCTTCGTCTTCCGCAACGAACCCGCCGAGATCGCCGCCAGTGT
>JAGRMO010000127.1:14918-17375 GCA_020441205.1 Maritimibacter sp.
CTCACCGAGCCCAACGGCATGTTCATGGCGCGCGACTTCGTGATCCGCGACGGCGATACCGTCTACGTCACCGAAGCGCCCTACGTGCAATGGTCGAAGGTCATCACTGTGCTGACCGGCGCCACGGCGGCCGCGGATTCGCTGGGCGGCGCCGCCACCACCTTCGGCGTTCTGCCGTAAGATGAAACACGCCGCGGGCGCAGAATTGGCCGCCGGGGAAGACCTTTCCCGGCGGCTTTTCGTTCCATCGCTCACCCTCCTGCGCGACCGCCGCCTCGCCCGCATCCTGACGCTTGCCGGCTGGGAGCCCCATGTCTTCGGCCGCCCCGGCCCCGGCGACGCGGTAGGCATTTGGGGCGCCGCCGGCACCGCCGATCGCGCCGACAAACTCGCCGAAAGCTCCGGCGCACGCCGGGTCTACCTCGAAGACGCCTTCCTGCGCTCGGTGCGTACCGGCCGCGAGGGCGCGCCGACGATGGGGCTCCTGATCGACCACAGTGGGCTCCATTTTGACGCGACCCGGCCGTCCGATCTCGAAACCCTGCTCGCCACCCACCCGCTCGACGATGCCGCGCTGCTGACCCAGGCCCGCCACGCCGCCGAGCGGATGGCCCGCGCGCATCTGTCGAAATACAATTACTTTGATCTGGACGCGCCGCTTCCCTCCCCGCCCTATGTGCTGATCGTCGACCAGACCCGGGGCGATGCCTCGCTGATGGGCGCGGGCCGCGCGCGGTTTCACGAGATGCTGGCGATCGCGGCGGAGGAGAACCCGGGGCTTGCCCTCGTGGTCAAGACCCATCCCGAGACCGCCGCCGGCCAGCGCCCCGGCCATTTCGGTCCCGAGGACGCAAGCGCCCGCGTGGCCCTGCTCACCGCGCCGGCCGACCCCTGGGCCGTGCTGGAAGGCGCGAGGGCGGTCTACACCGTGAGCTCCGGCCTCGGCTTCGAGGCGGTGCTCGCCGGACACAGGCCCCGCGTCTTCGGCACGCCCTGGTATGCGGGCTGGGGCCTGACCGAGGACGAGCACAGCTTCCCCCGGCGCGGCCGCAGCCTGACCCGCACCCAGGCCTTCGCTGCCGCGCTGGTGCTCTACCCCACCTGGTACGACCCCTATCACGACACGCTCTGTGGCGTGGATCAGGTCATCAACACGCTCGAAGCCCGCGCCCGGGCGCACCGTGAGGACGCCGCCGGCTATGTCGCCGCAGGGATGCGCGCCTGGAAACGCGCGCCCCTCGCCCGCTTCTTCGGACGCGGCCAGCGAGTCCTGTTCCGCGACGGACAGCCGGCCGTGCTGAAGGCGAAGGAAACCGGCCGCGACGTGCTGGTCTGGGCAAGCCGCGCGGTAGATCTGGGCGTCACCGGCGACGTGAAGGTCGCCCGGGTGGAAGACGGCTTTCTGCGCTCGCGCGGCCTCGGCGCGGCGCTGACCGCGCCCCTCTCGCTGGTCGCCGACGATCTCGGCATCTACTACGATCCCGCCCGCGAAAGCCGGCTCGAACGGCTGATCGCCGCCTCGGTCACCCTGCCCGACGGCGCCCGCGCCCGCGCTCGCCGGCTGATCGAGGGCATCGCCCGTGCCCGGCTGACGAAGTACAACCTCGGCGGCACGATGCCCGATCTGCCCGAAGGCCACCGCATCCTGGTGCCCGGCCAGGTCGAGGACGACGCGTCGATCCGGCTCGGCACCCGCGACACCACCACCAATCTCGAACTTCTGGAAGCCACCCGCGCCGCCAACCCCGACGCGATCCTCATCTACAAGCCCCATCCCGACGTCGAGGCCGGGCTGCGCCTGGGCGCGGTCACGGCCGAAGACACGTCCCGGCTCGCCGATGTGGTCGCCGAGGCCGCCGACCCGGTGGCATTGATCGAGGCAGTCGACGAGGTCTGGACGATGACCTCGCTCCTCGGCTTCGAGGCGCTCCTGCGCGGCAAGCGCGTCGCCTGCCTCGGAACCCCGTTCTACGCCGGCTGGGGCCTCACACGCGATCTCGGCGCAGTGCCGGCGCGCCGCGCCGCCCGCCCCGACCTCATAGCGCTCGCCCATGCCGCGCTGATCGACTATCCGCGTTATTTCGATCCCGTGACCGGCACCGCCTGCCCGGTCGAGGTGGTGGCCGACCGGCTGGCCGCCGGTATCGCCGCGCCCACGGGCCCCTTCGCCCGCGCGCTCGCCAAGGCGCAGGGCGCGACGGTTACCTGGTTCGGCCACTGGTGGCGCTAGCGCCCCACGCTCAGCCCGGCACCGCCGCAACATGCGCCGACCGGCGCCAGAACCGCGCCGACAGCAGGATCGCCGCGGCGGTGAGCCCGACGACGAGCCCGCCCCAGACCCCGACCGCGCCGAAACCCAGCCAGATCCCCAGCGCCCAGGCCGCAGGCGCGCCGATCAGCCAGTAGCTCGCCGCCGCGATCAGCATCGGTCCACGGGTGTCCTGCATCCCGCGCAGC
>JAGRMO010000128.1:0-3905 GCA_020441205.1 Maritimibacter sp.
CTGGATCACCTCCTCGCGGCGTTCGTGTTCGAAATCGACGTCGATGTCGGGGGGTTCGTCGCGGGCCTCGGAGACGAAACGCTCGAACACCATCGTCCCTATTTCAGGGGAAACGGAGGTCACGCCGAGGGCGTAGCAGACCACCGAATTGGCGGCCGAGCCGCGGCCCTGGCAGAGGATGCCCCGCGACCGGGCGAAGGCGACGATATCGTTCACGGTGAGGAAATAGGGCTCGTAGCCCAGCTTCGAGATCAGGGCGAGCTCGTGGTCGAGCATGTTCCGCACCCGTTCGGGGGCGCCCGAGGGGTAGCGCTCGGCAAGGCCCGCGCGGGCGAGGCGGTCGAGCCGGGCGGCCGGGGTCTCGCCGCCCGATATCTCGGAAGGGTATTCGTAGCGCAGCTCGTCGAGGCTGAAGGTACAGCGCGCGGCGATCTCGCCCGAGCGGTGGACGGCGGCCTCGTGACCCCGGAACAGCGCCAGCATCTCGGCCTCGGCGCGCAGCCGGCGCTCGGCATTGGGTTGGGCGCGGCGGCCGAGATCGTCGACCCGGCGGCCCTCGCGGATGGCGGTGAGCACGTCGACCAGCCGGCGGCGGCGGGCGTGGTGCATGATCGGCTCGGCGGAGGCCACGGTGGGCAGGCCGAGCCGGTCGGCAAGCGCGGCCTGGCGGGCGAAGCGGCGGGCGTCGGCGCCGTCGTAGCGCGGCGCGATGACGAGGGCGAGGGCGGGGCCGAAGGCGCGCACAAGCCGGCGGGCCTGCCCCTCCCAGCCCTCGACCATGGGCTCGGGCGGATGCAGCAGCAGCTCCATTCCCGCCCCGTGCTCCAGCACATCCGAAACCCGGATCAGCGCCCTGCCCTTCGGCGCGCGGCGGCGGCCCAGCGTGATGAGCCTTGTGAGCCGACCCCAGGCCGCCCGGTCGCGCGGCAGGGCGGTGAGCTCGACGCCCTCCTCGGTCACCAGCCGGGCGGCGGGGATCAGCCGGGGCACGTTGGCGATATCGGCAGAGGGCGCGGGCGGCAAGCCCTCCGGCGAACCGCTCGATTGCGCCCTTTCGGGCGCGGGCGGGCCGATCAGACCCTGTTCCGCCTCGAACGCCCGCCTTTCGGCCACCACCCGGGCGATCTCGCGCGCCGCCACATGGGCGCGGACGATGCCGGCCACCGAGTTCTCGTCGGCCACGGCCAGCGCCGTCATGCCCATCAGGGCCGCCCGCTGGACGTAGTCCTGCGGGTGCGACCCTCCGGTCAGGAAGGTGAAGTTGGAGGTGACCGACAGCTCGACGAACATGGTTATCCCGGGTGCGAATCGGGAGTATATTCACCTTTTGTTCTATTTTGGAGTCCCGGGTTCACCGCCCCTGCGTCCCGGCGCTTACCCGGGCGCGCAGCGCGCGCCGTTGAGGCAGCCGGTAAGCCTGCGTTCGACGCCCGCGTCGGGGTTGGGGAAGACAACCGTGGCGCAGGGGCCGAGCTCCGCGGTCGGGCCGCGGTCGGTCAGTTCGAAGAACACGAGGTAGGTCTGGCCCGGAATGACGCCGCCGCACCAGTCGAGCGCGCAGCTCACCTGCAGGAGGACGTTGCCCGAGAAGGCATCGGTGAAACCCCTTGGGCCCAGCGCCCGGCCCTCGAACGCGGCCGGCACGAAGGCCCGCTCGGCCGGCGGCAGGCCGCCCGGACCTCCGGGAAGGCGGGCCGGATCGAAGGCGAAGCGGCCGATGGCCGGGCGGTAGAGCCCATCCGCGTCTTCGGCCATGGCGAAGGCCTGTTCGGGGCTCCAGGGCTCGCAGGACAGCGCCAGCGCCGGCAGGGGCGCGAACGCGGTCAGAAGGACGAGGGCGACGCGGCGGATCATATCAGCGGCCCGAATTCGTCGAGCACCTGGGCGTAGACGTCGCGCTTGAACGGCACGACGTGGTTCAGCATCTCGCCCGGCGCCATCCAGCGCCAGGTGCGGAACTCGGGATGCGCCGTCTCGATCACGATCTGGGCGTCGGTGCCATGGAACCGCAACAGAAACCAGCGCTGCTTCTGGCCGCGGAACCGGCCCTTCCAGATCTTCGGCACCACCTCGACCGGCAGGTCGTAGGTGAGCCATTGCGAATGCTTGGCCTCGATCGTCACCAGCGCGGGCGGCACACCGATCTCTTCCTCGAGCTCGCGCAGCGCGGCGGCGCGCGGCTTCTCGCCCTCGTCGATGCCGCCCTGGGGCATCTGCCAGGCGGTCTCGCCGGTGCCGAGGCGCATGGCGTCGAGCCGCTGGCCGGCCCAGATCTGGCCCGCCTCGTTCGCCAGCATGATGCCGACGTTCTTGCGATAGGGCAGTTTGGCGATGTCTTCGGGCGTCATCCGGGGGTTCCTCGCGTGTTGGCCGCAGGTTAGCGCCATGGCCCGGAAAGGCCAGCCCTCAGCTGTCGTGCACCCGGCTCCAATCGGCGCGGAGCGGGGCGGTATCGTAGATGATGGTGAGCCGGGCGAAGGCGTCGCGCGCTTCGGTGAGCTCGATCACGTCGACCACTTCGAAGCTCACGGGCGTGCCGTCGGCCAGCGTCCAGCCGTAGCGGAAATGCAGCGCCACCGCGCCGCCGTCCCCGGCGCTGTCGAAGATGTTGAGGAGCGTGGTGTCGGAGGCTTCGGTGTCGGCGAAGAGGGCGGCGTAGAACTCGGCCGCCGGCTTCGTGCCGTAGAGCGGCGAGACCACCTCGGCGCCGGGGGCGAACAGCGCCAGCACGGCGTCTAGGTCGCCCGCGTCGAGGGCCGCGAGGTAGCGGTGACAGAGGTCAACAGCAGGCACTGGCCTCGCCCCCTTTTTCTTGGTGGAAATACTCCGGGGGTCCGGGGGGCAGCGCCCCCCGGCCTGTCCTCAGATTACTGCGCCTGGTCCGACAGAGCGATGGTCGAGAGACCCTTGATGAGGTCGACCGCGTAGGAGAGCTGGAAGTCCTCGTCGCGCAGTTTCGCGGCTTCCTCGGCGGCGGCGCGTTCTTCCTCGATCAACTTGATCTGGTCTTCGGTCAGGCTGTCGTTGTTGAGGCTGCCGCGCAGATCGGCCTCGGTGCGCTGGGGCTTGTCGGCCGCCTCGTCGGTGGCGTCGGCCGGATGCGGGGTGGGCTGTTCGACGACGATGTCGGGGCTCACGCCCAGCGCCTGGATCGACCGGCCCGAGGGGGTGTAGTAGCGCGCGGTGGTGAGCCGCATCGCGCCGTCGCCCCGAAGCGGCATGACCGTCTGCACCGAGCCCTTGCCGAAGCTCTTGGTGCCGACGGTGATCGCGCGGTGGTGGTCCTGCAGCGCGCCGGCGACGATCTCGGAGGCGGAGGCGGAGCCGCCGTTGATCAGCACCACCATCGGCTTGCCCTCGGCGATGTCGCCGGGCTCGGCGTTCACCCGTTCGGTATCCTCGGAATTGCGCCCGCGGGTCGAGACGATCTCGCCGGCGTCGAGGAAGGCGTCGGAGACGGCGATGGCCTGGTTCAGAAGGCCGCCGGGGTTGTTGCGCAGGTCGAGCACGACGCCGTTGACGTTGTCGAGCCCGCCCAGCTCCTCAAGCGCCTTGGCGAAGCCGTCCGAGACGTTGGGGAAGGTCTGGTCGTTGAAGGTGGTGACGCGGATCACCACGGTATCGGCGACGGTGCGCACGGTGGCGGCGGTGAGCTTGATCGTGTCGCGGATGATCGAGATGTCGAAGGGCTCTTCGACGCCCTCGCGCACCACGGTCAGGATGATCTCGGAGCCGACCGGCCCGCGCATCAGATCGACCGCCTGGTCGAGAGTGAGGCCCAGCAGGGTCTCGCCGTCGACATGGGTGATGAAATCGCCCGCAAGAACGCCGGCGTCGTCGGCCGGCGTGCCGTCCATCGGCGAGACCACCTTCACGAAGCCCTCTTCCTGGGTGACCTCGATGCC
>JAGRMO010000128.1:4002-5288 GCA_020441205.1 Maritimibacter sp.
TTGATCGCCGCCTGGATCAGCTCTTCGGGCTCGACCTCCTCGACGTAGTTCTGGCGGATGCGCTCGAACACGTCGCCGAACAGGTCGAGCTGCTGGTAGACGCTGGCGCCGCCGCCCGTGTCCTGGGCGATCAGGGGCCCGGCGATCTGGGTCGTCAGCACGGCGCCGGCGAGGATGCCGCCCGACGCGGCCATCAGGAATTTCTTCATGTCTGCTCCGGAAATCTCTCTCATTCAGCCTCTGCGAACCAGTCGCCCGGGTCCAGCGGCTCTCCGTTCATTCTTAGCTCTATATAAAGCGTTTCCGTGGCGTCGACGCCACCACCTTCGGCCGAGGTTATCAAAAACGCTTGATCGTCGGCCAGCGTCGCGCCGCCCATGAGCCCCACGGGCGCGTCTTTGGGCAGAACCTCGCCGACCGTACCGAACAGCCGGCCGAGCCCCGCCAGCACCAGAAGATAGCCCTCGCCCGGCTCGAGCACGGCGACCTGGCCGTAGTCGAGCAGCGGGCCGAGGTAGCGGATGGTGGCGGGCCAGGGGGTGGTCACGAGGGTGAGCGGGCGGGTCGCCACCACCCAGCCCGGACGGCGCACGCCGGCGGCATCCGCCTCGCCCGCGCGGCGGATCACCCGGCCCAGCACCGGCAGCGTCAGCGTGCCTCGCGCGGCGGCGAAATCCGCCGTCTCGACCGCGACCGAGCTGTCGATCACGCCGGTGCCCGCGAGCCCGCCGGTGAAGCTTTCGAGCGTATCGGCGGCGGCGAGCAGGTTGGCCATGGCCACTTCGTCGGTGACGAGGCGCTTCGGCAGATCGGTGCGATTGGCCACCGCCTGCGACAGTTCGGTGCGGGCGCGCTGGACGCCCTGGAGCCCCTGTTCGAGCGTCGCGACGGCGGCGTCCTGCAAGCTGCGCAGCGTCGCGATCTCTTCGAGCCTTGCGCGCAGCTCGGCCGCGTCCCGTGCCAGCGCCGGCGTTACGTCGGCGACGATCATGCCGGCGCGCGCGGTGCCGAGCGGACCCTGAGGATGCAAGAGCAGGTTGGGCTCCGGCGCAGCCTCGATGGTCTGCAACACACCCAGAAGCCGGGCGAGCCTGTCGGTCTCGTCCGCGAATTCGGCCTCGATGGCGCGTTCGCGCAGGCTGGCCTGACGCAGGCCCTCGCGCAGCGCCGCGAGACCGGCCTCGTAGGCGCGCACGGTTTCGGTGAGCGCAGCCACCCGATCGCGGGCGCCCCGGGCGCGGTCGAGGGCGGCGCCGGCGTCACGGTCCAGCATCCGGGCGACGATC
>JAGRMO010000129.1 GCA_020441205.1 Maritimibacter sp.
CTTCTCCTGGTCGATCTTGATGCTGTCGCGCCAGGTGCCGATCACCGCGAAGTCGGCGCGGTTGATGGCGTTTACTCAGTCGTTGTCGCAGCCCGAGAACTTGAACTTGAACTTGTAGGGCAGCGACGGGCGGTGCATCTCGTCGAGGAAGGCGTTGATCATCGTGCGGTGGGCACGGACCTCGTCGTAGCACGACTGCTCGCAGCGGGCGTGGCCGACGCAGGACATCGCGGTACGGAGCGCCGGGCCGGCGCCGCCGAGGTCGAAGCCGATCTCGTTCAGCGCGTCGAAGGCTTTCTGGGTGCCCTCGGTGGTGGTGCCCTGGAACATGATGTCGCCCGACTGGCCGTGGAAGGCGATCAGGCCCGAGCCGTGCTCTTCCCAGATATCGCACATCTGACGGAGGATGTCGGTGGTGTAATGGTAGCCCGCCGGCGGCATGACGCGAAGGGTGTGGAACTCCTTCGAGGCCGGGAACTTGGAGGCGACTTCCGAGAAGCGGGGGATGATGCCGCCGCCGTAGCCGAGAACCGACACCGTGCCGCCCTTCCAGAAGCCGAGGCGCTCTTCGTAGGAGTGCTCGAGCTGACCCAGGAGGTCGTTCATCATCGGGGCGTATTTGGCGCCCTCGGTGTCGCGCAGCCGCTTGAGGCCGGTGACGAAGCTCGGCCACTTGCCGCCTTCGAGTTGGTCGAGCATCGGCGTTTCGTGCTTACCGCCGGTCTGTTCGTCTTTCATTTGATCCTCCCTAACGAGTTTCGCGCGTGGTAGTCCTCAGACCCAATCTCCGTACAGCCGGGTCCGGGATGGCTGCGACGCTCCTACGGAGACATGCGCGATTCACCCGTCGACTGACGAACCTCATTGCGATTAATTTACACATCCGGATAATCGAATGTAAAAGAAAAAAGTTGCCGCAACTGCGAAAGAAACCTACGAAAATTACCGACTAAAAGAATCGGGATTGTGACCTGGGGAGGAGGCAGCCGATAACATGCGCGAAACGAACGGGTTTTTCTGGCAAACGCCGATAGCCGATGATTTTTATCGGAAATGGCGGGACGAAAGATTGTCCGCCGCCGAGGCGGCGAAGACGGGTGATTTCGTCGAGATCGGCGACCTTTCGGCCCCCTCGGAGGCGGAAAGATCGGAGCTGATCCGGCGCTGCGCGGCCGCGAATCTCGCGCTTTACGCGACCGACCCGGGCCGGCCGCAACGTAGCACGATGCGCCCGTTTGCTGAGGCTTTCGGGCTCAGGATTGCGGAAAAACACCGTTCAGCGGGTGGCGACGGCGTGGTGGCGCTGCGCGAATCAGATGCGCCGGGGCTGAAGGGCTACATTCCCTACTCGAAGCGCAAGATGAACTGGCACACCGACGGCTATTACAACGCGCCCGACGACCGGATCAGCGCGATGGTGCTGCACACCGAGGTGCCGGCCGACGACGGCGGGGCGAACCAGCTGCTCGATCACACGATCGCCTATATCCGGCTGATGGACGAGAACCCCGACTACGTGGCCGCGCTGATGCATCCGGCGGCGATGACGATCCCCGCGAACGAGGAGGAGGGCGCCTTCCGCCCCGCCTCGGTGGGTCCGGTATTCTTCGCCGACGCCGACACCGGGGCGCTGCAGATGCGCTACACCGCGCGCACGCGTTCGATCGAATGGCGCGACACTTCGCTCACCCGCGAGGCCGTCGCCTTCCTGCAGCACACCCTTGAAACCCCCGATCCGATGACGATCTCACTGAGGTTCGGCGCGGGGCAAGGGGTGCTGTGCAACAATGTCCTGCATGACCGGACCGGGTTCGACCCCGAGGCGGCGGCGTCCAGCCCCCGCCTTGTCTATCGCGTCCGGTTCCACAACCGCGTGAAAGGAAGCTGACATGACCGAGACCAACCACGCCAGGCTCTCTGACCTCATCATCGGGCACCCGGAGGTGACGAGCTTTTCCGAGCTCGAACGGCTGGTGGCCCATGCGGCCGAAAGCGGGATCATGCATCTCGAGTTCGACCTCAAGCCCGATTACAAGGACACGCCGCGCAAGTGGGAATGGCTGCTCGAGGCCTCGTTCACCCGGGGGCTGCGCTATGAGTGACCAATTGCGCGAGATCGCGAATTACGAGCTGCCCTACAGCCGCAAGGCCGAGCTCAGGGAAGTGACCTTCGACGGCGGCATGAAGATGCTGCGGCTCATCCTGCGCGAGGGACGGCGGATCACCCAGGTGGATCTCGACGCCGACAGCGCGCTGGCGCTGTCGGACGCGATGGGCGATTGGGCGAAGGTCAACGGCTGATGGATTACCTGCCGATCTTTCTCGATGTCGCCGGCAAGCTGGTGGTGGTCGACGGCGGCACGACAGTGGCGGCGCGGCGCATCGAACGGGCGCTGAACGCGGGCGCGCGGGTGGTGAATTTCGACCCTAATCCAGGGGAGGAAGTGCAAGCTTTCTTCGGGCACGAGAACCTCACCCACCACGCGCGGGTGCCCGAGGAGGCCGATTTCGAAGGCTGCCTCGTGGCCTATGGGGCGTCCGAAGTGCCCGAACGCGACGCGCTGCTCTATGCGGCGGCGAAGCGGTACGGGGCGCTCGCCAATGTGGCGGACGAGAAGGAGTATTGCGATTTCATCACCCCCTCGGTGGTGGAGCGCGATCCGCTGACCATCGCGATCTCGACCGGGGGCGCGGCCCCGGTGGTCGCCCGCATCCTGCGCGCGCGGGTCGAGGCGATGTTGCCGGCCGCCTACGGGCGGCTCGCCGATTTCCTGTCCGGCTACCGCGACCGGATCGCCGAACGGATCAAGGGCGGCACCGCGCGGCGGCGGTTCTGGGAGAACCTGATCGAGGGCTCGGTGGGCGATGCTTTCCTCGCCGGCGACGAGGCGCTCGCCGCCCGGCTGGTGGAACAGGATCTCGCGCGCGGCGGCGCCGAGTTGAAGCGCGGCGAGGTCTGGCTGGTGGGCGCGGGCCCGGGCGACCCCGACCTTCTGACCTTCAAGGCGCTGAGGATGATGCAACATGCCGACGTGGTGCTCTACGACCGGCTGATCGGCCCCGGCATTCTCGAGCTGGTGCGGCGCGACGCGCGGCGGATCGACGTCGGCAAGCAGGCCGGCAACCATGTGCTGACCCAGGACGAGACCACGGCGCTGATCATCAAGCTCGCCAAGGAAGGCAAGCGGGTGCTCCGGCTCAAAGGGGGTGATCCGTTCATCTTCGGGCGCGGCGGCGAAGAGCTCGAGGACGTGGCGGCGCATGGCATCCCGGTGATCGTGGTGCCCGGCATCACCGCCGCCGCCGGCTGCGGTTCGTCGGCCGGTATTCCGCTCACCCACCGCGACCACGCCCAGAGCGTCGTCTTCGTCACCGCGCATGGCAAGGACGGGCTGTTGCCGCATGACTGGACCCAGCTCGCCCGGCGCGACCAGACCGTGGTGGTCTACATGGGGCTCAGGTTCGTCGGCGAGATCGCGGCGGCGGCGATGGCCCAGGGCGTGCCCGGCACGGTGCCGATCGCGGTGATCGACAATGGCACGCGGACGACCCAGCGGGTGGTGGCGGGCACGCTGTCCGACATCGGCGCCAAGGTGGAGGCGGCCAAGCTCAAGGGGCCCGCGCTGATCATGATCGGCAGCGTGGTGACGCTGCGCGGCCAGCTGGGCGTCGAGGGCGTCGCGCGCGAGGCGGTGCACGAGATGGAGCTGGCGGCGCGCGGCGGACTGTGAGCGTCATCGCGCTGTTACATCGGTGACATATGGCGACCTGGACAGACAGGAGCCGCCATGCCGCGCATTGCCCTCAACGGCCTCGGCCGGATCGGAAAGCTTGCCCTTCGCGACCTCGTGGAGAACGGGGCCGGGGGCGAGATCGTGCTCCTCAACGATGCCACCGGCACGCCCGAGCAGCACGCGCATCTGTTCGAGTTCGACACGGTGCACGGGCGTTGGTGGGCCGATTTCGGGTTTGACGACGCCTCGGTCACGATCAACGGCGCGCGGATGGCGCTGAGCCGCGCGCGGCGGATCGAAGACCTGCCACTGGCCGCGATGGGCATCGAGCTGGTGATCGACTGCACCGGCGCGTTCCGGACGGCGGACGCGCTCGCGCCCTATTACACCGCCGGAGTGAAAAAGGTGGTGGTCTCGGCCCCGGTGAAGGAGGACGAGGCGGCCAATATCGTCTATGGCGTCAACCACCATATCTACACGGGCCAGCGGCTGGTGACGGCGGCCTCGTGCACCACAAATTGCCTCGCGCCGGTGGTGAAGGTGATCCACGAGGGGCTGGGCATCCGGCACGGGTCGATCACCACGATCCATGACGTGACCAACACCCAGACCATCGTCGACCGGCCGGCGAAGGATCTGCGCCGGGCGCGGTCGGCGCTGAATTCGCTGATCCCGACCACCACCGGGTCGGCCAAGGCGATCACCCAGATCTTTCCCGAGCTGGAGGGGCGATTGAACGGCCATGCGGTGCGGGTGCCGCTGTTGAACACCTCGCTCACCGATTGCGTGTTCGAAGTCGCGCGCGAAACCTGCGTGGAGGACGTGAACGGGCTGCTGCGGACGGCCGCCGAGGGGCCGCTCAAGGGCATTCTCGGCTACGAGACCCGGCCGCTGGTATCGGCCGATTACGTGAACGACCCGCGCTCGTCGATCGTCGATGCGCCCTCGACGATGGTGGTGGCCGGCACGCAGGTGAAGATCTACGCCTGGTATGATAACGAATGGGGTTATGCCTGCCGCCTCGCCGATGTGGTGCGGATGGTGGCGGCCGGGCTCTGACCGCGGAGCGGGGATGAAGACAGCACGACCCGAGGGGCTCAGCGCCTATATCGCCGTCACCGCGGCCTACTGGGCGTTCATGCTCACCGATGGCGCGCTGAGGATGCTGGTGCTCTTGCACTTCCACGAGCTCGGCTTCGCGCCGATCACGCTGGCCTGGCTGTTCCTGCTTTACGAGATCGCGGGGATCGTGACCAACCTGTCGGCCGGCTGGCTGGCGGCGCGGTTCGGGCTGGCCTCGACGCTGTATGCGGGTCTAACCTTGCAGATTTTGGCCCTTCTGGCGCTGTCGCGGCTCGATCCCGGCTGGGCGATGGCGTTGTCGGTGCCGTTCGTGATGGCGGTGCAGGGGCTTTCGGGCGTGGCGAAGGATCTCGCCAAGATGTCGTCGAAATCGGCGGTGAAGCTGCTCGCGCCCTCGGGCGATGGCGGGCTGTTTCGCTGGGTGGCGCTGCTGACCGGATCGAAGAACGCGGTGAAGGGCCTGGGCTTCTTCCTCGGGGCCGCACTGCTCGGGCTTGCGGGCTTCACCGCGAGCGTGACGGCAATGGCGGCGATCCTCGCCGTTATCCTGGTCGCGGTCGTGCTGTTCATGCCTACGGGGCTTCCGAGAGGCTCCAAATCGGCGAAATTCGCCCATGTCTTCGCCACCGACGCGCGGGTGAACCGGCTGTCGCTGGCGCGGATGTTCCTGTTCGGCGCGCGCGACACGTGGTTCGTCGTCGGCATCCCGATCTATTTTTCTTCCGTCCTGACGGACGGTACGCCCGAGGGCGCGCGGCGGGCGTTCTTCCTGGTCGGCGGGTTCATGGCGCTGTGGATCATCGGCTATGGCGCGGTGCAGGCCTTCGCGCCGCGATTGCTGCGGGCGGCGTCCCGCAGCGAAGCCGAGATCGTCGGGCTCGCGGTGCGCTGGGTGGGCGGGCTCGTGCTGATCCCCGCGGCGCTGGCGCTGGCGGCGCTCGTGCCCGGGGCCTGGCTCACGCCGGTTCTGGTGGCGGGACTGCTCGCCTTCGGCTTTGTCTTCGCGGTGAATTCCTCGGTGCATTCCTACCTGATCCTCGCCTTCAC
>JAGRMO010000130.1:0-5547 GCA_020441205.1 Maritimibacter sp.
AAGGACTGGCCCGCGCACGAGGCGAAGATCGCCGGCTTCTGGCGCAACGCGATCCTCTACGAGCGGAGCTATGACGGCAATCCGCTGGAGGCACACCGGGCCGCGGGCAATGTGCGGCCGGGCATGTTCGACATCTGGCTCGGGCTTTTCGATTCGGTTCTCGCGCGCAACCTCGCCCCCGGGACGGCCCGCTCGTGGTCGCTGCTCGCGCACCGGATCGGCCGCAGCCTGCGCTATGGCGTCGTGGAGCCGCAGACGCTGCCGGGCGGCGTGCCGAAGCTCACCTAGGGTCGGGGTCTTCGGGCGTCGTCGCCTTGCCGGTGCCGAAGAGGCCGGCCAGCGCGCGGCTGACGAGGTTCGTCACCCGCGGCTTTTGCAGCGCCGCGAACGGCAGGGGCCGGCAGACCTCGATCGCGGCGACACCCACGCGGGCGGTGAGCGCGCCGTTCACCACACCCTCGCCGAAGCGGCGCGAAAGCTTTGAAAGCAGCCCGCCGCCCGCCACGGAATGGATCAGGTCGTCGCCGACGGCAACGGCGCCGGTCGCCACCAGATGGGTCAGCACCGTGCGCAGCAACCGCCAGCTGCCGAAGGTCCCTGCCCTGCCGCCATAGATCTCGGCGATCCGCCGGATCATCCGGATATTGGCGGTGAGCGCGGTGGCGACGTCGGCAAGCGCCAGCGGCACCACGGCGGTGACGGTGGCCACCTGCCGGGCCGAAGCCTCGATCTCGCGCCGCGCGGCGGCGTCGAGCGGCACGATGAGCTCGGCCTCGGCCAGACCCAGGAGCGCGTCGGCGTCGAACTGCTCGGCCTCGCGTTCGGCGAGCCGGTCGAGCCCCCAGGCCATGTCGGCCCGGCCTCGGTAGAGCCGCTTGAGCTTGTCGACCGCGGCGCGCGCGCCCGCGAGATCGGCCCGCGCCACCGCCTCTTCCGCCGCCTTGTGCAACCCGTCGACCCGCCGCAGCCGCGCGAACGCCGCGAACTCGCGCAGCGCGATGACGAGAAGCGTGACGACGAAGCCCGCCACCAGCAACGTGGCGATCATCCCGAGGATCGGAGTGCGGGCGAGCAGGCCGGTGACGTAATTCCAGGCCGCGACCGAGGCCGCGAAAGTGACGAGCGACAGCGCGAAGCCCCAGAACCAGCGGCTGAGCCTGGACGGCTTGCGCGCGGCGAGCCGGGCGGCCATCTGCATCGCCCTGGGCTCCGGCAGCCCCGGCTGGGTATCGGGCACCGGCGGCGCGGTGGCGGGCGTCTCGCCGCCGCTGGCCGCGCCGTCGAGCTCGATCAGCACCGGGCCGGGCCGCGCCCCCTCCTTGCGCTCGCTCATGATCTTCCCTCCCAGGCATAGCGGATATCGGGCAGCTTCGCGTCGTTCCCGGCGCCGCCGGTGCGCTCGACCTCGACAAACCCGTGCGCCTCGTAGAACGCCCGCGCCGCCCGGTTGAACTGGAAGGTCCAGAGACCGAGCCTGGGCGAGCGGCGCTTGGCCCGGCCGAGAAGCGCCGCGCCCACCCCCTGCCCGCGCGCCTCGCGCGCCACATAGAGCGCGACGATCTCGTGTCCGTCGCGGGCGAGGAAGCCCACCACCTCGCCGCGCCAGCGCGCCACCGTGACCCAGCCGCGCGCCACCAGATCGGCGGCGAAGCGCTCTTCGTCCTCGCGCCGGTGGATCCGAACCATCCAGTCGGTCTCGTCGATCCAGTCCGACAGGATCGCGCCGATCGCCGGCGCATCCCCGGCCCTCGCCGCGCCGAGAACAGGCCGCGCGGCCCGGAACAGACGGTGGCGCAGGAAGGTCACAGACGGTCTCCGATCAGGAAATCCGCCGCCCGGTCGAGCCGGATATGCGGCGGGCCGTCGCCGGGCTTGAGGCTGATCTCGGCCGGTGCGAAGCGCATCACCCGGTAATCCGCGTCGAGCCAGCGCTCGGCCCCCTCGCGCGCCGGCGCGATGAGCCGCATCGGGTCTTCCGGCAATTCGCCCGGGTAGAACGCGGCCGTCTTGCCGCTCGCCTCGAGCGTGCCGCGCACGCAATCGAGCGCGCGGCCCTCGTGGTCGAGGGTTTCCTCGGTGGTGGCCCTGAGCGCCGCGATCGACATTGCCGCCGTCCCGGCGCCGGCGAAATTCGCGCGATCCACCGCGTCGCGCAGCATCGCCCCCACGATGGCGGTGAGCCGGGGGTGCTGGCTGTGGTGCAGATGGTCGGCCTTGGTCGCGGCGAACAGGATCTTTTCGACCCGCCGGCCGAAGAACAGAGACGTGAGCCAGGCGTTGCGCCCGGGCCGGAAGGCGGCGAGGATCTCGGCCATCGCCCGGCGCAGATCCTCGAAGGCGGCGGGGCCCGCGTTGATCGCCTCGAGCGCGTCGACCAGCACCACCTGCCGGTCGATCCGGGCGAAATGGTCGTGAAAGAACGGCTTCACCACCCGGGATTTGTAGGCCTCGAACCGCCGCTCCATCTCGCGCCAGAGGCTCTTGCGCGGGGTCACCTCGGGCTTGGCCAGCGGCGCGAAGGTGAGCGCGGGGCTCCCCGCCATCTCGCCGGGCAGGATGAACCGCCCCGGCGTGCAATCGGCGAACCCCGCATCGCGCGCGGCGTGGAGATACCCGGTGAAGGCAGCGGCGAGCGTCTTGGCCGTCGCCTCCTCGAACCCTGCCCCGGCATCGGCCCCGGCGGCGGCGGCGAGAAACGCGGCCGCCATCGGGCGGGCCGCGATCCGTTCGAGCGTGCGCGCGCTCCAGGTCGCGTAATCGACGTCGAGCAATTCGAGATCGAGCAGCCATTCGCCCGGATAATCGACGATGTCGAGATGCACGGTGCGCGGGCTCCTGAGCCCCGACAGGAGCCCCCCCGGGCGCACCCGGAAGCTCACCCGGAGCATCGACACCGCCCGCGTGCTTTCGGGCCAGCGCGGGTTCGGGCCGGTCATCGCTGCGAGATGCGCCTCGTAGTCGAACCGCGGCACCGTATCGTCTGGCTGCGGCTGCAGAAACGCGGTGAGAATGCGCCCCTCGGCCGCCGGCATCAGCCCCGGCATCCGCCCCCGGTCGAGCAGGTTCGCTACCAGCGAGGTGATGAACACGGTCTTGCCGGCCCGGCTGAGCCCGGTCACCCCGAGCCGCACAACCGGCTCGAACAGCGCCTCGCTGACGCCGTCGTTCAGCGCCTCGACCTGCCGGAAGATCCCGTCTGCTATGTCACCGATCCCCACGCGGACCCTCGCAAATTGTTCCGGCCCTATGTAGGGCGTCCGGCGCGGCGTGGGAAGCCGGACGAGGATTTCGACGCGCGGGGGCGCGTCGACCCGGGCGCGTGGCCCAGCCCCCTCGCGCTCCCCCACTCGGGGGATGTCGCATCTCCCGCGACCGCCGGCGGAGTATTTGAGCCACGAAAAAGGGAACGGCCGGGAGGCGGACCCGGATGAAAACGATTGTTTTCCTCGCGCCGGACGGGCTACCTCGCCCCATGCCCCGCTATGCGCTGAAAATCGAATATGACGGCGGGCCGTTCGCCGGCTGGCAGCGGCAGGCCGAGCACCCCTCGGTGCAGGCCGCCGTCGAGGCAGCGCTCGGCAAGCTGGAGAAAGGCGTGCCCTCGATTGCCGCCGCCGGGCGCACCGACGCGGGCGTCCATGCGCTGGGCCAGGTTGCGCATTGCGACATGGCGAAGCCCTGGGAGCCGTTCAGGTTGATGCAGGCGGTGAACCACCACCTCAAGCCCGCGCCCGTCGCCGTGGTCGCCTGCGCCCTGGTCGCGGATGACTTCCACGCCCGGTTCTCGGCCCTCGAGCGGCGCTATCTGTTTCGCCTCGTGAGCCGCCGCGCGCCACTGGTCCACGACCGGGGCCATGCCTGGCGGGTGGGCCACGCGCTCGATCCGGTCGCGATGCAGGCGGGCGCCGATCGGCTCCTGGGCCGGCACGATTTCACCACCTTCCGCTCGGTCCAGTGCCAGGCCGATAGCCCGGTGAAGACGCTGGACGAGCTGCGCGTCGAGGCGGTGCCCTATCAAAGCGGCACCGAGTTTCGCTTCCACGTGCGCGCGCGCAGCTTCCTGCACAATCAGGTGCGCAGCTTCGTTGGCACGCTGGAACGCGTGGGCTCCGGCGCCTGGACCCCCGACGACGTCACCGCCGCCCTCGAAGCCCGCGACCGCGCCGCCTGCGGCCCGGTCTGCCCACCGGACGGGCTCTATCTTGCGTCCGTCGGCTATGAGGAAGACCCGTTCGGCTGACGCCCCCCCCCGCAGGGGTGCACCTTGACGCCCGGGGTTGCCCGCACCGCGCGATCCGGCCCGCATTGCCCCCGGGAGGGGATCGGGCCGGGCAATTTCCCCTTCCCAAATGTCGCCATGGCGGCGACAATCCGACCAATAGCTCAACCAGGGGGAAACCATGAGCCTTGTAAACACTCTCGCCAAGGTGGCGATCGGCGTTGCCGTCGCCAAGGGCGTCTCGACGCTGGCACGCGGCAGCGCCGCCCGCCCGTCCGGCTCGGCCAACCGCACCGGCGGCGGCTCGGGCAGCATCACCGACATTCTCGGCGACATGATGGGCTCCGCCGCCGGCGGCCGCAGCACCGGCGGCATGGGCACCAGCGGCACCGGAGGCCTCGGCGATCTTCTGGGCGGCATGATGGGCGGCACCACCGGCCGCGCCGCCACCCCGGGCGGCACCGGCAGCCTCGGCGATCTGCTCGGCGGCATGATGGGCACGCCCGCGGGCCGCTCCGGAAGCACCGGCGGCGGCAACATGCTCGACCAGCTCGGCCAGATGATGGGCGGCGGCGCGGGCGGCATTCAGGGCGGCCTCGGCGGCCTGCTCGATGCGCTGGGCGGCGGCGCCGCGGCCGGCGGGCTCGGCGGTCTGCTCAACGAAAGCCTGACCCAAGGCGCGCCCAAAACGACGCCGAGCGCGGCCCAGGAACAACAGGCGGCGCTCTTGCTGCGCGCGATGATCCAGGCGGCGAAGAGCGACGGGCGGATCGACCAGGCCGAAAAGGAGGCGCTCACCAAGCACCTCGGCGACGTCTCGCGCGAAGAGGCGCGGATCATCGAACAGACCTTTGCCGAACCCGTCGACATCGACCGGCTCGCGAACGACACGCCGAAAGGCATGGAAGGGCAGGTCTACATGATGTCGCTGCTCGGCCTCGACCTCGACAGCCAGGCGGAGGCGCAATACCTCCACGGCCTGGCCCAGAAACTCGGGATCGATCCGAAATCGGTGAACGCGATCCACCAGAAGATGGGCGAGCCCGCGCTCTACAGCTGAGCGAAGGCCTGACGGAACGACCGGCCGGGCGCTGAATGCGCCCGGCTTTTTCATGTGGACGCACCCCGCCCCGCCCCATGCGCCACCAGATATTGCCCCCACCCCGGCCCGATGCTCTAATAGCGGATCAGGCAGACAAGAAAGAGCGGGCAATGGCAGACGACCTTCTGGGCAGGGGCAAGGACGAGTACGACGCCTCCTCGATCGAGGTGCTGGAGGGGCTGGAGCCCGTCCGCCAGCGCCCGGGCATGTATATCGGCGGCACCGA
>JAGRMO010000130.1:5596-6957 GCA_020441205.1 Maritimibacter sp.
CGATGGACGAGGCGGTGGCCGGCCACGCCAACCGGATCGAGGTGACGCTGCACGCCGACCACTCGGTCACCGTCACCGACAACGGCCGGGGCATTCCGGTCGACCCGCATCCGAAGTTTCCCGGCAAATCCGCCCTCGAGGTGATTTTCTGCACGCTTCACGCCGGCGGCAAGTTCTCCGGCAAGGCCTACCAGACCTCGGGCGGCCTGCACGGCGTCGGCTCCTCGGTGGTGAACGCGCTGTCCGACAGCCTCCTCGTGCGCGTCGCCAAGAACAAGGAGCTGTTCGAGCAGAGCTTCTCGCGCGGCAAGCCGCTCGGCCCCATCGCCAAGGTTGGCGCGGCGCCGAACCGGCGCGGCACCGAGATCACCTTTCATGCCGATCCCGAGATCTTCGGCCATCACAAGTTCAAGCCCAAGCGCCTCTTCACCCTCGCCCGCTCCAAGGCCTATCTCTATTCCGGCGTCGAGATCCGCTGGAAGAGCGAGATCGACGATGGCGAGACCCCGACAGAAGCCGTGTTCCACTTCCCGGGCGGCCTCAGCGATTATCTCGCCGAGACCCTGGGCCAGGCCTCGACCTATTCCGACGGCGGCTTTCACGGCCGCGTCGAGTTCCGCGAGAAATTCGGCGAGCCCGGCTACGTCGAATGGGCGATCAACTGGACCCCGGCGATGGACGGCTTCATCCAGTCCTATTGCAACACCGTGCCCACCCCCGAAGGCGGCACCCATGTCGCGGGCTTCTGGGCGGCGATCCTGAAGGGGATCAAGGCCTACGGCGATCTGGTCGGCAACAAGAAGGCCGGCAACATCACCCGCGACGATCTGCTGACCGGCGGCTGCGCGCTGGTGAGCACCTTCATCGCCGACCCCGCCTTCGTCGGCCAGACCAAGGACCGGCTCTCGACCGAGGGCGCGGCGCGGATGGTCGAAGGCGCGGTGCGCGACCATTTCGACCACTGGCTCGCCTCGGATTCGAAATCCGCGGGCGCGATCCTCGATTTCCTCGTGCTGCGCGCCGAGGAACGCGCGCGGCGGCGCCAGGAGAAGGAAACCGCCCGCAAGACCGCGACCAAGAAGCTGCGTCTGCCCGGCAAGCTGGTCGATTGCTCGGCCACCAACCGCGAAGGGACCGAGCTGTTCATCGTCGAGGGCGACTCGGCCGGCGGCTCGGCCAAGATGGCGCGCGACCGCACCAACCAGGCGCTCCTGCCGCTCCGGGGCAAGATCCTGAACGTGCTCGGCGCCGCCTCCTCGAAGCTCGGCCAGAACCAGGAGATCAACGATCTCTGCCAGGCGCTCGGCGTCGGCATGGGCACCAAGTTCCGCGTCGACGATCTGCGCTACGACAAGATCATC
>JAGRMO010000130.1:7020-7176 GCA_020441205.1 Maritimibacter sp.
ACCCAGATGCGGCCGCTGATCGACCAGGGGCATCTGTATCTCGCCTGCCCGCCGCTCTACCGGCTCACGCAAGGGGCGCGGCGGATCTACGTGGCGGACGATGCCGAAAAGGCGGCGATGCTGGAGAAAGGGCTGGGCGGCAAGGGCAAGATCGAC
>JAGRMO010000131.1:0-13081 GCA_020441205.1 Maritimibacter sp.
TCAACGCCCATGGCACCGGCACGGCGGCCAACGACAAGACCGAGAGCGCGGCGGTGGCCGACGCCTTCGGCGCGGCGGCCGACCGGGTGATGATCTCGTCGACCAAGTCGATGCATGGCCATGTGATCGGCGGAACCGGCGCGGTCGAGCTCATCGCCTGCCTGATGGCGCTGCGCGAGGGCGTGATCGCCCCTACCATCGGCTATGAAGAGCCCGACCCGGAATGCGCGCTCGATGTAGTGCCGAACGTGGCGCGGGAGGCAAAGGTGACGGCGGTGCTGTCGAACGCCTTCGCGTTCGGCGGGCTCAACGCGGTTCTCGCGCTGACCAAAGCGCCCTGACCCCGAGGCCCGACGGCCCGCCCGCCAACCACTGGTCTCGGGTGTGGCTGGGGATGGCGGGTTCGATCGAGTATTTCGGCCAAGATGACGGGCAGCCGGGCACGGGGCGTTCGGACGTTCGGCAAAAGAAAACCGCCGCCCGGGGTGCCGGACGGCGGTTCATCTTTCGAGTGCGTGGCGCAGTCGTTACTGCGCAGCCGGCGCGTCGGCGGCGGGCGCGTCGGCCGCCGGGGCCTCGGCCGCAGGCGCGGCGATCGGCGCCTCCGGCACGGTCAGCGCGTCATAGGCCGCGGTGAAACCCTTCAGCGACACGGTGGTCGGGATCTGCGCGAGCTGGTTCGGCTGGGCGACGATGGCGAAGCTCATGTTGAGCACCTCGCCCGCTTTCAGCGCGTCGATATCGGCCTGCGAGAAATTCGGGTTCGCGAGGCAGCCCGAGGCGGGCGTGCAGTAGCGGTACTGGAATTCCTTGGCGAGCCCCTTGTCGACCGCGAGGGTGACGCCGGCGGGCAGGAACGGCACGAGCTCGAGCGTGAGCGCGATCTCGGCCCCGGCGATGGCGCCGTTCTGCGGCACGATCCGCGTGACCGAGAACTTGCCGTAGAGCCGGCCGCTGTCGTCCTTGAGGAGTTGCGTCATGTAGCACGGATCGGCGCCTTCGCCCGAGGGATTGCGCACGCATTCGCGCGACCAGTCGCCGAACACGCCGTCGATATAGGTCGTGCCCGGGCCGTCTTCGGCCGGCGCTTCGGCGGGCGCGGCATCGGCAGCCGGCGCTTCGGCCGGGGCGGCGTCGGCCGCCGGGGTTTCGGCATCGGTCGCGGTGCCGCTGTCCTGGGCGAGCGCCGGACCGCTCAGCGCGACGAGCAGGGCGAGCCCGAGAGGTTTGAGGAGTTGAGCCATGACAGGATCCCCTATCTGTTGTCGGTTTGTTTTGGTCTCATGTTGGCGCGCTGCTTACCATGGGTGCCCCGAAGTGTCAGGCCCGAAATCGACCCGGGCGGACCGGGTGCGGGGATTCCCGCCGAACCCGTTTGGCGCGGCCCGTGGCCCGCGATGACCACCCGCGGAAATTGAAAAAGGGCCCGTAAACGAGCCCTTTTCCTTTGAATTTTTTTTCTCCCTGCCGGACTGGCCGACTGTGTGGCCGGACGCTACGACAGAAGGTCGCAGTGGTCAACAGGATGTGATCGCCTCCCGCGCACTTTCTTGTCCTTGGCTCGCACGCCGTCGCGCGGGAGGACCGCGCAGCGAAGTCAGACGGGGCGGACGCGCCGAGTGGGCCGAGCGGGCCGAGTGGGCGCGAAAAAAAAAGCCGCGCCAAAAGGCGCGGCCAGTCTGACAGGGAGGAAGTCATTCGGACGAAAAGGGACCAACGTCCGAATGAATTCAGTCTGGCAGCAAAACATTAAGAATGTATGGTCAAAAATTGAAAACAAATTGGTTCTTGGAGGCAGTTATGGACGATGCCGTGTTCGTCGGTGGCGGGGGGGAAGACTATGGGGTCAAACAGGGCCTATTGTTGAAATATGCGAACCGGCACGGGCTCGTGGCCGGCGCGACCGGCACCGGCAAATCGGTCACCTTGCAGATTCTCGCCGAGGGATTCTCGGCCCAGGGCGTGCCCGTCTTCCTCTCCGACGTGAAGGGCGATCTTTCGGGGCTCTGCGAGGCCGGCAGCGAGAGCTTCAAGCTGCACGAGGCCTTCGCGAGCCGCGCCGCGAAGATCGGCTTCGACGATTTTGCCTATGGCGCCTTCCCGGTCACCTTTTGGGATCTGTTCGGTGAACAGGGCCACCCGATCCGCACCACCGTGGCCGAAATGGGCCCGCTCCTGCTGGCGCGGCTGCTTGAACTCAGCGACGCGCAGGAGGGCGTGCTCAACATCGCCTTCCGCGTCGCTGACGAACAGGGCCTGCCGCTGCTCGACCTCTCGGACCTGCGTGCGCTTCTGGTCTGGGTCGGGCAGAACGGCGAGGCGCTGAGCCTCGAATACGGCAATGTCGCCGCCTCGTCGGTCGGCGCGATCCAGCGTGCGCTCCTGGTGCTCGAGAACCAGGGCGGCGAGAACCTGTTCGGCGAGCCGGCGCTGGAGCTTTCCGACATCATGCGCACTGACCCGGACGGGCGCGGGCGGATCTCGATCCTGGCCTCCGACAAGCTGATGCGCTCGCCACGGCTCTACGCCACCTTCCTGCTGTGGCTCCTGTCGGAGCTGTTCGAGGAACTGCCCGAGGTGGGCGACCCCGACAAGCCGAAGCTCGTGTTCTTCTTCGACGAGGCGCATCTTCTGTTCGACGACGCGCCGAAGGCGCTGGTCGACAAGGTCGAGCAGGTGGCGCGCCTCATCCGCTCGAAGGGCGTCGGGGTGTATTTCATCACCCAGAACCCCGCCGACGTGCCCGAGGATATCCTCGGCCAGCTCGGCAACCGGATCCAACATGCGCTGCGCGCCTTCACCGCGAAGGATCGCCAGGAGCTGAAACAGGCGGCCGAAACCTACCGCGACAACCCGCGCTTCTCGATCGAGGACGCGATCCGCGAGGTGGGCACCGGCGAGGCGGTGACCTCGATGCTCGAGGCCAAGGGCGCGCCGGGCATGGCCGAACGCACGCTGGTGCGCCCGCCGTCGTCGCGGCTCGGACCGGCGGACCCGGACGCGCGGAAGGCGACGATCGACACGTCGCCGGTGGCCGGAAAGTACGAGACCAAGGTGGACCGGGAATCGGCGCGCGAGATGCTCGCGGCCCGCGCCGAGGCGGCGGCGAAGGCGGCGGCCGAGGCGGAGGCGGCCGACGCGGCGGCCGAAGCCGCGCCGCAGCTCAACGATTTCTCGCAAGGCGAGTTCACCCAAGGCCGCCGCTACAGCCCGACCGAGCCCGCGCGCAAGACGACGAGCCGTTCGCGCAAGTCCGAGCCCGAGGGCTTCGGCGGTCAGCTCGGCGAGGCGATGACCAAGGCGGTGCTGAGCGAGCTCAAGGGCACCACCGGCAAGCGCATCGTGCGCGGCATCCTCGGCGGGCTGTTCAAGGCGCGCTAGGGCGCGGGACGAGGGTCAGAGCGGCCGGATCTTCAGCCGGGAAATCCGGTTCTCGACCCGGTCGACCACCTCGAAGCGGAACCCGTGGAAGGCGAACTGCTGCCCCGGGCTCGGGATCATCTGCGCCTCGTGGATCACCAGCCCGGCGATGGTGTTGGCCTCGTCGTCGGGCAGCGCCCAGTCCATCGCCCGGTTGAGGTCGCGGATCGTCATCGCGCCTTCGACGAGGAAGGCCCCGTCGCCGAGCCGCTTGATCTCGGCCTGTGCCCCGGTGGTATCGAACTCGTCGGTGATCTCGCCGACGATCTCCTCGAGGATGTCCTCGAGCGTGATGAGCCCCTGCAGCGAGCCGTATTCGTCGACCACCAGGGCGAAATGGGTGTGCCGGCGCAGGAACTGGCGCATCTGGTCGTCGAGCGTGGTGGTTTCTGGGATGAAATAGGGCTTCATCGCCACCTGCATGATGTCGAAATCCTTGTAGGCCGCGGCATAGCCGCGTTCGCCCGCCTTCTGCGCCGCGTCGTACATCGCCCGGCTGAGGTTCTTCGCATGGATCACGCCGACGATGTTCTCGGGCTCGTCGCGAAACACCGGCAGCCGCGTATAGGGCGAGGCGAGCGCCTGTTCGAGCACCTCGATCGCCGGGCTGCCGGCGTCGATCATCTCGATCTGGCTGCGATGGAGCATGATCTCCTCGACCGCCCGGTCGCCGAGGTCGAGCGCGCCGAGCAGCCGGTCGCGGTCTTCCTTCTCGACCGCGCCCTCGCTGTGGCCGAGACTGATCGCCCCCGCGATCTCCTCGCGCACGGCGAGCAGGTTGGCGTCGGGGTCGGTCTCGATGCCGAACACCTTGAGCATCAGCCGCACCACCCCGCGCACCGCCGCGACCACCGGCGAGAACAACAGGATCGCCACCCGGATCGGCGCGGAGACCAGCGCCGCGGTGGTCTCGGGCCGGGTGATCGCGTAGGTCTTGGGCAGGACCTCGGCGAAGATCAGCACGAGCACCGTCATGATGAGCGTGGCCCAGGCCACCCCGCCGGAGCCAAGTGCCTTGGTAAACAACGCGGTGGCGAGCGAAGCTGAGAGAATATTGACGACGTTGTTGCCGAGCAGCACCGAGCCGATCAGCCGCTCGTTGTCCTCGGTGATCGCGAGCGCGCGCTCGGCCCCCTTGTCGCCCCGGTCGGCCCGGGCGCGCAGCTTGCCGCGCGAGGCGGCGGTGAGCGCCGTCTCGGAGCCGGAGAAAAAGGCCGACAGAACCAGGAGGCCGGCGATCGCGCCGGCGGTGATCCAGAAGAAGGCCGTGGAAGCGGTGCCGGGATCGGCGGGGTCCATGCGATTGTCTTTCGTTCGGGTTTCGCCATTCTATGGGGGTGTCGCCGCCACGTTGCAAGGGAGGGTGCGATGAAGATCGCCGATCTGGGACGGCTCACCGGCCCGGTCCTGGTCTGGGGCGGGGCCCATGGCAATTTCGCCGCCCTCGGTGCGCTGCTGCGCGACGCCACAAGGCAGGGCCTGCCGCCCGAGCGGGTGATCTCGGCCGGCCATGTCGCCGGCATGTGCGCGGGCTCCGCCGATTGCATCGCCGCCTGGAGGGCCTTCGGCGGACCGGGGGTCGCCGGCGGCATCGAGCGCGCGCTCGCCGCTGGCGCCTCCGATCCGGGCCTCGGCGACGCGCCCGGCGGTGCCCGCGCCAATGCGACGAAGACCTGGTGGCCGCAACTGGCCCGACAGATCGCGGCGCCGGCGCGCGACTGGATCGAGGACCTGCCCGACATAGTGGTCTTCGCGCACGAAGGCCGCCGTTGGGCCGTGGTCCACGCTGCCCCCGGCGACCCCGGCCGCCCGCTCTGGCCGGGCGCGGCCGAGACCGATTTCGCCCGCGCGATCACCGCCTGCGCCGCCGCCGCCGGACCGCTCGACGGCCTCATCGTGGGGCACTCCGGCCTCGCCTTCGAACGCGACGTCGACGGCATCGCCTGGATCGACGCGGGCGCCATCGGTCTGCCGCCGCACGACACCCGCCGGATGGGCCGCTACATCCGGCTCGATACGGACGGCGCCCGCATCCTGCGGCTCGACTACGATCCCGCGCCGACCTTCGCCGCGATGGTCGCCTCCGGTCTCACCCAGGGCTGGGATCTCGCGCTGATGGACGGGCGCTGGCCCGGGGCCGAGGGACTGCCCGACGAGATGCGGGAATAACCCCCCAAAAACACCGGAAGGCCGAGACATCGCGCCCCGGCCCCCCTTTTTTGTGGTCCAAATACTCCGGGGGTCTGGGGGCCGCGCCCCTAGCTTCGCCCGTCAGGAATTGAGCTCGTAGGCCCGTTCGCCGTGCACCGAAAGATCGAGCCCGTTGGTCTCGGTCTCGACATCGACGCGGAGCCTGGTGACGAGGCCCACGATCTTCACCAGAGCAAACGTCATCACCACGGTGAACAGCCCGACGATGGCCAGCGCGCCGAGCTGCGCGGCCCAGGTGCCGGCACCGAACAGCGCGATCATGATCGTGCCGAAGATCCCGCCGACGCCGTGGACGGCGAAGACGTCGAGCGAATCGTCGATCCCCATCTTGGTGCGGATGAGGATCACCGCCTCCTGGCAGAGCACTCCGGCGACGGCGCCGATCGCCAGCGCCTCGATCGGGCCAACGAACCCGGAGGCGGGCGTGATCGAGGCAAGCCCCGCGATCGTGCCGGTGACGATACCCACCATCGAGGCGCGGCCGAAGCGGATCCGCTCCCACAGCGCCCAGGAAAGCGAGGCGGTCGCGGCTGAGATATGCGTCACCGTCAGCGCCATCGCCGCTCCGCCGTCGGCGGCGAGCTGCGAGCCGCCGTTGAAGCCGAACCAGCCNNGACCCAGAGCATCGCCGCGCCGATGAACACGTAGCCCGGGCTGTGCGGCGGGGTCGTGCGGTGCCGCCGCGGTCCGAGCGCGAGCGCGATGACCAGGGCCGCGAGCCCAGCGGTCTCATGTACGACGATGCCGCCGGCGAAATCCCTCACGCCCGTCTCGCCGAAGATCCCGCCATCGGCGAGAAAGCCGCCGCCCCAGATCCAATGGGTGACGGGCGCATAGACCACCAGCATCCACAGCGCCGAGAAGCCGAGCACGAAGCCGAAGCCGATCCGCTCGACATAGGCGCCGACGATCAGCGCCGGCGTGATGATCGCGAAGGTCATCTGGAAGGCGAAGAACAGCACTTCGGGGATCGTGCCGGACAGGGTATCGGCGTCGATGCCCAGCAGGAACATCTTGCCAAGGCCCCCCCAATAGGCGCCGCCGTCGCCGAAGGCGATGGAATAGCCCAGCGCCAGCCAGAGCACGCTCATCAGCGCCGCGATGGCATAGACATGCATGAACACCGAGAGCACGTTGCGCGCGCGCACCAGCCCTCCGTAGAACAGCGCGAGTCCGGGCAGGCTCATGAGCAGCACCAGCGCGGTCGCGACGATGATCCAGGCGGTATCGGCCCCGTTCATAGTCCCCTCCGTTTTTCGTTTCCGCGGGGCATAGGCCGCGACCGCGCCTGTTGGAACGCCGAACTTGGCGGCCTGTGCTGCAAAATGCATCGTTTTCAGAAATGCCCGAAAAAGAGGCAACCACGGCCCTGGGCTGCCGCTCTCCTGGGCGCAGTGGAAACCGGAGGTATGCGGGAACTCACCGGAATGATCCCGGTCAAGGCGCGAACGGGTCCGCGCGGGGATACTCGGGGACATTGGCACGAAAGGAAAGACGAAGATGCCGCATCTTCCTCTGCGACCGGTCGCCGTGGCTGTGGCCATGGCCTGCGCCGGCCTCGCTGCGCCCGCTATCGGCGGTGACTGCACTGGCAACGTGGTGGGCCTGCGCCCGGTCGCGCAATACGACCATGGCACCGGCGCCGGCTTCCTCGCGGTGCGCAGCGGTCCGGGAACGGGTTACGGCCAGATCGGTGAGCTTTATCTCGGCGACGAGATCGCGGTCTGGGAGCGCCGGGGCGACTGGCTCTATGTCGCCTGTATGGCGGGCCGCTGCCTCACCCCGCTCTGGGGCAATCCGGCCCCGCAGGGCTGGGCCTATGGCGGGTATCTCGAGATCGGCGGCGTCTGCCCATGACGGGTGGCGGACGCGCGCGCGGTCGCGGCCCCGATCAGCCCGAGCGCGGGTGGGTGCATTGAAGCGCCTTGTGACGCGATTTCGAAATCGCGTGCAAAAGGCGTTCGGAAGGCTGTCGCGGCGCGGGATCAGGCGGTTTCGGCCGCGTCCTTGAGGCGGGCAAGCGCGTGTTCGGTCGCGGCGGCACGCACGCCGGCCCGCCCGAGCGCGCCGAACTCGACCGTCTCGGTCGCGGTGCCGGATCGCGTCGCAAGGCCGAAGCACACCCGCCCCTCGGGCTTGTGTTCGGAGCCGCCCGGCCCGGCGATGCCGGTGACCGAAACCGCGATGTCGACCGGCGCGGCGGCCAGCAGCCCTTCGGCCATCTCGCGCGCGACCTCTTCCGACACCGCGCCATGCGCCTCGAGCGTCGCGGGCTTGACCCCGAGCAGCGCGATCTTGGCCGCGTTCGAATAGGTGATGACCCCGCGCTCGTAGACGTCGGAGGAGCCCGCGATATCGGTGAGCGCGGCCCCCACCATGCCGCCGGTGCAGCTCTCGGCGGTGGCGAGGGTGAGCCCCTTCGCCCGGCACAGATCGAGGAGGGCTGCGGGATCGGTCATCCGAGCATCGGCTGGATCACGAGATGCGACAGCGCCGCCAGAGCGAGGGTCGCGGCGCCGGCGAAGACGCCGGCCCAGACGTCGTCGAGCATGACCCCGGTGGGATCGCCGCGCCGGTCGGCCCGGCCGACGAGCCAGGGCTTCCAGATGTCGAACAGCCGGAACAGCAGGAAGGCGGCGATCCAGCCCGGCCAGAGCGCAAGGATCGGCGCGCCGGCCATCCAGGCGCCGAGCGAGGTGGGCAGCAGCGCGAGCCACATCCCCACCACCTCGTCGATGACGATCTCGGACGGGTCTTCGCTCTCGTGGTCGGCGAGCACGCCTTTGATCGCCCAGAGCCCGAGCGCGTAGACCGCGAGGGTGGCGGCGGCGAGCAGCCAGGTCCCGCCGAGGCTGTGCAAAAGCCAGACGAAGGGCAGGGCGGCGAGACTGCCCCAGGTGCCGGGCGCGGGCTTGAGATAGCCGGTCCAGAAGAAGGTGCCGATCATCATCTTCATGACTTCACCAGCGTTGCGATCGCCATCGACGCAATCCCTTCTTCGCGGCCGGTGAAGCCGAGCCGCTCGGACGTGGTGGCCTTGACCGACACCCGGTCCGGGTCGACCCCCATGATCCGGGCGAGCTCCGCCCGCATCGCGCCGGCGTGCGGCCCGATCTTGGGCCGTTCGCAGATCAGCGTCACGTCGCAATTGGCGAGTTCGTAGCCGCGCGACCGCGCCAGTGCGATGGCGTGCTCGAGGAAGATGTGGCTGGCCGCACCCTTCCACTGCGCGTCGGAGGGCGGGAAATGCTGGCCGATGTCGCCTTCCGCGAGCGCGCCGTAGAGCGCATCGGTCAGCGCGTGCATCCCGACATCGGCGTCGGAATGGCCCTTGAGCTTCTTGTCGTGCGGCACGGCGACACCGCACAGAATGCAGGCCTCGCCGGGTTCGAAGGCGTGGACGTCGTAGCCTTGGCCCGTGCGGATATCCATGATGTCCCTCATCAGCGCTTCGGCGCGGGCGAAATCCCCCGGGCCGGTGATCTTCATGTTGGCCTCGTCGCCCTCGACGATGGCCACGTCGAGCCCGGCCGCGCGGGCGACCTCGACATCGTCCGCCGCTCCGCCCGGATGGGCCTGATGCGCGGCGAGGATCGCGGCGTAGCGGAACCCCTGCGGCGTCTGCGCCCGGTAGAGCCCGCTGCGGTCCTGGGTGCCCGCGACCGTGCCGTCCGCGCCGCGCCAGAGCGCATCGGTGACGGCGAGGGCCGGCGCGGCGCCCGCAGCCCCGTCGAGCGCGTCGATCACCCGCGAAATGACCGCGGCCGAAACCAGCGGGCGGGCGACGTCGTGGATCAGCACCCGGTCGGGCGGGTCGCCCGCGAGCGCCCGGAGCCCGGCCGCGACCGAAGCGTCGCGGGTGGCCCCGCCGGTCGCGACGATCACATCGTCGAACCCCTCGGCCTGGCCGAGATCGTCGGGGTGCAGCACCAGCACCACCCGGCCCACCCTCGGATGGGCACGGAACGCGTCGAGCGTCCAGTCGGCGACGCGCCGGCCGGCGAGACGGCGCCATTGCTTCGGCACGTCTCCCCCGGCGCGGGTGCCGCGTCCGGCGGCGACGATGATGGCGGCGATTTCCATGGCCATCGTTATAGCGGTGCCGAATTCGAGAACAATGGCCCCCGCGCAGGGGTGTTCATTTGCCTTATTTTTGTGTAACGATGAAAAGTCACGCAAACCTTCGGCGGGTTTTTTGCAGCCCGTTCCCGCCGAAGCTATATCACGGGCATCTGCTCAAGGATTAGGCGAGTGCCGATTGCACTGGGAGAGATCAGCCTCGACTCGAACGTGTTCCTGGCCCCGATGGCCGGGATCACCGATCTGCCGTTCCGCGCCCTCGTTCAGCGCTTCGGCGCGGGGCTCGTGGTGAGCGAGATGGTGGCGAGCCAGGAAATGGTGCAGGCCAAGCCCGGTGTGCGCGAACGCGCCGAGCTGGGCTTCGGCATCGCCGGCACCGCCGTCCAGCTCGCTGGCCGCGATCCGAGATGGATGGCGGAGGCCGCCCGGATGGTCGAGGCCAATGGCGCGCGGATCATCGACATCAACATGGGCTGCCCGGCCAAGAAGGTGGTGGGCGGCCTCTCGGGCTCGGCGCTGATGAAGGAACCCGACCGCGCGCTTCGGCTGATCGAGGCGGTGGTCGGAGCGGTCGACGTGCCGGTGACGCTGAAGACCCGGCTGGGCTGGGACGACGATCTGCGCAACGCCCCCGCCATCGCCCGCTCGGCCGAGGCGGCCGGGGTGAAGATGGTCACGATCCACGGCCGGACCCGGGCGCAGTTCTACAAGGGCCGGGCCGACTGGGCGGCGATCGCCGTGACCCGGCAGAACGTGGCCATACCGGTGATCGCCAACGGCGACATCCGCTCGACCGCCGACGCCCGCACCGCCCTGGAACAATCGGGCGCCGCCGGCGTTATGGTCGGCCGCGCCACCGGCGGAAGGCCATGGCTCGTCGCCGAGATCGCCGCGGACCTCGCAGGAACGCCGGGGCCGGGGATCCCCACCGGCGCGGCGCTGGCGGAATTGGTGCGTGAACATTACGAGGCGGCGCTCGGGTTCTATGGCCGGGAGCTGGGCAAGCGGGTGATCCGCAAGCACCTCGGCTGGTACATGGACGAGGCCGGCACCGGCCCGGCGCTGCGCCGCGAGCTGCTTTCGGCCGCCGATCCCGCGCGCGTGCTGGCCCTGATTCCGGCCGCGCTCGAACCCGCGACGGAGGCCGCGTGATGGACAACGACACGCTCTGGACATCGCTGCCGGTCCCGGCGCTGCGGATCGGTCCCGACGATCTGATCGTCGCCGTCAACTCGGCCGGCGAGTTCTTTCTCAACGCCAGCGTCAAGTCGCTGATCGGCAAATCCGTCTACGACCGGCTGCAGATCGAAGCCAACCTCGTCGACACGCTGGTGCGGGTCCGCCGCGACAACGGGCCGATGTTCATCAACAATGTCGACGTGGGCCGTGGGCTGGAAGCCCCGGTCGAGTGCAACATCCAGCTCGCCCCGGTCGCCGGCAGCCCGGGTGAAGTGCTGATCCTGATGGAGCCGCGAGACATCGCGGTGCGGCTCAACAAGGCGATGGGGGTCAAATCGGCCGCCCGTTCGGCCATCGGCATGGCCGAGATGCTGGCCCACGAGATCAAGAACCCGCTGGCCGGGATCACCGGCGCCGCGCAGCTCCTGTCGATGAACCTCACGCCCGAGGATCAGGAGCTGACCGACCTCATCGTCGTCGAGAGCCGCCGGATCGTCGCGCTGCTCGACCAGGTCGAGCAGTTCGGCAACCTGCGCCCGCCCGAACGCCGGGTGGTCAACGTCCACGATCTGCTCGACCGGGCGCAGAAATCGGCCGAGGTCGGCTTCGCCGCGCGGATGAAGCTGAAGGAGGATTACGACCCCTCGCTGCCGCCCACTTGGGTCGATCCCGACCAGTTCATGCAGGTCTTTCTCAACCTCCTGAAGAACGCGGCCGAAGCCGCCGGCGACACCGGCGGCACGATCCGCATCCGCACCTTCTACGACCACGGTCTGCGACTGCGCCGCCCGGACGGCACCGGCACCGGCCTGCCGCTACAGGTGGAGATCTGCGACGACGGCCCCGGCCTGCCGCCCGAGATCGCCGCCCAGGTGTTCGAGCCCTTCGTTTCGGGCCGCGAGAACGGCACCGGGCTCGGCCTCGCCCTGGTCTCGAAGATCATATCCGACCACGACGGCTGGATCTCGGTCGAAAGCCGGCCGGGACGCACGAAGTTTCGCATCTCGCTGCCCGTCGCCCCGAAAGACAAGGAGTAATCCCTCATGGATGGTACAGTTCTGGTTGCCGACGACGACCGCACGATCCGCACCGTGCTGACCCAGGCGCTGACCCGGGCCGGCTGCCGGGTCCACGCCACCTCGTCGCTGGTGACGCTGAAGCGCTGGGTCGAGGAGGGGCGGGGCGATCTGGTGATCTCCGACGTGGTGATGCCCGACGGCAATGGCCTCGAAGCGCTGCCGGAAATCTCGAAGATGCGCCCCGACCTGCCGGTGATCGTGATCTCGGCGCAGAACACGATCATGACCGCGATCCAGGCCGCGGAAAAGGATGCCTACGACTACCTGCCGAAGCCCTTCGATCTGCCCGATCTGATGAAGCGCGCCGCCAAGGCGCTGGAACAGAAACGCCGCGCGCCGACCCCGAAGCGCGACGGGGCCGAGCGCAAGGGTGACGATCTGCCGCTGGTCGGCCGGACCCCGGCGATGCAATCGCTCTACCGGTTGGTCGCGCGGGTGATGAACACCGAGCTGCCGGTGCTCATCACCGGCGAAAGCGGCACCGGCAAGTCGTTGATCGCCAGAGCGATTCACGACTTCTCCGACCGGCGCAACCTGCCCTTCGTGGTGGTGACGCCAGACGATCTGGTGACAATAGAAGGCCCCGCTAGGGTGCTGGCCAAAGCCGGGCAGGGGACGCTTCTGTTCGACGAGATCGGCGATCTCGACGCCGACGCCCAGGCCCGCATCACCCGGATGCTCGACAGCCTCACCGATCCTGCGCCGCGGGTGATCTCGACCTCGCAGGGCGATCTGAGCCGGCGGCTGAAGAATGGCGATTTTCGCCAGGATCTCTACTACAGGTTGGGCGGCGTCACCATTCCGGTGCCCAGCCTGCGCGAGCGTCTCGAAGACATTCCCGCATTGGCGGAGCATTTCCTCGCCCGCGCCGAACGCGACGGACTGACCCCGCGCGTGCTCTCGACCGAGGCGGCCGAGGCGCTGCGCACCTATCCCTGGCCCGGCAACGTCCGTCAGCTCGAGAACACGATCCAGCGGCTGATGGTGACCGGTACGGAGGCCGAGATCGACCGCGGCGAGGTCGAGGCGACGCTGGGCACCGCCGCCGGCGGGCCGGTGGTGACGATGGACGAGACCGAGAACCTCTCGGCCGCCGTCGCGCGCCATCTGAA
>JAGRMO010000131.1:13142-13730 GCA_020441205.1 Maritimibacter sp.
GCTGCGCGAAATCGAGATTCCTCTCATAGAAATAGCCCTCGACGCCACTGGCGGGAACCAGGCGCGATGTGCCGATCTGCTTGGGATCAACCGCAATACGCTGCGCAAGAAGATCACCGAGCTGGGAATCGAGGTGACACGCCGTCGCAAGTTGATGTAAACCGGTCACATCCCGTGGCAAAAGCGCCGCAGACACAAGCGGTTCGGCCTGGGGAGTGAGTCGGGTTCGACGGTATCGCGGCGAACCCGGGTGGGTTCCGATCGAGGGTGGCACGTGGCGCAGGTCAGCGGCGCTCGCAGCATAGACAGCACATGGGAGCGTCTGGCCCGGATGCGGCGGATGCGCCGGTTCCGTTCGGCCGCCGCCTTCCTGGTGGTCGCGCTCGGCCCGGTGCTGGCCGTCGCCACCTACCTCGTGCTCGGCCCCTTCGACCAGGGCGTGCAATCGACCCCGCTGCGCCTCGTGATGCTGGCCGACATGGTCTATGTGCTGGTGGTCGCGGCCCTTGTGCTGGCCGGCATCGTGCGCATGGTCGCCGCGCGGCGCTCGAAATCCGCGGGCTCTCGCCTGCACCTGCGCCTGACCGG
>JAGRMO010000131.1:13839-23420 GCA_020441205.1 Maritimibacter sp.
TCGCTCGCCGCCGCCCAGGCCTATGAGGACGAGCACCGCCAGGGGCTGATCCAGGATACCGAGGCGATCGCCGCCTTCCTCAACGGCGCCAAGCGCGCCAACGCGCTGATCTCGGACGGCCAGCTGCGCCAGGCGCTGGCCCAGGCCCAGAGCCGCATCCAGCGCGGTCTGCGCGAAGCCTTCATCATCGCCTCCGACGGCACCATCCGCTCGCGCGGCGACCGGTCCTACCTGTTCGACTACGACGCCCCCGCGCCCGAAGACATCGCCCGTGCCCAGGCGGGCGAGACCGTGGTGATCGAGGATTGGGAGAACAGCGAGTTCAGAGCGCTGGTCAACCTCTCGTTCTACCCCGACCACCTGCTTTACGTGACCCGCGAGGTCGACGGCAAGATCTTCGCCCTGCTCGACGACACCCAGGAGACGGTGTTGTTCTATCAGCAGCTCGAAAGCCAGCGCGGCCAGGTGCTGTTCGAGTTCGGCCTGATCTACATCGGCTTCGCCGCGATCCTGGTGCTGGCCGCGACCTGGCTCGGCATGTGGTTCGCGGACCGGATCGCCCGGCCGGTGGGCCGGCTCGCATCGGCCGCCGAGCGCGTCGGCGCGGGCGATCTCGACGTACAGGTGATCGAAGACCAGACCGGCGACGAGATCGAGATGCTGGGCCAGCTGTTCAACCGGATGACCCGCCAGCTCAAAGGCCAGCGCGACCGTTTGCTCGAGAACACCGAGCAGATCGAGCAGCGCCGCAGGCTGTTCGACTCGGTGCTGTCCTCGGTGACCGCGGGCGTCATGGGCCTCGATGCGCAGGGCAAGGTGACCTTCCTCAACCGCGCCGCGCGGGTGATGCTGGGGCTCGACGAAAGCGACCCGGCCCATGTCGAGATTGCGCTCGCGGTGCCGGAATTCGCGCCCCTGTTCGAACGCTCGCGCGCCGAGCGCGCCGAGCGGCTGCAGGAAGAGATCGCGCTCAACCGCGGCGGCCATCAGGAACGGCTCCTGGTTCGCATCGCCCCGCGCTTCGCCGGCGGCGGCACGCTCGAAGGCTACGTCATCGCCTTCGACGACGTGACCGACCTGGTGACCGCCCAGCGAATGGCGGCCTGGGGCGACGTCGCCCGCCGCATCGCCCACGAGATCAAGAACCCGCTGACCCCGATCCAGCTTTCCGCCGAGCGCATCAAGCGCAAGTTCGGCCGCAAGATGGACGAGCCCGACGCCGAAGACCTCGAAAACCTCACCGGCGTCATCGTTCGCCAGACCGAGGACCTGCGCCGGATCGTCGACGAGTTCTCGAAGTTCGCAAGGATGCCGGAACCCGACCGCAAGCCCGCCAACCTTGCCGAACTCGTCCGGGGCGCAGTGACCCTGCAGAAAGCAGGCCAGGTGGGGGTGAGCATCGAGGCGACGCTGCCCGAGGGCGAGGTGCCGGCCGAGCTCGACGAGACGATGATCGGCCAGGCACTGACCAACCTCATCAAGAATGCCGGCGAGGCGATCGAGAGCCTGCAGGTCGCGGGCGCGGCGCCCGAGGGCCATGTGCCCACCATCCGGGTGGCGCTGACAGCGGAAGACGAAGACGGCGTCGTCACCATCGAAGACAATGGCATCGGCCTGCCCGCCGACCGGGCGCGGCTGTTCGAGCCTTACGTGACGACGCGCGAGAAGGGGACGGGTCTCGGCCTGCCCATCGTGAAGAAGATTATCGAGGAACATGGCGGCACGCTGATGCTGGAGGACGCCGAGCTGTTCGGCGGCACCGACCGGCCCGGCGCGCGCGCGGTGGTGCGCCTGCCGATCAAGGCGCGTACCCCGGCCACGCGCGATGCCGCCGAATGACGAGAAAGAGGCGAACATGGCAGACATCCTGATTGTCGACGACGAACGCGATATCCGCGAGCTGATCTCGGATATCCTCGAGGACGAGGGCTACACGACAAGGCTCGCCGGCACCTCCGACGAGGCGGTGGCCCAGGTGAAGCGCGAATTGCCGGGGCTGATGATCCTCGACATCTGGCTCAAGGATTCGACCATGGACGGGATCGACATCCTGAAGATGGTCAAGCGCGAGCACCCGGAAGTGCCGGTGGTCATAATCTCGGGCCACGGCAACATCGAGATCGCGGTCGCCGCGATCAAGCAGGGCGCCTACGACTTCATCGAGAAGCCGTTCAACATCGACCAGCTCATGGTGGTCATCGGTCGGGCGATGGAGACCTCGCGCCTGCGCCGCGAGAACGTCGAACTGAAGCGCAAGGACACCGGGCCGGTCGAGATGATCGGCACCTCGGCCGCGTTCAAAGGGCTCAAATCGAACCTCGACAAGGTGATGCGCTCGAACGGGCGGGTGATGCTCACCGGGCCCGCGGGCTCGGGCAAGGAGCTGGCCGCGCGCATCGTCCATGCCGGCAGCGAACGGGCGCGGGCGCCCTTCGTGGTGGTGAACTCCGCCGCCGTGGCGCCGGACCGGATGGAGGAAGTGCTGTTCGGCCGCGAAACCGCCGAGCGCGGCGTCGAGCCCGGGCTGCTCGAAGAAGCCAACGGCGGCATCCTCTATTTCGACGAGATCGCCGACCTGCCGCTCGGCACGCAATCCAAAATCCTCCGCGTGCTGGTGGAACAGAGCTTCATCCGCGTCGGCGGCGCCGACAAGACCTCGGTGGATGTCCGGGTGATCTCGTCGACCACCCGCGACCTTCCGGGCGAGATCGCCGCCGGCCGGTTCCGCGAGGAACTCTATCACCGGCTGAACGTGGTGCCGATCCACGTTCCTCCGCTCGCCGACAGGCGCGAGGACATCCCCGAACTTGCCGCGCATTTCGTCGGCGTGTTCAACGCCACCCAGGGCCTGCCGCTGCGCGCGCTGTCGGAAGAAGCCAAGGCGATGCTGCAGTCGATGCAGTGGCCCGGCAACGTGCGCCAGTTGAAGAACGTCATCGAACGGGTGCTGATCCTCGGCGACGGATCGGGGCCGATCGATCCCGGCGAATTGCAGGAAATCGAGACCACCGGCGGCGGCGAGGGCGGTGCGGTGCTGCCGGCAGCGCTCGCGACCCTGCCGTTGCGCGAGGCCCGCGAGGCCTTTGAACGGGAATACCTGCTGACCCAGATCAACCGGTTCGGCGGCAACATCTCGCGGACCGCCAGCTTCGTCGGCATGGAGCGTTCGGCGCTGCACCGCAAATTGAAGTCGCTGGGTGTGGTCACCGGCACCAAATCGGGCGCCCGGGTGGCCTATGTGGCCGATGACGACGAGGAGGAATAGCGCGCCGCTCCGCCGCCGTTAACGCCGCCGAAACCGTGCTCCCCTATGGTTGCCGCACCCCGGATTTCGGGAGCTGCGGGCCACGGGAGACAGGCATGATACATGACAAGGCACTCGCCGCCGAGCCGGCCGTGGACCCGCTTCTGTCGGGCCTCGCCCGCAACGCCGCGGCCCTCGGTTTCGAGATCGTCGAGATTTCGGGATTCCTCGACGAGGTCGATCAGCGCTCGGGCCAGCAGGTGGCGGCAGTGCGCGATGTGACTCGCGCCGCCCAGGAACTCACCGCCGCCAGCGTGAGGATGCGTGACGGGCTCGACAGCCTCGCGAAGCTGTCGGCCGGCACCGGCGAGACGGTGGCAAGCTCGGTCGAACTGTTGCGGTCGAGCTCGCGCCGCGCCCAGGACGTAGCCGGCTGGGTGCGCGGCCTTGCCGCCCAGATGGCCGAGATGAGCGCGGCGCTGAGCACCGTGCTGAAATCCAATGCCGAAATCGCCTCGATCGCCAGCCAGGTGAACATCCTCGCGATCAATGCGAAGATCGAGGCGGCGCGCGCCGGCAGCGCCGGCCGCGGTTTCGGCGTGGTCGCCGAGGCGATCAACGATCTCTCGGGCCGCACCGCCAAGGCCGCGCAGACCATCTCGGAACAGGTCTCTGGCCTGTCGGGTCGGGTCGGCGCGCTCACCGACGAGACCGGCCAGATCGCCGGCACCGCGGGCGAGGTGATCGCCGACGCGGCCGCGGCCGATGTCGCGGTGGGCGAGATTGCAGGCGCTGCCCAGGCCAGCATTGCGCACGCCCAGAGCCTGCAAGGCGAACAGGCGCGGATGCTGGAGGCTCTCGACCGGTTCCAGCCCACCTTCCGCAAGATCGGCGACAGCGCCGACACCACCGCCCACGGCGTGCATGACGCGAGCCGCAAGGTGCGCTCGCTGGTCGACCGCGCCGAGGCCATGGTGCAATCGAGCGTGGCCCTGGGCGGCGGCACCCGCGACCAGCGCTTCATCGACCGGGTGAAGGCCGACGCCGCCGCCATCGGCGCCGCGTTCGACGCCGCCGTCGAGCGGGGCGAGATCGGGCTCGAGGCGCTGTTCGACCAGCGTTACCGCGAGGTGCCGGGGACCGACCCGAAACAGGTCTTGGCCCCTTTCACCGAGCTCACCGACCGGCTGTTGCCGCCGATCCAGGAAGCGGCGCTGGACTTCGACCCGCAGGTGGTGTTCTGCGCCGCGGTCGACACCAACGGCTACCTGCCGACCCACAACCGCAGGTTTTCGCAGCCGCAGGGGGCGGACCCGGTCTGGAACGCCGCCAATTGCCGCAACCGGCGGATCTTCGACGACCGCGTCGGGCTGAAGGCCGGGCGCAACACCGAGCCCTTCCTGCTCCAGGTCTACCGCCGCGACATGGGCGGCGGCGACTTCGTGATGATGAAGGATCTCTCGGCCCCGATCCTGGTCCAGGGACGGCACTGGGGCGGCCTGCGGCTGGCCTACCGCATCCGCTGACACGGGCAGGCCGGGGCACGGAGCCGGCGCGCGCTGCGCCGGGGCCGGGCGCGGACAACGATCCGCCGTGCGTTCGGCCGCGGCGTCCGGCCCGTGAGGCCGAGACGGCGCCCAGATCACGCGCAGCCGGTCCGGAGACCCGGGCGCGTCGCGCGGCCTTTTTTCCGCCGGCGGTGCCGTTTCCACCCACCCCGCGCCCGGGAGTGGCCCGGCGCGCACTGGCCGAGCCTCCCCCGGCGCGCCACGCGAGGTCTGTCAGAGACCGGCCCCGGCAAACACGGATGCGGCGGGGTCGGACCCGCCCGATCCGGCCTCGCCCGGCCGGCGCGCGCGTTGACCTTTCCCCCCGGCTCTGCCAATCCTTCCGGCGAGACAGAACGGAGACCCTCGATGAAGGTCATCATCTGCGGCGCGGGCCAGGTCGGCTGGCAGATCGCGCGCCATCTATCCGGCGAGAAGAACGATGTGACGGTGGTCGACAACAACCCCGACCTCGTCGCCCGCGCGATGGAGACGCTCGACGTCCAGGGCGTGACCGGTTTCGCCTCCTATCCGGATGTGCTGGAACGCGCCGGCGCCCGCGACGCCGACATGATCGTCGCCGCGACCCATTCCGACGAGGTCAACATGGTCACCTGCCAGGTTGCCCATTCGATCTTCAACGTGCCCCGCAAGATCGCCCGCCTCAGAGCGCAGAGCTACCTCGACGCGATCTATTCAGATCTCTACCGCCGCGAACATCTGCCCATCGACGTCGTCATCAGCCCCGAGCGCGAAGTGGCGCTCGCGGTGCTCCGCCGTCTCTCGGCCCCCTCCGCCTTCGACGCCGAAATCTTCTTCGGCGGCCGGGTGACGCTTCTCGGCATCCAGATCGACGAGGATTGCCCGGTGGTCAACACGCCGCTGCGCCAGCTCACCGATCTGTTCTCGACGCTGAAGGCCATCGTCGTCGGCGTCCGCCGCGACGGCGCGCTGTTCGTGCCCGAGGCCAACGACCAGATCTTCACCGGCGATCAGGTCTACGTCGTCACCGATACCACCGACGCGAACCGCACGCTGGAAATCTTCGGCAAGGAGGTCAAGCGCCAGGACCGGGTGGTGATCCTCGGCGGCGGCAACGTCGGGCTCGCGGTCGCCGAGGCCCTCGAGCGCCGCTCCGACCGGGTGCGCGCCAAGATCATCGAGCTCGACCGAAACGTCGCCGAACATGCGGCCGACTCGCTGGAACGCACCGTCGTGCTGCACGGCAATGCGATGGATGTCGAACTGCTGAAGGAGGCCGGCATCGCCCGCGCCGACGCCGTGCTGGCGGTGACCGACGACGACAAGGTCAACATGCTCGCGAGCGTGCGCGCCAAGGCCGCCGGCTGTCCGATGGCGATCAGCCTTGTCAACGACACCTCGCTGGTGCCGCTGATGGAACCGCTCGCCATCGACGCCCATGTCAACCCGCGCGCCACCACCGTGAGCTCGATCCTGCGCCATATCCGCCATGGCCGCGTGCGCTGGGTCTATTCGGTGGGCGACGCCGAAGCCGAGGTGATCGAGGCGCAGGTGCTTTCGACCTCGCCGATTGCCGGCCACGCGATCCGCGACATCGAGTTTCCCGAAGGCGTGCTCGTGGGCGCGCTGATGAAGGGCGACCGGGTGGTCAAGCCGGCCGCCGAGACCCGGATCGAGGAGGGCGACGTCGTGGTGATCTTCGCGATGGCCGCCGACGTGCCCGAGGTCGAGCGCCTGCTTCAGGTCTCGATCGACTTCTTCTGAGGCCCCGGCGATGGTCTCCCTGCTCGCGCGGCTGCCGCTCCTCGTCTCGCTGATCGCGATGGGCGGGCTCGCGATGCTGGTCCCGGCGATCCACGCCGCTGCCACCGGCGAACGCGAAATCGCCGAAGTCTTCTTCTGGTTCGCGGCCCTGACCCTTGTGGGCGGCATGCTGATCGGCATCGCCATGGCCGGGCGCACCCGTGGCGACCATCCGCGCCGCCACCTCGCGGGCCTGCTCGTGTTCTTCGCCGCGATGCCGCTACTGCTGGCGCTGCCGTTTCACGAGGCGGTGGGCAACACCTCCTTCTTCAACGCCTATTTCGAAATGGTGAGTTGTCTCACCACCACCGGGGCCACGCTCTACGAAGAGGCCGGGCGGCTCGCGCCGCCGCTCCACACCTGGCGCGCCACCGTCGGTTGGCTCGGCGGGCTGGTGATCTGGGTCGGCGCCATCGCCGTGCTCGCGCCGATGGCGCTGGGCGGGTTCGAGGTGCGCCGCCGGGTGCCGGGCGGCGACGTCGTCGCCATCGGCTACAGCCAGATCACCGAGCGCGCCGATCTCTCGCGCCGGATCCGCACCCACGCCGCCGCCCTGCTGCCGGTCTACGTCGCCCTGACCATGGTGCTCTGGTTCGGCCTGATCCTTGCCGGAGACACCCCGCCGGTGGCGCTTGCGCATGCGATGAGCACGCTGTCGACCTCGGGCATTTCGCCGGTGGGCGGGCTCTCGTCCGGCGGCGCGGGCCATGCCGGCGAGGTCATGGTGGCGGTGTTCCTGTTCTTCGCCATATCGCGGCTCACCTTCGCCCGCGAAGGCCAGGGCACCGGCTGGTCGGTGCTCGCCCGCGACCCCGAGATCCGCATGGCGACCGCGATCATCGTCGCGGTGCCGCTGTTTCTGTTCATCCGCCACTTCATTGCCGCCTACGAGGAAGAAGGCGCCGAGCTTGCGCTGCTCGACGGGCTCGCCTCGCTCTGGGGCTCGGTCTTTACCGTGATTTCGTTCCTGACCACCACCGGCTGGGCATCGGTCGCCTGGGGGACGAGCCAGGACTGGTCGGGCCTGCAGACCCCGGGACTGATCCTGCTCGGCCTCGCGTTGATCGGCGGCGGGGTGGCGACCACCGCGGGCGGCGCCAAGCTGCTGCGGGTCTACGCGCTCTACAAGCACGGGGTGCGCGAACTCGAACGCCTCGTCCACCCGCATTCGGTCGGCGGCTCCGGCGGCGAAGCCCGCCACCTCCGGCGCCGCGGCGCCTACATGGCCTGGCTGTTCTTCATGCTGATGTCGCTCTCGGTGGCGCTGGTCATGGCGGCCTTCTCGTTCACCGGCGAGGATTTCGAACAGGCGCTGGTCCTCGCCGTGGCGGCGCTGACCACCACCGGCCCGCTCGCCATCCACGCCGAGATCGAGCCGATCCACTATGTCGATCTGACGGTCTCGGCCAAATCGGTTTTCGCCGCCGCGATGATCTTCGGCCGGCTCGAAACCCTGGCGATCGTCGCCCTGTTCTCGCGCGAACTCTGGCGGCGTTGACCGTCTGCCCGTACCGGCGATCATCCTGTTTTTCGGGCAGACGCACAAATCCCGGGCGCTCGCCGTCTGAAAAAGGGGCTGGAAACTTCTCTACGCCCGTTACATACTGACGTTGTTAGGGATTTTCTGCCGGAATTACGGCAGCACGATAAAACAAGGGCAAGAAGCGATGGCTGCCGATAAGCAGAACCTTCAGGACGCTTTCCTGAACCATGTGCGCAAGGGCAAGGTTCCGGTGACGATTTTCCTCATCAACGGCGTGAAGTTGCAGGGGGTGATCTCCTGGTTCGACAATTTCTGCGTGCTTCTGAAGCGCGACGGGCAGAGCCAGCTGGTCTACAAGCACGCGATCTCGACGATCATGCCGGCGCAACCGATCAACCTCTACGACGGCGACGACGCCTGAGCCTCGGCGCGCGGGCCTCAGGGCCGGCCTGGGCGGAGGCGCCTTTCGCCGTCCGAAACGTAGCGATCGGCCCTTCCGGACGGGCCTCGTCCTCTCTATGTGACAGCGCATGAGCACCGAGCCCACTTCCGTCCGGAAAGACCCGACCCGCGCCTGGGTGATTCATCCCGAGCTGACCTCCGACCGCGACCGCCGCGAGCCCGGCGCAGCCCTCGCCGAAGGCGTGGCGCTCGCCGCCGCGCTGCCTGACCTGGTGGTGGCCGGCCAGGAAATCGTCCGCCTCGCCAAGCCGCATCCCGGCCACCTGTTCGGCACCGGCAAGATCGAGGAGATCAAGGCCCGCCTCACCGCGGCCGAGGTCGAGCTCGTGCTGATCGACGGGCCGGTGAGCCCGGTGCAACAGCGCAACCTCGAGAAGGAATGGAAGGTCAAGATCCTCGACCGGACCGGCCTGATCCTCGAGATCTTCTCCGACCGCGCGCGCACCCGCGAGGGCGTGCTGCAGGTTGAGATGGCGGCGCTCAGCTACCAGCGCACCCGGCTGGTGCGCGCCTGGACCCACCTCGAACGCCAGCGCGGCGGGTTGGGCTTCGTCGGCGGCCCCGGCGAGACCCAGATCGAGGCCGACCGGCGCGCCATCGACGACCAGCTCGCCCGGCTGAAGAAACAGCTCTCGAAGGTGGTCAAGACCCGCGAATTGCACCGCGCCGCCCGCGCCAAGGTGCCGTTTCCGGTGGTGGCGCTGGTGGGCTACACCAACGCCGGCAAGTCGACCCTGTTCAACCGGATGACCGGTGCCGAGGTGATGGTGAAGGACATGCTCTTCGCCACCCTGGACCCGACGATGCGCGGCCTCGAAATGCCCTCCGGACGCAAGGTGATCCTGTCGGATACCGTGGGCTTCATCTCCGATCTGCCGACCCAGTTGGTCGCCGCCTTCCGCGCCACGCTGGAAGAGGTGCTCGGCGCCGATCTGATCCTGCATGTGCGCGACATCGCCGCCGCCGAGACCGCGGCCCAGGCGGCGGACGTGGAGGCGATCCTCGAGGCCCTCGGCGTCGCCGCCGACGTGCCCAAGATCGAGGTCTGGAACAAGATCGA
>JAGRMO010000132.1:0-9371 GCA_020441205.1 Maritimibacter sp.
GAATCGACGCGCTCGACCTCGCGCGCGACCAGGCCGTAGCTGACATAGGAGCCGCCGAGCCCGCCGTATTCCTCCGGCACGGTGACGCCCAGGAGCCCCATCTCGCCCATCTCGCGGAAAATCTCCGGGTCGGTTTCTTCGCGTTCGAAGGCCGCGAGCACGCGGGGCGCCAGCTTTTCCTGGGCATAGGCCCGCGCAGAATCGCGGATCAGGCGTTCGTCCTCGGCGAGCTGGTCATCGAGGCGGAAGGGATCGTCCCAGGCGAAGGATCCGAGCTCGGGGCGGCTTTTGGCAGGCAGGTCGTGGGGCATCGGCGCTCTCCTTGTTTGCCCCGGTATTGCGCAATATCCTGAGCGATGCTAGTGAAAACTTGCGCACACTCCCGAGGAGGGCAGATGGACGACGATTTCGATACCGGCGCGCGGCTGAAGACGCTGCGCCAGGCCGCCGGGCTCAGCCAGCGGCAGCTCGCCGAACGGGCCGGGGTGCCGCATGGGCAGATCTCGATGATCGAGACCGGACGGTCGAGCCCCTCGGTCGCGTCCTTGAGGCGCATTCTCGGCGGGCTCGGGATCACCATGTCGGCGTTCTTCGAGCCCGACGCGACGCCGCCGCAGCAGGTGTTCTTTCGCGCGGGCGAGCTCACCGACCTCACCGGGCGGCTCGGCACCGGGGTGCGGCTCGCGCAGGTGGGCGACGCGCTGGCGCATGGGCTGCAGATTCTGTCGGAGACCTATGCGCCGGGCGCCGATACCGGCGAGGCGATGCTCGACCACGAGGCGAGCGAGGGCGGCATCGTCATCGAGGGCGAGATCGAGGTGACGGTGGGCAATGCGCGCAAGGTGCTCGGCCCCGGCGACGGTTATCTGTTCGATTCGCGCGCGCCGCACCGGTTCCGCAATCTCGGCCGGGTGCCCGCCCGGATCATCTCGGCCTGCACGCCGCCCTATCTGTGAGGACATGAACATGAAGCCGCTCGAAGGTCTCAAGGTGGTCGAGCTCGCCCGGGTGCTGGCGGGGCCCTGGGCCGGCCAGGCGCTGGCCGATCTGGGCGCCGAGGTGGTGAAGGTCGAGAGCCCGGCGGGCGACGACACGCGCCATTGGGGTCCGCCCTTCATCGAGCGCGATGGCGACCGGACGGCGGCCTATTATTACGCGGCGAACCGGGGCAAGCGCGCGGTGGTGGCCGATTTCGCCACGCCCGAGGGCCAGCAAACGGTGCGCGAACAGGTGGCCGATGCCGATATCCTGATCGAGAATTTCAAGCTCGGGGGGCTGGCCAAATACGGGCTCGACTACCCGAGCCTTGCCGCGCTCAATCCGCGGCTGATCTATTGCTCGATCACCGGTTTCGGCCAGGACGGGCCGCGGGCGGCGGAGCCCGGGTACGATTTCATGATCCAGGGGTTGTCGGGGCTGATGTCGATCACCGGGACGGCCGACGGCGCGCCGATGAAGGTCGGGGTGGCGGTGACCGACGTGGTCGCCGGGCTCAATGCCACGATCGGCATCCTCGCCGCGGTCGAGCAGCGGCACCGGACCGGGCGCGGCCAGCATGTCGATCTGTCGCTGTTCGACAGCGCCGTCGCGCTGCTCGCGAACCAGGCGATGAATTATCTCGCCACGGGCCGGGCGCCCGGGCGGCTCGGCAATGCGCACCCGAACCTCGTGCCCTATGAGGCACTGCCGGTGGAGGACGGCCACGTGATCGTCGCGGTCGGCAACGACCGGCAGTTCCGCGCTTGTGCGGGCGTGCTCGGGCTCGGGGCGCTGGCGGACGACGTACGGTTCGCAACCAACGCGGCCCGGGTCGAGAACCGGGGGCTCCTGGGCGAGATCCTCGCCGAAGCCACCGCGCTCTGGCCGCGCGCGGCGCTGCTCGCGGCTTTGCGCGACGCGGGCGTGCCGGCGGGGCCGATCAACGACATCGCCGACGCCTTCGCCGATCCGCAGGCGGTGGCGCGGGGCCTCAAAATCGCCCCCGAAGGCGTGCCCGGGGTGCGCGGGCCGTGGCGGTTTTCCGACGCCGAGCTGGCGCTGGAGACGACGGCCCCCACCCTGCCCCGCGCACTTTAGGGGCGGTGCCGACCGCGGGGGTCCGGTTTTCGGCGCGGGTCGTCCGGGAACGGTCCGCGCTTCGGACGGCGCGGTCGTTTTCCCCGTTTCGCGGGCAACCGGCTCTTGGGGAACACGGGTTTTGTCCTTAATGCCAAATGCTTGCCGGTGGCCCGACCCGGGGCCGACAGGTTGGCGCCAGCCTTGGCGGTAACCCCGCTGTCCGCTCGCGACCGCTGCCCTCTTGCAACTAACTGACCGGTCAGTTAGTTTTATTGCGTGGCCAGTTCCGACTCATCCGAACCCAAGTTTCGCCGCCGCGCCGAGGAGCGGCCCGACGAGTTGCTCGACGCGGCGCTGGCGCTGTTCGTCGAGCAGGGCTACGCCCATACCTCGGTCGCCCAGATCGCGCGGGCGGCGGGGGTGTCGAAGGGGGCGGTCTACCTCTACTTCCCGTCGAAACAGGCGATCCTCGAGGGGCTGGTGCAGCGCGCCGTCGCGCCGGTGGCCGAGCGCGCTCTGGCGCAGGCCGATTTCGCCCAGGACGACATGCGCGCCACGCTCGGCGCGGTGCTCGGGGTGATCCTCGCCGGGCTGTCCGACCCGCAGATCTTCGCCATCCCCAAGATCGTGATCCGCGAGGCGGTGGTGGCCCCGGAGATCGCCGAGATGTACCGCCACGCGGTGCTCGACCGGGTGCTGCCGGCTGCGATCGAGCTGATCCGGCTGGGGATCGCGAAGGGCCAGGTGCGGCCGGTCGACCCCGAGCTCACGCTGCGCACGATCATGGGGCCGGTCGTGCTGCACCTCCTGCTCGCCGAGGTGTTCGGCATCCGGCCCGAGCGCGGCATCGCGCTCGACGCGCTGGTGGCGAACCATCTCGACATCCTGCTGAACGGGCTGTTCATTCCAGATACGGGGACCAGAAAAGATGTTTGAAAGCGCGTTCGCCTGGATCGGCGCCACCGTCACCGCGATCCTCACCGCCGTCTTCCCCGGCTACGGCGACGATCCGACGCCGGTGTACAACGGCTATGTCGAAGCCGATTACGTCTATGTCGCGCCGTCCGTCACCGGCCGGATCCGGGCGCTCGCGGTGGCCGAGGGCGACGAGATCGGCGTCGGCCAGGCGCTGTTCGAGATGGATGCGAGCCAGCAGCAGGCGAGCCTGCGCGCGGCGACGGCGCGGGTCGCCCAGGCCGAGGCCAATCTGCGCAACCTCGAGACCGGCTCGCGCGAGGCCGAGATCGCGGTGATCCGCGCCTCGCTCAGCGAAGCGCGTGCGGCGCAGTCGCTGGCGAGGACGACGCTCGCGCGCACCGAGAACCTCTCGGCCAGCGGCATCGTCACCCAGGCCAAGGTCGACAGCGACCGGGCCACGCTGGAACAGGCCGACGCCCATGTCGCCCAGCTCGAGGCGCAGCTTGAGGTGGCCGAGCTGCCGGCGCGCTCGGAACAGGTGATCGCGGCCGAGGCAACGCTGAAGGCGGCCGAGGCGGATGCCGAGGTGGCGGCCGCGGTGCTCGACGACATGCGCACCACCGCGCCGATCCGGGGGCGGATCGAGAAGGTCTATTACGAGGTGGGCGAGGTGGCCGGTGCCGGCGCGCCGGTGGTGTCGATCCTGCCGCCCGACGCGCTGAAGGCGCAGTTCTACCTGCCCGAGGCGGCGCGCGCCTCCTTCGCCATCGGCGAGGTGCTGCGGCTCACCTGCGACGGCTGCGCAGGTCCGATCGCGGCCACGATCACCCGGATGGCGTCGGACCCGCAGTACACGCCGCCGATCATCTATTCGCGCGACGAGCGCGGCCGGATGGTGTTTCGCGCCGAGGCGCGGATCGCCCAGGGTTCGGGGCTGTTGCCCGGCCAGCCGGTAACGCTGGAGCGGGTGAAATGACAGCCGGGACGTCAGCTCGCGACGAGATCGCGATCTCGGTCCGCGGGCTCACCAAGGTGTTCGGCAAGAAGCGCGTGGTCGACGATTTCGACATGGATGTGCCCCGCGGCGCGATCTACGGCTTTCTCGGGCCGAACGGCTCGGGCAAGACCACGACGATCCGGATGATGTGCGGACTGCTCACGCCCGATGGCGGCGAGGGCCAGACGCTGGGCTACGACATCCGCACCCAGGCGCGCGAGATCAAGGAACATGTGGGCTACATGACCCAGAAGTTCTCGCTCTACGGCGATCTGACGATCCGCGAGAACCTCGATTTCATGGCGCGGATGTACCGGATGAAACAGCCCAGGAAGGTGGTCGACGCCTCGCTCGTCCATCTCGGGCTCGAGGGCCGGGGCGACCAGCTCGCCGGCACGCTGTCGGGCGGGTGGAAGCAGCGGCTCGCGCTCGCCGCCTGCATGCAGCACAAGCCCCGGCTCCTCTTGCTCGACGAGCCCACCGCCGGGGTCGACCCGAAGGCGCGGCGGGATTTCTGGGACGAGATCCGCAGGCTGTCGAAGCAGGGCGTCACCGTGCTGGTCTCGACCCATTACATGGACGAGGCGATCCAGTGCGATTACCTCTCCTACATCGCCTACGGCAAGAAGCTGATCGAGGGGCCGTCGTCGGAGATCCCGGCCAAAGTGGGGCTCACCACCTGGCGGGTGTCGGGGCCCGAACTCACCCAGCTCGAAGACGAGCTTCTGGCCGATCCCCGGGTCGAGCAGGTGGCCCGCTTCGGCGCGCTGCTGCATGTCTCGTCGACCGACGCCGAGGCGCTCGACGCGGTGATCGCCGAGCAGAAGACGAAAAACGGCACGCATAAATGGCAGAAGAAGGACGCCGAGCTCGAAGAGGCGTTCATCTATCTGATGGCCACGGCGTCCGACAATTTCGCCGGCGCGGCGAAGGAGGCGGCGGGATGAGGCTCGGCTTCTCGCTGGCCCGGTTCTGGGCGGTGCTGGCGAAGGAATTCGTCCAGATGCGGCGCGACCGGCTCACCTTCGGGATGATGGTCGGCATTCCGATCATGCAGCTCGTGCTGTTCGGCTATGCGATCAACACCGATCCGCACAACCTGCCGACGCTTCTGGAGATGAACGACCAGAGCCCGGTGGCCCGCGCCGTGCTCGCCAACATGGAGACCTCGGATTACTTCGATTTCCAGGGTCTGGTCACCGGCCCGGCTGAGGGCGACAAGGCGTTGCGCGACGGGACGGCGAATTTCGTCGTGGTGATCCCGGCCGATTTCGAACGCGACATCGTGCGGGGGCTCAGCCCCGAGATCCTGGTCTCGGCCGACGCCTCCGACCCGATCGCGGTCGGCACCGCGATGGGGGCGCTTTCGGGGATCGTCGATCTGGCGATCCAGCAGACGCTGGAAGGCCCGCTCCAGTCGGTGGCCGGCAGCCCGCCGCCGTTCTCGGTGGTCGCGCACCGGCAGTTCAACCCCGAGCAGGCGAGCTCGGTCAACACCGTGCCCGGGCTCCTCGCCGTCATCCTCGCGATGACCATGGTGCTGATCACCGCCGTCGCCATCGTGCGCGAGGCCGAGCGCGGGACGATGGAGACGCTGATCGCGACGCCGGTGCGCCCCCTCGAAGTGATGCTGGGCAAGATCCTGCCTTACGTCTTCGTCGGCTACATCCAGACCGGCGTGTTCCTCGTCGCCGCCGAGATCCTGTTCAACGTGCCGTTTCTCGGCTCGGGCTGGGCCTTCTTCGTCGGCTTCAACGTCTATATCGTCGTCAACCTGGCGCTCGGCTTCCTGATCTCGACGATGGTGCGGACCCAGATGCAGGCGATGCAGGCGAGTTTCATGACGATCCTGCCGACGATCCTGTTGTCGGGCTTCATGTTCCCCTTCGCGGGCATGCCGGGCTGGGCGCAGACCCTCGGCTCGGCGATCCCGGCCACCCATTACCTGCGCATCGTGCGCAAGGTGATGCTGAAGGGGGCCGACATGGCCGACATTGTCGGCGATCTGCGGGCGATCGCGATCATCGGCGCGGTGATCGTTCTGATTTCGCTGTTGCGCTACCGGCAGACGCTGGACTGAGGGAAGCGGTTTCGAAACCGCTTCCCAGCGTGGTTCGAACCGCGTCCCCCCTGCCCTAGCGCAAGTCCGGGTGGACGTAGTCGCCGAGGGTTCCGCGCAGGGTGAGCTTCGAGATCTTGCCGGTCGCGGTCATCGGCAGGGCGTCGACCCAGACCACGTCGTCGGGCATCTGCCATTTGGCGAAATGCTCCTTCACGTGATCGCAGATCTCATCGAGCGTGGGCCGGGCCTCGCCGGAGGCGACGGCGATCAGCACCGGGCGTTCGCCCCATTTCGGATGCGGCACCGCGACGGCGGCACAGGCGGCGACGGCGGGGTGCGAGACCACCGCGTTCTCGAGGTCGATCGACGAGATCCATTCGCCGCCCGACTTGATGAGGTCCTTGGTGCGGTCGCGGATCGTGAGGTAGCCTTCGGGCGAGATCGAGGCGACGTCGCCGGTGGCGAACCAGCCCTCGGCGTCGAAGGATTTCGCGCTCGCGGCCGCGTCGTTGAAATAGGCAGAGGCAATGGTGTTGCCGCGCACGAAAAGCTCGCCGGTCGCCTCGCCGTCATGCGGCATGCGGGTGCCCTCGGGATCGGTGATCTTGAGTTCGACGCCGAAGGCGCGGCGGCCGGCGCGCTGCTTGATGTCGAGCTTCTGTTCCAGGGGCAGCGCCTCGACGGCGGGCGGCTGGGTGCCGTGGGTGCCGATCGGGCTCATCTCGGTCATGCCCCAGGCGTGGTTGACGCAGATGCCCCGTTCCTCGAAGGCGGCGATCATGCTGCGGGGCGGGGCGGCGCCGCCGACCAGCATGTCGGTCAGGGCCTCGGGATTGCGGCCCCGGGCCTTGATCTCGGCCAGAAGCCCCATCCAGACCGAGGGCACGCCCCAGGCGAATTCGACGCGCTCGGCCTCGATCAGGTCGTAGAGGCTCTTGCCGTCGAGATGGGCGCCGGGCATCACCAGCGTCGCCCCGGTCATCGGCGCCATGTAGGGCAGGCCCCAGGCGTTGACGTGGAACAGCGGCACCACGGGCAGGATGCGCTTGCCGAGCCCGAGCTTCTGCAGGAGCGAGACGGCGACGGTGAAGCTGTGCAGCACCGTCGAGCGGTGCGAATAGAGCGCGCCCTTGGGATTGCCGGTGGTGCCGGAGGTGTAGCACAGGGCGGAGGCGGTGTTCTCGTCGAGCTCGGGCCAGGGGTAGTCGGTGGGCTGGCCGTCGAGCAGTTCTTCGTAGCAGAGCAGGTCGAGCGGGCTGTCGGGCATATGGGCGCGGTCGGTCATCACCACGATCCTCAGCGCCTCGGGCAGGTGCGGACGCAGCGCTTCGAGGATCGGCACGAAGGTGATGTCGGTGAACAGCACCCGGTCTTCGGCGTGGTTGACGATGTAGATCATCTGTTCGGCCGCGAGGCGGGGGTTGATCGTATGGCAGACCGCGCCGATCCCGGAGATGGCGTAGTAAAGCTCGAAATGCCGGTAGCCGTTCCAGGCCAGGGTGGCGACACGGTCGCCTTCCCCGATGCCGAGGGCGGCGAGGGCATGGGCGAGCTGGCTCACCCGGGCCAGCGCCTCGGGATAGGTCTCGCGGTGGATATCGCCCTCGGTCCGGGCCGAGACGATGCCCTCGGCCGGATGGGCCTCGGCGGCATAGGTCAGGATGTCGATGATCGACAGCGGGCGGTTCATCATCAATCCCTGCATCGGCGCTCTCCTCCAAATCACCTCGGTCGGGGTGGTCGGGAGTGTCGCCAAGCGGGCGGCGGATGGGAAGGGGAAACTGCGCGGGCGGGTCCAGATGACGCGGGGGCCAAGCGGGTTCGAACCCGCTTGGGCGCTGCGCTTCGAAGCGCGTTGTACTTGACGCCCAGCCGGTCAGCGCAGCAGGCAGGCCACCTCCTGGCCCGCGCCCTTGTCCGCGAGCGGGGGCTTCACCTCGGCGCAGCGCGGCTCGGCGATCGGACAGCGGGTGCGGAACACGCAGCCCGAGGGCGGATTGAGCGGCGACGGCAGGTCCTGGTCGAGCAGCATCACGGGCTTGGCCTTCTCGAGCTCGGGATCGGGGATCGGCACCGCCGAGATCAGCGCCTCGGTATAGGGATGCAGCGGGTTGGCGTAGAGCCGGTCGGCCGGCGCGATCTCCATCACGTTGCCGAGGTAGAGCACCATCACCCGGTCGGAGATATGCTTCACCACGGAGAGGTCGTGGGCGATGAAGATGAGCGCGACCCCGGTCTCTTCCTGGAGCTTCATGAGCAGGTTGATGACCTGGGCCTGGATCGAGACGTCGAGCGCCGAGACCGGCTCGTCGCAGATGATGAGCCGCGGGTTGACCACGAGGGCGCGGGCGATGCCGATGCGCTGGCACTGGCCGCCGGAAAACTCGTGCGGGTAGCGGTTCACCAGGTTGGGCAGGATGCCCACGGTGTCGAGCACCTCGCGCACCTTGGCCTTCATCTCGGCCCCGGAAAGGCCCGGGAAATGGGTCTTGAGCGGTTCGGCGACGATCTGGCCGATGGTCATGCGCGGGTTGAGCGAGGCCAGAGGATCCTGGAAGATCATCTGCATTTCCTTGCGGTGGCGGCGCATCTGGCCCACGTCGAGGCCGACGAGTTCCTCGCCGAGCCAGACCACGTTGCCGGCCTCGACCGGCACCATCTGCATCACCGCGCGCGCGAGCGTCGACTTGCCGCAGCCCGATTCGCCGACGATCCCCAGCGTCTCGCCGGGATTGAGGGTGAAGCTCACCCCGTCGACCGCCTTCAGTTTGCGCGGCTTGGTCCAGGGCCAGGCGCCGGGCATCTTCACGTCGAACCAGACCTTGAGGTCGTCGACCGAGAGGATCGGGGCGGTCATGTCCTTCATGCCAGTTCCTCCAGCGTGCGGTGACAGGCGCGGGTGCGGGTCTGGAAGCCCTCGGCGAGCTTCAGCTCGGGCCGGCGCTCCCAGCAGCCCTCGTCGGCCAAATCGCAGCGCGGCACGAAGGGGCAGCCCTTCGGCATGTCCATCATGTTGGGCGGGTTGCCGGGGATGGTCTCGAGCTTGCCGGTCTCGCGGTCGAGCCGGGGCACCGCCTTCAGCAGCCCCAGCGTATAGGGGTGGGTGGGGCGCGCGAAGATGCCGGTCGTGGTGCCGTGTTCCATCACCTGGCCGCCATACATCACCAGGGTCTCGTCGCAGGAGCCGGCGACGACGCCGAGATCGTGGGTGATGAGGATGATCGCCATGCCGAACTCGTCCTGCAGATCGGCGAGCAGCTTCATGATCTGCGCCTGCACGGTGACGTCGAGCGCGGTGGTGGGTTCGTCGGCGATGAGGATGTCGGGCTGGCACAG
>JAGRMO010000132.1:9471-17483 GCA_020441205.1 Maritimibacter sp.
TCGAGCAGCCGCACGCTCTCGGCGACGGCGGCCTTCTTCGACAGGCCACGGTGATGCACCAGCACCTCGGCCATCTGGTCGGAGACCCGCAGGTAGGGATTGAGCGAAGTCATCGGGTCCTGGAAGATCATCGCGATCTTTTCCATCCGGATCCGGTTCATCTTCGCCTCGGGGATATTGACGAGTTCCATCCCTTCGAGCTTGGCCGAGCCGGTGGCGCGGCCGTTCGAGGCGAGAAGCCCGGTGAAGCCGAAGACGAGCTGGCTCTTGCCCGAGCCGCTTTCGCCGACGATCCCCAGGGTTTCGCGCTCGCGCAGGTCGAACGAGATCTTGTCGACGGCCGTCACCGTGCCGTCGGGCGTGTCGAAGGTGACCGAGAGGTCGCGGACTTCCAGCAGTGCCATCCCCTGCCCTCCTAGCGGTCTTTCGGGTCGAGCGCGTCACGCAGCCCGTCGCCGATGAAGAAGAATGCGAAGATCGAGACCACGAAGAACCCGAGCGGGATGAACAGCTGCCAGAGCATCCCGTAGTTCATCGTGCTCACACCTTCCGAGATGAGCGCGCCCCAGGAGGTCAGCGGCTCCTGCACGCCGAGGCCGAGGAACGAGATGAAGCTCTCGGTGAGGATCATCTGCGGCACCAGGAGCGTGGCGTAGACCACGACCACACCCATCAGGTTCGGCACCACGTGGCGGTGGATGATGATGAACCAGGGCACGCCGGTGGCCACCGCGGCCTCGATATATTCCTTGTTCTTGATCGACAGCGTCTGGCCGCGGACGATCCGGCTCATGTCGAGCCAGGCTGTCAGCCCGATGCCGACGAACAGCATCCCGATCGAGCGGCCGAAGACGACGAGCAGCAGGATCAGGACGAACATGTAGGGGATCGAGAGCGCGATATCGACGAAACGCATCATGATCGAATCGACCCGCCCGCCGACGAAGCCCGCGACCGCGCCGTAGGTGGTGCCGACGATCACCGCGATGGCGGCGCCGATGACGCCGACCATGAGGCTCACCCGCGTGCCCTGGACGACCCGGGTGTAGAGATCGCGCCCGCTTTCGTCGAAGCCGAAATAGTGGCCGTTGGCGAGCGAGGGCTTGCCCAGCACCTCGACATTGCCGAGCACGTCCCAATCGATGGTCTCGTTGTCGAAGGCCGAGAGGTGCTGGCCGAAGAAGGCGAACAGCACGACGAGCGCGAGCACGAAGATCGAGACCATGGCGGCCTTGTTTCTGAGAAAGCGCGCGCGGGCGTCGGCCCAGAGCGAGCGGCCTTTCACCTCGTCCATGCGGGCGGCCATCTCGGCGGTGCGGGGCTGTTGCGGGTTGAGGGTCACGTTGGTCATGCGTCTTGTCCCCTCACAGCCGGATCTTCGGGTCGATCCAGGCGTAGAGGATATCGACCACCATGTTGAACAGGATCGTCATCGAGCCCAGAAGGATCGTCAGCCCCATCATCACCGCGTAATCGCGGTTGAAGGCGGCGTTGACGTAGAAATAGCCCACACCGCCGGTCGAGAAGATCGAATCGACGATGAACGAGCCCGTGACCATCAGCACGAAGGCGGGGCCGAGGTAGGAGACCACCGGCAGGAGCGTCGGCTTCAGCGCGTGGCGCCAGATGATCGTGCGGTTGGGCAGGCCCTTGGCGCGGGCGGTGCGGATGAAGTTCGAGCGCAGCACTTCGAGCATCGACGAGCGGGTGAGGCGCGCGACCGAGGCCATGTAGGAGGTCGAGAGCGCGATCACCGGCATCACCACGTATTGCCACTGGCCGCCGTTCCAGCCGCCGCCGGGCAGCCAGCCGAGCCAGAGGGTGAAGATCAGGATCAGGATCGGCGCCATCACGAAGTTGGGCAGCACCTGCGCGCCGATGGTGATGCCGACGGCGAAATAATCGAGCCAGGTGTTCTGGCGGATCGCCGCGGCGATGCCGAGGATGCCGCCGATGACGATGGCGAGGACGAAAGAGATCGTGCCGTAGGTCAGGGTGACCGGGAAGCCCTGGGCGATGATGTCGTTCACCGAGCGGTCCTTGTATTTGTAGGACGGGCCGAAATCGAACTCGGTGAGGATGCCGCCGACATAGTTGACGAGCTGCTTCCAGGTGGGTTCGTCGAGCCCGTATTTGGCCTCGATATTGGCCAGCACCTGGGGCGGCAGCGGGCGCTCGGAGGTGAACGGCCCGCCGGGCGCGAACTGCATCAGATAGAAGGATGCGATAATCAGGATGAGCATCGTCGGGATGGCCACGGCCATCCGGCGGATAATGAAACTGAGCATGAATCTGGCCCCCGGGCGCGGAAAGGACGCCGCGGGGGGGAATGCCCCGCGACGTCCGGCTTGGTCAGAGCGGCGTTACTCGGTCGCGACCTTGTAGAGGTCCTTCGAGTACCAGTTCTGCTCCACGTTCTGGGTGGGCCAGGAGCCGACGATGCCGGGGCTCATCATGTAGCCCTCGGTGTAGTGGTAGATCGGGATGATCGGCATGTCTTCGGCGATCATCTCTTCCACCTTGGTGTAGTTCGGCTGCGGATCGTCCATCGTCTTGGCTTCGGCCAGCAGCGCGTCGACCTCGGGGTTGTTGTACTTGGCGTCGTTGTAGCCCGAGCCCGACTGGACGAGGTCGAGGAAGGTCGAGGCTTCGTTGTAGTCGCCGCACCAGCCGGCGCGGGCCACTTCGTAGTTCTGGTTGCCGCGCTCCTCGAGGAAGGTCTTCCATTCCTGGTTCTCGAGGGTGACGTTCACGCCGAGGGTCTGCTTCCACATCTGGCTGATCGCGATGGCGACCTTCTTGTGGCCCTCGTCGGTGTTGTAGAGCAGCGTGATGTCGAGCGGGTTGTCGGTGCCGTAGCCGGCCTCGGCCATCAGCTCCACCGCCTTGGTGTTGCGCTCGTCCTGGGTCCAGGTGCCGTAGGGGACGGTCGGCACCTCGAAGCCCGCGGTCGCGGCCGGGGTGAAGGTATAGGCCGGGAACTGGCCTTCCTGGGTCACTTTCTCGACCACGGTGTCGCGGTCGACGGCGTAGGACAGGGCCTGGCGGACGCGGACGTCCTTGAGGAACTCGGGCGCGCTGTCGGAGACGTTGATCGTGTAGTAGTAGGAGCAGAGCCGCGGGAAGACGACCGCCTCGTCCGGGTATTCTTCCTTCAGCTTCGGATACTGGCCGGTCGGGATCTCGGTCCGGTCGAGCTCGCCGGCGAGGAAGCGGGTGAGCGCCACGTTCTCGTCGTTGATGACCAGGGCCACGACCTTGTCGACCACGGTGCCCGCGTTGTCCCAATAGGCCTCGTTGCGCTCGCGCACCGAACGCTCCTGCGGCACGTGCTCGGTCAGCACATAGGCGCCGTTCGAGACGATGTGCTCGGGCTTGATCCAGTCGGCGCCGAATTCGTCGATCACCCATTTGGGCGCCGGGAAGGTCGAGGCGTGGGTGGTGGTCAGCGGGAAGTAGGGCAGCGGGTTCTCGAGGGTGACCACGAGGGTGTGGTCATCGGTGGCCGAGACGCCGAGGTCGGTCACCGGCATTTCGCCGGCCATCACGGGGCCCGCGTTCTTCAGGCCCATGACCTCGACGAACCACTGGTAGGGCGAGGCGGTCTCGGGATCGGCGAGACGCTGCCAGGCGTAGACGAAATCGCCCGCGGTGACCGGCTTGCCGTCCGACCAGACGGCCTCGGGGCGCAGGGTGAAGGTGTAGGTCAGCTTGTCGTCCGACACGGTGTGCGACACGGCGACGCCGGGCACGAGATTGCCGTCGGCATCCTGGTTGTAGAGGCCTTCGAACAGGTCGCGCACGATCTCGGAGCCCGACACGTCCTCGACGATCTGCGGGTCGACCGAGCTGTGCTCGTCGAGCACCCGGTAGGTGAAGGTCTGGTCTTCGGCGAGCGCCTCGCCGTTCGGGCCGGTGGCCTGCGACAGCGCCGGGCTCGCGAAGGCGAGGGCCGAGGCCATGAGGAGCGTTCTGAGGGGGGTGGTCATGCTTTGTGTCCTCTCTGTTATGGGTCACGCGGGCGTGCTTCGGCGGCTTATGGTCGCCCGGCCGCACCCTGTGGCGCGGCGACGTCCGCGAATGATGCAAATTATTCACATGCCTCGGGAATTCTCAACAACTTCCCCAACGGCATGACGCCGCGGGCGCAAAACCCGGAAAGCTGTTTGTCCGCAAGGGCCTGGCGCCCGATTTTCGGGCGATGCGCAAAGCGATGACGCAGCGTCACCCTGCGATATTTGACCTTCCGGTAAATCTTGCCAAACCGCGCCCCCCGTGCGAATCTCGGCAGGCGTCCGGCGCCGGCCGGTTCGCCGGCTCCGCCACGGGGAGGACAAATGCAGCGCGAGACCACCCGAGACGCCGCCCTGACGGCCCAACTGCCGCAGACCTACGAGCCCCGCAACCCCGGTCTGCCGCTCGACATGGACTGGGTGATGAGCGCGCAGGCCAACCGCTCGGCGATCGAGCGGCGCGCCGGCACGATCGGCGCGCGCCGCTCGGTCAAGAAGGAGTTCCAGGCCGCCTGGCTTCTGAAGGCGATCTCGATGATCGACCTCACCACGCTCGCGGGCGACGATACCGAGGGACGCGTGCGCCGGCTCTGCGCCAAGGCGAAGGACCCGGTGCGCCACGACCTGCTCGAAGCGATGGGGATGGCGCCGATCACCACCGGCGCGGTCTGCGTCTATCACGAGATGGTGCCCGCGGCCGTCGCGGCACTCGCAGGCACGGGCGTGCCGGTCGCCGCCGTCTCGACCGGCTTTCCCGCGGGGCTCTCGCCCTACCGCCTCAGGATCGCCGAGATCGGCGAGAGCGTCGCCGCCGGGGCGCGCGAGATCGACATCGTGATCTCGCGCCGCCACGTGCTCACCGGCGACTGGCAGGCGCTCTACGACGAGGTGCGCGAAATGCGGGCCGAATGCGGCGAGGCGCATATCAAGACGATCCTCGCCACCGGCGAGCTCGGCTCTTTGCGCAATGTCGCGCGCGCCTCCTATGTCTGCATGATGGCGGGGGCCGATTTCATCAAGACCTCGACCGGCAAGGAAAGCGTCAACGCCACCCTGCCCGTCTCCCTGGTGATGATGCGCGCGATCCGCGACTACCACGAGCGCACCGGCATCAAGATCGGCTACAAGCCCGCCGGCGGGATCTCGAAGGCGAAGGATGCGCTGACCTACCTTGCCCTGGTCAAGGAAGAGCTGGGCGATGCCTGGCTCAGCCCGCACCTCTTCCGCTTCGGGGCGTCGTCGCTGCTCCTCGATATCGAGCGGCAGCTCGAACATTTCGTCACCGGCCATTATTCCGCCGGCTACCGCCACGCGATGGGGTGAGGCCATGAGTATCAAGGACATCTACGACACCATGGACTGGGGCACCGCACCCGAAAGCGCCTCGGTGGCGCTCGACTGGATCGAGAGCCGGGGCGGGATCGCGGGCAATTACGTGAACGGCCAATGGGGCCCGCTCCGCGCCGATATCGACATCTTCAACCCCGCCACCGGCGAGCGGCTCGCGGGTCTGACGAAATCGACCGCGGGCGAGGTGAATGCCGCCGTCGCCGCCGCCCGCGCCGCGCAGCCGAAATGGGCGAAGCTCTCGGGCCATCAACGGGCGAAATACCTCTACGCCATCGCGCGGCTGGTACAGAAGCATTCGCGCCTGCTCGCGGTGATCGAGACTTTGGATAACGGCAAGCCCATTCGCGAGACCCGCGATATCGACGTGCCGCTGGTCGCGCGGCATTTCTATTACCACGCCGGCATGGCGCAACTCATGGATGCCGAACTGCCTGACCGCGAGGCGCTGGGTGTCGCAGGGCAGATCATCCCATGGAACTTCCCGCTGCTCATGCTCGCGTGGAAGATCGCGCCGGCCATCGCCATGGGCAATACGGTGGTGCTGAAACCGGCCGAATACACGTCGCTGTCGGCGATGGTGTTTGCCGAAATCTGCACCGAGGCCGGGTTGCCCCCGGGCGTGGTCAACATCGTCACCGGCGACGGCGAGACCGGGGCCGCGCTCACCGCGGCCGAGGTCGACAAGATCGCCTTCACCGGCTCCACCGAGGTGGGACGGATCATCCGCAAGGCGACGGCGGGCACGGGCAAGAGCCTCACGCTCGAGCTGGGCGGCAAGTCGCCCTACATCGTGTTCGACGACGCCGACATCGACAGTGCCATCGAGGGGCTGGTGGATGCGATCTGGTTCAACCAGGGCCAGGTCTGCTGCGCGGGCTCGCGGCTCATCGTGCAGGAGGGCATTGCCGAGCGGTTCCTTCAGAAACTCAAGGTGCGGATGGACAAGCTGCGCCTCGGCGATCCGCTCGACAAGTCGATCGACGTCGGCGCCATCGTCGACCGGGTGCAGCTCGACCGGATCGCGGCGATGGTCGAGGACGGCGGCAAGGATGGCGAGGTCTACCACGCCAACTGCCGGATGCCGAACCAGGGCTGTTTCTACCCGCCCACGCTCATCACCGGGCTGCATCCAGCGGCCCGGCTGATGCAGGAGGAAATCTTCGGCCCCGTGCTGGTGTCGACCACTTTCCGCACGCCGGCCGAGGCGGTGGAGCTGGCCAACAACAGCCGCTACGGGCTCGCCGCGACGGTGTGGAGCGAGAACATGAACCTCGCCCTCGACATCGCGCCGAAGCTCGCCGCCGGTGTGGTCTGGCTCAACACCACCAACGCCTTCGACGCCGCCGCCGGGTTCGGCGGGGTGCGCGAGAGCGGTTTCGGGCGCGAAGGCGGCTGGGAGGGTCTGCTGGCCTACACGAAACCCAAGGGCAAGGCGAAGGCACTGAAAACGCTCGCCGCCTTCCCCGCGCCCAAGGAGGCGACGGTCGACGCGCTCGACCGGACGGCCAAGTTCTACATCGGCGGTAAGCAGGCGCGGCCCGATGGCGGCTATTCGCGCGCGGTCTGGTCGAAGGCGGGCAGGCTCCTCGGCCATGCCGGGCTCGCCAACCGCAAGGATGTGCGCAACGCCGTCGAGGCGGCGCGCGGGGCCTCCGGCTGGGCCAGCGCCACGGCGCATCTCAGGGCGCAGATCCTTTTCTACATCGGCGAGAACCTCTCGGCCCGCGCGGACGAATTCGCCGCCCGGATCAACGATCTTACCGGAGGGCGCACCGGGGCGCGCGAGGTCGAGCTCAGCATCGAGCGGCTGTTCACCTGGGCCGCCTGGACCGACAAATACGACGGCGCAATCAAGCCGGTGCCGATGCGCGGCGCGGCGCTGGCGACGCATGAGCCGGTGGGTGTGATCGGGGTCTTCTGCCCCGACGAGGCGCCTTTGTTGAGCCTCGTCTCGCTGGTGGCGCCGGCCATCGCGATGGGCAACCGGGTGGTGGTCGCCGCCTCACAGCCCTACCCGCTCGCGGCGACCGATTTCTACCAGGTGCTCGACACGTCCGATCTGCCGGCCGGCGTGGTCAACATCCTCACCGGCGACCACCCCGACTTCGCCGGCGCGCTCGCAGGCCATCTCGACGTCGACGCCGTCTGGGCGCATTCGGGCGCGGATCTGTCGGCGCTGGTCGAGGCCGAGGCGGCCGGCAACCTCAAGCGGAGCTGGGTGAACAATGCCCGCGCGCGGGACTGGTTCGGCCCCGAGGGCGAGGGCCGCGAATTCCTGCACCACGCGACCGAGGTCAAGACCACCTGGATCCCCTGGGGCGAATAGCTGCGGTCTCGCGGCGGGCGGGGCCTCCGCCGCTCGCCCGGGCCGAAGCGGCGAAGGCGCCTCGAAACCCGTCCCGATCCGGATCCCGGGCGCCCGCGCCCTGCCCTTCGCCCGCACCTCTCGCGGGCGAATTAGGTTAGCGCTATCACAAACAATATCAAACCCTTGACACCGCGTCCGAGTTCGCCCACCCCTCGCCCGCTCCCTTTTTCTTGTCCTAAATACCTCGGGGGTGCGGGGGCAGCGCCCCCGCTTGGATCGGACCGGCCGCGCCGGTCCGGTGCCTACAGCAGCTCCGCCAGCACCAGCGCCATCACCCCCGC
>JAGRMO010000341.1 GCA_020441205.1 Maritimibacter sp.
TCGTTCATCCGGGCGACGAGATCGGCTTCGCGGGCCTCGCTGCCGCGCGCCGACGAGACGATCATGTGGTAGCCCGCGGCCTCGGCGGCGCGTTCGAGCCCGGTGACCAGCTTGCCGAAGAAGGCGCTTTCGAGGTCGGGCACCACGGCGCCGATGATCCGGCGCTGTTCGCCGCGCAGGCCGGAGGCGACCGGGTCCATCCGGTAATCGAGCGCAGCCACGGCCTCGCGCACCCGGTCGGCATTGTCCTCGCGGACCGAGCGGACGCCGCGCAGCACTTTCGAGACGGTGGCGGCGGAGACGCCGGCCGCCCGGGCGACATCGTGGATCGTCGCGCGCCTTTGCTTGTCGTCTCCCGGCATCTTCCTCCCCTGGCGCTCCGTTTTCGGCTCCGCCTGCGCCCTGCGGTATGGGCTCGAATCCGAAGATAAATCGGTTTATCGTGCAAGTAAATCGATTCATCTTTCCGGGGAGGAAACAATATGGCCGATGCGTCCAAACCGTTCGTGATCTCTGCACCGGAGCCCAGAACGCTCGAACTGATCTTTTCGCCCGAGAAACTCGCCGAGCTCAGGGCGCGATACGAGCTCTACGAGACCGATGCGGCCAGCGTCGCCGGGCTCGACGACGCGCTGCTCGCGCGCGCCCGCTACGTGCTGGGGCAGCCGCCGATCCCGTCGGAGACGCTGGCGAAGATGCCGGAGCTCAAGGCGGTGCTGAACGTCGAATCGAACCTGATCGACAACATGCCCTACGAGGAGCTGTTCGCGCGCGGCATCCACGTGGTGACGACCGGCGCGGTCTTCGCGGTGCCGGTGGCCGAGATCGGGCTCGGCTTCGCGCTCGACCTCGCGCGCCAGATCAGCGCGGCAGATGCGGATTTCCGCGCCGGCCGCGAGCTCTGGGGCGGCGACGGCAACGGGCGGGCGCGGCTCCTTACCGGCGCCGATGTGGGGATCGTCGGGTTCGGCGATCTCGGCCGGGCGCTCAACCGGCTGCTCGCCGGGTTCCGCTGCCGGGTGAAGGCCTTCGACCCGTGGCTGCCGCCCTCGATCCTCGCCGATCACGGGGTGGCGCCGGCGACGCTGGAGGACGTGCTCACGCAATCGGATTTCGTCTTCGTCGTCGCTGCGGTGACGAGCGAGAACCGCGGTTTCCTCGGGGCGGAAGAGTTCGCCGCGATGCGGGAGGGTGCGGCCTTCATCCTCCTGTCGCGCGCCGATGTGGTCGATTTCGACGCCTTGCTCGACGCGGTGGCGCGGGGCCATATCGTCGCGGCCTCCGACGTCTGGCCGGAGGAGCCGCTGGCGCCGGGCCACCGGGCGCGGGGGCTCGAGGGGCTGATCCACTCGGCGCATCGCGCCGGCGCGCTCGACGTCGCGTTCAGGCAGATGGGCGAGATGGTGCTCGAGGACATGGCGCTGATGGATCGCGGCCTGCCGCCGATGCGCTGCAAGCGGGCCGAGCGCGAAACCGCCCGGCGGATGCGCTCGCGTCCTGTCGGCAAGAACTGAGCGGGCGGGCGGCGCGACTCGCACCGGTTCGCCCCGTATCTGTCAATCCCCCGGCGAATCGCCCGAGCGGCTGTGCACCCTTTGTGTCACAGCCCGCGAGGCCCGCGCGGGAAGTTTCCGGCCCCAGTCCGGCGAGATCCTGCCGTAAACCCGGGTTCATTCCGGGGGCGGGATTGATCGAAAGCTCTATACCGGACGGGAGAAATTCGCGCGATCCTGCCGGTTTCGCGGGCGGCCGGCAGAGTTCTGCCGAGCGCCGGGCGGGGTCCCGCCAAACGTCAGACCATGGTCCGTTTGCTTCAAGGCCGCTTTGACCTGAGTCTTGTGGATGCCGGGGGCGCCAAGGGTGGTGCCGACGCTTCCGGCCGCCTGTCGCGATACGCGGTGGGGTGACGGAACTGCCGAAAGGAATTGGGTGGTATGACCTTCGCAAGATGGCCGCGCACCGATGTGGGCACGGTATTGTTGCACTGGATCGCGGTCGGTGCGATCGGCGTTCTGCTGTGGACCGGGCTGCGCCTCACCGCCGACGACGTGCATCAGCAATGGCTGCGCGACTACGACGGATGGCTCGCGGGCGAGAACCTGTGGGGCCGCCACATGCTCGCAGGCTACGTGCTGAGCATGGTGGTCGCGGGCTACGGCGTCTACGTGACCCGGGCGCGGCTCGGCGAGCGCATACGCCTCAACCTCGCGCGGCTGCAGGGGCTGTTCGGCAGCGTCAAGACGCGCTGGTCGGCGATCAACGTGCTGCTCTACTGGGTCTTCATCCTCGCCACGCTCGGCGCCTGTGTCACCGGGTGGATGGCCTATCACGGCCTCGGCGGCGCGGTGCTGAAGGTGCATCTGTGGTGCAGCTGGGCGGTGCTGGCCTTCCCGGTGCTGCACCTGGCCGCGCTCCTGCGGCTCGGCGGGATCCCCCATATCGCGCGCATCCTGCGGCCGAAGCGGATCGAGCCCGGGGGGGAAGAAATCGACTTCGCCGAGATCGTGGCCGAGCTGCTGGCCGAAAAGCGCGCCGCCGCGGCGCGGGCGGCCCAACGGCGCGCGCAACCGGGGCAGCCGTCATGACCCGGCTCAACGCCCATCCGCTCGCCTCGGCGCTGCTGGCCTCGATGCTGACCGGCGGCGGGCTGGTCGCGCTCGACTGGCACAACAGCCCGCGGCTCGTGGTGGCGACGATCAGCCCGGTCGAGGCCCCCGCGCTCGACGGCGACATCTCAGACGAGGCCTGGCACGCGGCCCGGCCGGTACGCGTGCTGACCAGCCATGGGGGCGATTTCGGCGGCAGCGGCCAGAGCCGGATCACCGTGCGGGCGGTGCAGGACGGCAGCGATCTCTACATGGCGCTGGAATGGGAAGACCCGACGCGCTCGCTCGAATTCCTGCCGCTGGTGAAAGATGCGGGCGTCTGGCGGGCGCTGGAGACCGGCGTGGCCACCGCGAGCGAGGCGCGGTTCTTCGACGACCGGATCGCGGTGATGCTGGCCAATCCCGGCGTCGCGCTGATCGGCGGCGGTATCCATCTGGGCGCGCGGCCGCTCGAGGGCGGGCCGGCCTCGACCACCGGGCGGGGGCTGCATTACACCGGGCCGGGCAGTTTCGTCGATCTGTGGCAATGGCACGCGGCGCTCGGCGCGGTCACGACGCGGGTGGAAGACGGCTATATCGGCGCGCCGAAGCCGCCGAGTGCTGCCGAGATGGCGGGCCAGGCGCGCTATCTCGGGGGTATTGGGCTCGACGATCCGGCAAGGCCGGTGGCGATGAGCAATGTCGTTCCCGCGCCCGAGGACGGCGCGCGGGCGGTCGAGCCGGTCTATCTGCCCTGGGCGGGGACCGGCACCGTCGCCGACATCCGCGCCGACGAGGGCCTCAGCGACGCGGACGAGCCGGGCCGGGTCTGGGCGGTGCGCGCCTCGGCGGCGAAGCCGCATTCGCCGGAGGTCGACGCGCGCTTCGCCGACGGCTCGGTGGTGCCGGGCGTGTTCGTCGACGACAGCGTCGATCTGGGGCCGCAGGACGTGACCGCCCGAGGCGCCTGGGCCGGCGGGCGCTGGGTGCTCGAGATCCGCCGCAGCCTCGCGCCGGGCGAGCACGACATCGCCTTCGCCGATGGCACGATGCTGTGGTTCGCCGCCTTCGACCATTCCCAGACCCGCCACACCTATCACCTTCGACCCCTCATCGTGGAGATGCGCTAGATGCCCAGGACTTTCACCGTTTCGGTTCGCGATCAGCGGTTCACCGTGAATGCCGGGGGCCGGCTCCTCGATGCCGCGCTGCAGGCGGGCGTCGAGCTGCCGCACGATTGCCGGGCCGGCCAGTGCGGCGCCTGCACCGTCGAGCTCGCCCGGGGGATCACGCTCGGCGGCGAGGCGGGCTCGGGCAACATCCTCGCCTGCCAGGCGCGGGTGTTCTCCGATCTCGAGATCGTCACCCATGACGCACCCGAGCCGGTGGTGCGGGCGGGCGTGGTCGAAGAGGTGCGCGAACTGGCCCAGGGGGTGATGAAGGTGATCATCCGGCCGCGCCGGCGGATCGACTGGCTGCCGGGGCAATACATGAAGCTGCAGTTCCGCGGCTATCCGGCGCGTGCGTTCAGCCCTTCGGCGCGGCTTGCCGACGGCGGGTTCGACCACCGGCTGATGTTCCACATCAAGCAGGTGCGCGGTGGGCGGGTGACGCCGAAGATCGGCGCGCGGATCGACGCGGGCACGAAGGTGAAGATCGAGGGGCCGTTCGGCCATGCCTTCCTGCGCGACGATCATCCGGGGCGGCTGGTGCTGCTCGGCAGCGGCACCGGCTTCGCGCCGATCTGGGCGATCGCGGCGGCGGCGCAGCGGGCGGCAGAAGCGCGGCCGATCCTGATGATCTGCGGCGCGAAGGACGCGCATGCGTTCTACATGTCGGACGCGCTGCGCCGGGCCGCGGGCCGGGCCGGCACCGAGCTCCGGATCGTGTTCGAGAAGAACGAGCCGCACATCCCGGGGGTGCTGACCGGCACGCCGGCCGACCATATCGGACCGCTCTCGGCGGACGACATCGTCTATGCCGCCGGCGGGCCGAGGATGGTGACCCGGGCCGAGGAACAGGCCGAGGCCGCGGGCGCGCGGTTCTACGCCGATCCGTTCTCGGCCGCGGCTCCCGCGGTCTCGTCCAATCCCTTCGCCAACGGCATCGAGCGGGTGGCACGGGTGTTCGGCGCGGCGCGGTAGGGCCGTTGCCGGAATGCCCGGGGGCGCGGACGATCTGCCCGCGCCCCCTGCCCTATCGCCCAGCCTAGCCGGCGGCTTCCGTCTCGGCCGTCTTCTCGGGGTTCTTGCCGAGGATGATCATGCCGAGGATGTCGTCCTCGGTCACCTCGTCCACCATCACCGTACCCACCAGCCGGCCGTTCTTCATCACGCTGGCGCGGTCGCAGAGCGCCTTGACCTGGTGGATGTCGTGGTCGATCAGCAGGATGCCGATGCCCTGGCGCTTGAGCTCGTCGATGAGCTCGGCGACCATCTGGGTCTCGGCCACGCCGAGGGCGGCGGTGGGTTCGTCCATGATCAGGATCTTGGCGTCGAAATAGACCGCGCGCGCGATGGCGACCGACTGGCGCTGGCCGCCCGAAAGCCCCGAGACCGGGGTGTGGTAGCGGCGGAAGTTGGGGTTCAGCCGCGACATGATCTTGCGGGTCTCGGCCTCCATCAGCGGATCGTTGACGAAGCCCGCGGGCGTGGTCAGCTCGCGGCCGAGGAACAGGTTGGAGGCGGCGTCGAGGTTGTCGGCGAGCGCGAGGGTCTGGTAGATCGTCTCGATGTTGTAGCGCCGCGCGTCGCGCGGGGTCTCGATATGGGCCTCCTCGCCGTTGACGAAGATCTGGCCGCCGTCCCGGGTATAGGCGCCCGAGAGCATCTTCATCAGCACCGACTTG
>JAGRMO010000019.1 GCA_020441205.1 Maritimibacter sp.
TTCTTGAACTCTTCCTGGCAGACGCCGCAGGTGACGCCGAATTCGGTCATCGCGAGGCCCATCGCGTAGGGCGACCGGCCGAGCAGGGCGAGGTCGCCGGCCACGCCGGTCTGCGGGAAATCGGCGGCGAAGTAGAGCGGCAGGGCGTTGCCGACATTGGCGAGGCCGGTCTGCAGCGCGTCCTTCATCTGCGGCAGCGACACGACTTCCGGCCCGAGGATGGTGCCGGTGATCGCGCCGTCGGTCTCTTCCGGCAGGTAAGTGGCGAATTTCTCGTAGGCGTAGTAGATCGGGTGCACCGGAGGTGCTGCCGGCGCGAGCAGCAGGTCGTCCGCCTGGGCCGGGGCCCAGGTCATGGTGGCCGCGAGGGCCAGGCCGGCGATATTCAACGTTTTCAACATGTCTCTCTCCCTGTTTTCGCCCCTCAGAGGTTCAGCAACCTTTGAGCGTTTTGCTTCAGGATGAGCGGGCGGACCTCATCCCGGAATGGCGCCTTGGCGAAATCGGCGAGCCAGCGGTCGGGCGTGATCGCCGGCCAGTCGGAGCCGAAAAGCATCTTGGTTTTCAACAGCGTATTGGCGTACCGCACGAGGATTTCGGGGAAGTACTTGGGGCTCCAGCCCGAAAGGTCGATATAGACGTTGGGCTTGTGCGTGGCCACGCTCAGCGCCTCTTCCTGCCAGGGGAAGGCGGGGTGGGCCATGATGATCCTGAGATCGGGGAAGTCGACCGCCACGTCGTCGATCGCCATCGGGTTCGAATACTTGAGCCGCATCCCCATGCCGCCGCGCATCCCCGAGCCGACGCCGGTCTGGCCGGTGTGGAACAGCGCGATCACGCCTTCCTCCTCCAGCACCTCGTAGAACGGATAGGCCATCGGGTCGTTCGGCCAGAAGCCCTGGAAGGTGGGGTGGAACTTGAAGCCGCGCACACCGAAATCGCGAATGAGCCTGCGCGCTTCGCGGGGCGCCATCTTGCCCTTCCATGGGTCGATCGAGGCGAAGGGGATGAGGATATCGTCGTTGGCCGCGCAGAGTTCGGCGACCTCCTCGTTCGAGTAGCGGTGAAAGCCGGTCTCGCGCTCGGCGTCGACCGGGAAGATCACCGCGCCGATCCGGCGCTCGCGGTAATAGGCGGCGGTCTGGTCGACGGTGGGCAGCATTCCCTCCGCGCCGGCCGGATTGCCGAAATAGGCGGCCATTCCGGCCTGGAACTCCATGTAGCCGTCGTCGCGCGGGTTGGCGCAATCGCAGGGCTCCTCGGCATGGGTATGGATGTCGATGGCGACGAGCTCGTCCATGTTCAGAGGCATGGCCCGTCTCCGTCGATGCCGGCGTAGCGTTTGAGCAGGTGGATCAGCGTGGCGCTTTCCTCCACCGTCAGGTCGGAACGCTCGGCGAGGTGCAGGTGCAGGAACTTCTCGCGGTAGCGGGCGACAAAGGCGCTGCCGCCTTCGGTGAGCGACAGGCGGACCGAACGGCGGTCGTCCTGCGGGATCTCGCGGTGCACCAGCCCCTGGTCGACCATCCGGGCCACGAGCTTGGTCATATGGGCGGGCTTGATCTTCAGGCGGCGGGCAAAGGTGCCCTGACGCAGGCCGGGGTTGAGGTTGATCACCCAGAGCACGGTGAACTCGCCGGGGCGCAGGTTCTCGCCGTCGAGGGTGCGGAAGAAGAAGTCGAAGGCCTTGAGCTGGGCCATGCGCAACAGAAAGCCGAGCGAGCCGGTGATCTCGCCGAGGTCGACGGCTTCCTCGTCATAGGCGGGTCCGGCGACGTTCATCCCGCGTCGCCCGGCCGGGCGACCTTGCCGGCCTTCTTCTGGAGGAAGGCGTTGAGCCTTGCCTCGGCCTCGGGGCTGGTGGCGGTGAAGGAGGCGATGAAGCTCTCGACGAACAGTCCGTCGTCGGTGCTCATGTCCTGGATGCGGGGCAGGGCGTGGATCACGGCATAGGTCGAGATCTCGGCATTCGTCGCCGCATGGGCGGCGAGTTCGACAGCCTTATCAACCGCTTCGCCTTCGGGGACGACGTATTGGACGAGGTTCCAGCGCTCGGCGGTGTCGGCGTCGATCGAGCGGCCGGTGAGCATCATGTCGGTCATCCGCGCGACCCCCATGAGCCGGGCCGAACGGACCGAGGCGCCGCCGCCGACGAAGATGCCGCGCTGGCCTTCCGGGAGGGCGAAGAAGGCGGTGCGGTCGGCGACGCGGACATGGACCGACGAGGCCAGTTCGAGCCCGCCGCCGACCACCGCGCCATGGAGCGCCGCGAACCAGGGCAACTTGCCGCGCTGGATCCAGCCGAAGACCTCATGCCAGCGGCGCGAGCCATGGACGCCTTCGAACGGGGTCTTCTTCACATGTTCGGCAAGGTCGAGCCCGGCGCAGAAATGCGGGCCGTGGCCATGGATCACGGCCGCTTTCGCCTCGCGTTCGGCGCGCCGGATCGCCTCGGCCAGCTCCTCGATAAAGGCATCGGAGATGGCGTTGCGCTTCTCGGGCCGGTTGAGGCCGATCACGGCCACATCGCCCCTGAGCTCATAGGTCAGGTAATCCACGTTGTCCTCCCCCGACCTGTCCGGGCTCTTTCGGCCGGCGAGTCGTTCGAAGCTACTATCCGCGCAAAAAGTTTCCACGTAAACTATTTTCTGGAGGATTCGGACCGGTGCCCCTGGCGGGCGCGGTCGCGACAGGGAGGACGTCATGACCAACCCGCCGATGCGGAAGGTGAAGCTCTGGGACGCGGAGGTCGTGAGCGAGACCCGCGCCGACGGCTCGATCGTCGTGCGCCAGGCCGGCGCGCTCGGAGACTATCCGCAGGTGCTGTCGGAACGGCTCGAGCATTGGGCGGCGACCGATCCGCACCGGGTGTGGATGGCCGAGCGGGGCCCGGGGGGCGGGGACTGGACGCGGGTGAGCTACGGCGAGGCGCTCGCCTATGTGCGCTCGATCGGGCAGGCGCTCCTCGATCTCGGGCTCTCGACCGAGCGGCCGCTGGTGATCCTGTCGGGCAATTCCATCGTTCACGGGCTGATGGCGCTCGGCGCGCAATATGTCGGCATTCCCTCGGCGGCCTTGGCGCCGGCCTATGCGCTCGCCTCGAAGGATCACGCCAAGCTCCACGGCATCCGCGACCAGATCACGCCCGGCGCGGTCTTCGCCGATGATCTCGACCGGTTCGGGCCGGCGATCGACGTGGCCTTCCCCGGCCTGCCGCGGCTCGGGGTGACGGGGGCGGGGGCCGATTGGCAGGGGCTGATCGACACGGAGGTGACCGGGGCGGTCGATGCGGCGCGCGCCGCCACCGGGCCCGACACGGTGGCCAAGTTCATGTTCACCTCGGGCACCACCGGTTCGCCCAAGGCGGTGATCCAGACCCAGCGCATGCTATGTGCCAATATGGAGCAGGTCACCGATTGCTACAGTTACCTGCGCGACGAGCCGCCGATCATCCTCGACTGGGCGCCGTGGAACCATGTGGCCGCCGGCAACCTCATGTTCAACATCGCGATCTACAACGGCGGCACGTTCCATATCGACGGCGGGCGGCCGACGCCGGACGGCATGGCGGAAACGATCCGCAACCTGCGCGAAATACGGACCAACTGGTATTTCAACGTGCCGGCCGGCTACGAGATGCTGCTCGAGGCAATGGAGAAGGACGAGAGGCTCGCCCAGACCTTCTTCGCCGATCTCAAACTCATGTATTACGCGGGCGCCGCGATGGCGCAGCACACCTGGGACGAGGTCAAGGCGGCCGCGGTCCGGGTGACAGGGGAGGAGATCCTGATGGCCACCGGGCTCGGCGCGACCGAGACCGCGCCGTTCGCGCTGTTCCAGACCGCGCCGCAGGCGAGCCCCGGCAATGTCGGCGTGCCGGCCAAGGGGATCGCGCTCAAGCTGGTGGCGAACGACGGCAAATGGGAGGCGCGGGTGAAGGGGCCGAACGTGACGCCGGGCTACTGGCGCGATCCTGGCCTGACGGCGGAAGCGTTCGACGAGGACGGGTTCTACCAGCTCGGCGACGCGCTCCGTTTCGCCGTACCGGGCGATCCGGCGGCGGGGTTCTTCTTCGACGGGCGGGTGGCGGAGAACTTCAAGATGTCGACCGGCACCTGGGTCTCGGTCGGCGTACTGCGCGCGAAACTCACCGACGCGCTGGGCGGGCTCGCGCGCGACGCGGTGATCGTCGGCGAGGGACAGGACAGTCTGGCGGCGCTGCTGGTGCCGTTCCGCCCGGCCTGCCAGAAGCTCATCCCGGGCGCGATGCAGATGGACGACGCAACGCTCTACGCCCATCCCGACCTGCGGCGCGAGATCGGCCGGCGGCTCGCGGCCTACAATTCGGGCACCACGGGCAGTTCGATGCGGATCCCCCGTGTGGTCTTCCTGCTCGACCCGCTCGATCTCGACCGCGGCGAGGTGACCGACAAGGGCTCGGTCAACCAG
>JAGRMO010000133.1 GCA_020441205.1 Maritimibacter sp.
CCGGTGGCCGGTGGCGTCGATCAGGTCGAGCCCGCCGTCGCGGCGCCAGACCATCGCCGGGGTGCGCTCGGTGACGGCAACTTCGAGCAGACCGCCCGGGCGAATGTGGATATCGACGGACTCGACCAGATCGAAGGCGGCGATGCGGGCCTGCATCTCGTCGAGGTCGAGATCGAAGGACGAGATCGGGAACTCGATCGGGTAGATCTTGCGGATGCCGTCGGCCAGCACCGGCGAGGCGCCCTCGACCGACAGGAGTTTCAGCATGAACTCGGGCCGGGTCTCGACCGAGCGGCGCAGCTCGGCCACCTTGCCGACGAGGGCGTCGCGGTTCTCGGGCACCGAGAGGTAGCCGCCGACCACGGCGGCGATGAGCGCGAGCGGCAGGCCCACCTTGGTCAGGCCGCGGACCATCGGCGTGAGCCACAGCCGGTGGGCCTTGTAGGTGAGCCGCGACGGCGCGGGATCGCGCGGCAGCGCCGGCGGGCGGTGGTAGGCGATCTCGGCGCGGCTCAGTCTCAGCGGTTGCACGAGGCGTCCTCCACCATCCAGGCGCAGAGGTGGCCGAAGGTCATCCCCGCCATCGCCGCCTGTTCGGGCACCAGCGAGGTCGGAGTCATGCCCGGCTGGGTGTTGGTCTCGAGCAGGACGAGCCCGTCGAGCCCCTTGGTCTCGTCCCAACGGAAATCGGTGCGGCTGACACCCCGGCAACCCAGCACCTCATGGGCGCGCAGGGCATAGTCCAGACAATGCAACTCGATTTCCGCTGGGATTTGCGCCGGCACGACATGGCGTGAGCCGCCGTGGGCGTATTTCGCGTGGTAGTCGTACCAGCCGTCGGTGAGGATCTCGGTCACGCCGAGAGCGCGGTCGCCGATCACCGTGGTGGTGAGCTCGCGGCCAGGCACGTATGCCTCGACCATCATCAGCTCGGGCGAGCCCTCGGCCAGCATCGGCGGGCCGTTCGGGCTTTCGTTGACGATGTAGACGCCGACCGAGGAGCCCTCGTTGTAGGGCTTGACCACGTAGGGGGGCTCCATCACGTGGCGGCGCTGGATTTCGTGCGACGTCCAGAGGCCCGATTTCGCAATCGGCAGGCCGGCCGCCGCGTATGCCTGCTTGGCCTTTTCCTTGTCCATGGCGAGCGCCGAGGCGAGCACGCCGGAATGGGTGTAGCGGATCTTGAGCCACTCGAGGATGCCCTGGACGCAACCGTCCTCGCCCCAGCGGCCGTGCAGCGCGTTGAACGCGACGTCGGGCTTGATCGCGTCGAGGCGCGCACAGAGGTCGTGGCCGGCGTCGAGCTCGACCACGGTATAGCCTTCTGCCCTCAGCGCGGCGGCGCATTCGCGCCCGGATGACAACGACACCTCCCGCTCGGCGGAAGGGCCACCCATCAGGACCGCAACGGTGAGGGATCGCCTGCTCGACGTACCCACTGACTGCCTCTTTCCCGGTCACGCCTTGGACTTTTTCGACCCTCGGGCGCATTTGGGCGCCTTAGGACTTTTGCGACGTTTGGCCGGTGTTCTGCTCTGTTTTCACGCTCCGGTTTTGTCCGGATGCATCATTTTCCCGTGGGCTCGCCCACGCGCTTGATTTCCCATTCTAACGTGATGCCGGTATTTTGGAATACCCTTTTTCGAACTTCTTCGCCCAGCGCCTCGAGCTCGGCGGCGGTTGCGCCGCCGGTGTTGGTGAGGAAATTCGGGTGCTTGGGGTTCATCTGCGCCCTGCCGAGGGTCGCGCCCCTGAGGCCGGCTTCGTCGATCAGCGTCCAGGCCTTGAGCTCATGGCTGTCGTCGGCCGCGCCGGTCGAACTGAAGCCCGCGGGATTGCGAAAGGTCGAGCCGGCGGTGCGGTCCTTGGTCGGCTGGGTGGCGTCGCGCTTGGCGAGCTGGTCGTCCATCCGGGCCGCGAGCGCCGCCGGATCGCCTTGCGGGGCCTCGAACGTGGCCTCGGTGATGACGAAGCCCTCGGGGATGTCGGCATGGCGGTAGCCGAGGTTCAGCGCCTCCGCAGGCAGCATAAGCGCCTCGCCCGCGCGGGTGATGCCGCGGATCTCGACCAGCACGTCGGCGACATAGCTGCCGTAGCAGCCCGCGTTCATCGTCACCGCCCCGCCGATGGCGCCGGGAATGGTACGCAGGAAGGTGAGGTCGAGCCCGGCTTCGGCGGCTTTGCGGGCGACATGGGCGTCGAGCGCGGCCGCCCCGGCCCGCACCCGGGTGTCCACGATCTCGATGCCGTTGAAGCCCCGGCCGAGCCGGATGACGACGCCGCGAATGCCGCCGTCGCGGACGATGAGGTTGGAGCCGACGCCGATCGGGAAGACCGGAATGTCGGCGCGCAGCGCCGTCAGGAATGCCGCAAGATCGGCTTCGTCGGCAGGCAGGAACAGCCAGTCGGCCGGGCCGCCCACCCGGAGCCAGGTGAGATCGGCGAGCGGCCGGTCGGGCGTCAGCGTGCCGCGCGGTGTGGGCAGATCGGTCATGGCGGTGTGGGTAGCCCGGGCCGGGAGCGCGGGCAAGGGGGTCGGGGCGCGGCCAGGCCCCTACCCGCCCGCCGGCCGGTAGCTCATCTCGGCGACGAGCCGCCAGGCTTCCTCGCCCTCGGCGCGCAGGAGCTGGCGGAAATCGAAGGTACCGCCCTCGGGCGCGCTCACGTCCACGCGGGTGTCGTAGGCCACGCCGTCGACCACCAGCGGCGTGGTCGAGGCGAGCGCGATCGCCCCCGCCGTTTCGGTGCCGGCATATTGCACGGTCTGGCCGGTGGCGGCCGACCAGACGCCTGCCTGCACCGCGCCGGCGCCGTCACGCACCAGTTTGAGCGAGATATCGGACATGCCGGCGGCGACCGCGCAGGTGCCGATCACGTCGACCTCGGCGCCGGTGGCCCCGGGGGTGATCTCGACCCTGCACCGGCCGCGTTCGAGCGGCGCGCGGGCCCCGGTGGCGAGCTGCCCCTCGCCCAGCCAGGCGCCCTCGGCGGAGAACAGCTCGGCGGCCCCGGCGGGGGCGGCGGCGAGCGTGGCGAGAACGGCGAGGCGGGCGGCTGGGCGGATCATCATCACTCCTGTCTGTCGCGGAGGTAGCCGCGCGGGCCGAAGCGCGCAAGGGCCGCTGGCAGCACGACCAGATCGGCCACGAGGGCGAGGGCGTAGACCGCCATGGCGATCTTGCCGAAGTCGGCCACGCCCTTGTTTTCGGCAAACAGCGCGCCGCCCATGCCGAGGACGAGCACCGCCGAGGTGGTGACCAGCGCGGGCGCGACCTCGGCCAGCGCCTCTTCGAGCCTGGCGCGGGTGATCCGCTCGAGCCCGCCCGAGAGCTTCAGGCGGTTCAGAACGTGCAGCGTATCGTCGACGGCGATGCCGAAGGCGACGGTCAGGGCGAGGGCGTTGGAAAACTCGATGCCGCGGCCGCTGAGGGTGAGGAAGGCGCCGATGAGCGTGACCGGCAGGATGTTGGGCAGGAGCGAGACGAGCGCGAGGCGCAGGCTGCCGAGCCAGACGAGAATGAGCAGCCCGACGCCGAGGAGGGCGACGACCAGTCCCCGGTTGATCTCGTCGAGCACCGCGCCGGCGACACGGGCCGACATGATCGGCAGGCCGGTGGCGCGGCCGATGTCGATGCCGTCGAGGGCCGGATCGGCGGCGATGGCGGCGTCGAGCCCATCGGCCAGCGCCATGGCCTGTTCGCCGTTCTCGTAGCGAAACGGGGCCGAGACCAGCGTGGTTGCCCCATCGCGCGAGACCATGCGACGGGCAAGCGCTTCGGGCAGGGTCTCGGTCGCGCCCTCGGCGCCGCCCGCGATATTGGCGATCGAGCGCACCGCCTCGGTGCCGGTGGCGGCGGCGACATGGGCGGCGACGCGGGCGACGGCCTCCGGGTCGGTTGCGGCGACCGGTACGAGCACCTGGCTTACGGGGGCGACCTTGGCCTCGACCCGGGCGAAGACCTCGCGCACCGGGTTGTCGTCATAGAGCGAGTCGAGCAGCGAGTAGCGCGGGCCGGCCTGGGAATAGAGCGCGGTGGCGACCAGCGCGAGGGCGAGCCCGCCCCAGGCCAGCGTGCGGGGCGCGGCGAAGGCGAGCGCAGGCAGGCGTGTGAGGCCGAGGATCGAGGGCGGGCGGTGGGCCAGCCGCGCGAAGACCGGGGCGAACCAGCGCTGACGGCCCACGGTGGCCAGCACCGCGGTGTGGGTGAGCAGCACGGTCAGCGTGGAGACGACGGTCACCAGAAGACCCATCCGGCCCATCTCGGCGATGATCTCGGAGCGCGACCAGGCCAGCGCCGCGAAGGCGATGGCGGTGGTGACGGCGGCAAACAGGCAGGCGGTGGCGACGCGGCGGGTGGCGCGCATCGCCGCGCGCACCGGATTTCGGGCGCCCTGGCGGGCGCGCTCGAAGCCGATGTGGATCGCGTCCGAGGTGGCCAGCACCAAGACCAGCACCGGCAGCGCGATCGTGATGGTGTTGATGGTCACGCCGAGATGGCCGTGCAGCCCTACCGCGAGCGCCGTGCCCAGCATCGGCGCCGGCAGGGTGATGAGGGCGAGACGGACCGAGCGGAAGGCGACCGAGGCGACGAGGAAGCCCACGAGCACGCCGATGGCGTTGAGCACGACGATATCGCGGATCAGCGCGCGGGCGACGGTATCGCGCAGCACCGGGTAGCCCGAAAGGCTCAGGGTGGCGCCGGAGGCCTCGGTGACCCGCGCGGCCAGCGTGTCGATGGCGTCGAGCTGGGCACGGCGGTTCTCGGTATCGTCGCGGTCAGTCTCGGTGATCGGCAGCACCGCAATCAGCGCGCTGCGGTCGGCAGCCATCAGCCCGGTGAGGGCGGGAAGGCTCGCGAAGGCCCGGTCGAGCCGGGCCGCCATCGCGTCCTGCGCGAGCGGCGGGTAGGGAAACAGCGGGGCCTCGCCCGCCTCGCCGGGCTCGGCGGGCAGGCGCAGCGACAGGGGCGAGATCACCGCGCGCACGCCGGGGACGAACTGGGCGTCGAGCACGAAATCCGACAGCGCCGCCGCCACCTCGGGGGCGGCGATGTCGTCCGCCTCGACCAGCACGATCACGTCGTTGGTGTCGCCCTCGAAGGCGCGCGAGACGGCGGCGTAATCCTCGAAGGCGTCGAGATCGCTGTCGAAGAAGCGGATGAGCCCGTCGTCGAATTCGAGCCGGGCGATGCCGGTGACGGCGACCAGGGCCACGAGCCCCACCGCCGCCCACAGGAGCCACAGCCGCGCTTCGAGCGCGCGCAACGTGCCCATGAGGCCGCGCCGCCAGGTGGTCAATTCCGCCTCCGTTCCAGGTTCGGGCCATCTGGCACGGCGGCGCGGGGCGTTGCAAGCGCGGGATGCGGCGGGGTACGGCCTCTACCGCTCAGACCGTTGATTTACAACGAAAATTCGGCCGGGCTGCGGGCCATAGGGAGGGCGCCGCACGGGTCCCCACGGCTCGCGCGGATGCCGCTTCTCTGTTCGTCAAATACCTCGGGGGTGCGGGGGC
>JAGRMO010000004.1 GCA_020441205.1 Maritimibacter sp.
CGACGGCGGCGTCGACGGCGTTGCGGTGGGCTTCGGCCTCGGCAGCGGGATCGAGCGCGGCCTTCACCGCGCCGGCCGCCGCAGGATCGCTTGCGGTCGCGCCGGCGGGCGGCAGCATCGGGTGCACCGGCACGTCGTCCTCGGCGAGATCCAGCGTGGCCGGGGCGAGGGTCACCTTGTCGACCGGACCGGCGCTCGCGCCTTCGCCGGCGACGCCGTTGACCGCGAGACCCTGGTGGAGCGCCACGTCGCCGCCCGGCTCGTCGGGGGCGATCCGCATCGGACCTTCGAGCGCCCTGACCACCGGCACGCCGCTCACGTCGCGCACGGCGAGCTTGTAGCCCCAGAGCGCGAGGCCGACGATCAGCAGGACCGAGATGAGCCCGCCCATGAGGTTCAGCGTCCTAGCCAGCGGCGCGCCGGGCGCGGCCGCGTGGGTCGACGGGCGGGACGCCCTGGTGTCGTCCCAGGGGTCGTCGTAGCGCGCATCCTGGGCTCCGGGGAGGGTGCCGTAGGCCTGGGGGGCGCCAAAGCCGGGATGGGCCTGGGCCTGGGCCTGGGCTTTCGCGGCGCGGGTCGGCCGCAAGGCGTTGACCGGATGGGAGAACTGTCCCCCGCCGCCCTGCCCGTAGCCACGGGCCTGCTGCCGGTGGCCGTAGTGGAAATCCGCGCGCGGAGAGCCGGTGCTCCCCCATTCTGAAGTCGTCATATGCCTGCTCCGTCCGACGTTCAGGCACGCCAGATGCGTGTCCGTCGCCGGTACTCCTGTTGCTCGTACCCCGAGGCCTGGCGCTTGTGTCAGCGCATTTCCTCGGCCGGGGTTACGCCAAGAATACCAAGGCCGGACGAAAGCACAACGGAAACGGCCCGGGCGAGGGGGATTTTCGCGGATGTTGCCTCCGTGTCACCCTCTTGCACGAACCGAAGCCCGGGCGCCTCGTTGCCCTTGTTCCAGAGCGCGTGGAAATCGGACGCGAGTTCATAGAGATAGAAGGCCACGCGGTGCGGCTCGTGGGTGCGCGCGGCGATCTCGACGAGGCGCGGCCATTCGGCGAGTTTGCGCGCAACCTCGAGCTCGGCCTCGTCCTCGAGCCGGGGTGTGCCCTCGGTGGGCAGGCCCGCCGCGGCGGCCTTGCGCAGCACCGAGTGGATCCGCGCCGAAGCATATTGGACGTAGAACACCGGGTTCTCGCGGCTCTGTTCCAGCACCTTGTCGAAGTCGAAATCCAAGGGCGCGTCGTTCTTGCGGGTGAGCATGACGAAGCGAGTCACGTCCGGGCCGACCTGGTCGACCACGTCGCGCAGCGTGACGAAATTGCCGGCGCGTTTCGACATCTTGAACGGCTCGCCGTTCTTGTAGAGCTTGACCAGCTGGGTGAGCTTGATGTCCATCCCCACGCGGTTCGAGCCGAGCGCCGCCACCGCCGCCTTCATCCGTTTGACGTAGCCGCCGTGATCGGCGCCGAAGACGTCGATGAGCTGGTCGTAGCCCCGCGACACCTTGTCGAAATGATAGGCGATGTCGGGGGCGAAATAGGTCCAGCTGCCGTCCGATTTCATGATCGGGCGGTCGACGTCGTCGCCGTATTCGGTGGATTTGAACAGCGTCTGTTCGCGCGGCTCCCAGTCTTCCGGCATCTTGCCCTTGGGCGGCTCCAGCGTGCCGCGGTAGATCAGCCCCTTGCCTCTGAGGTTGTCGATGGCGGCCTCGATCTGGCCGGTGCCGTAGAGGCTTTTTTCGGAATAGAACACGTCCATCTCGACGCCGAGGGCTTTGAGATCGTCGCGGATCATCTCCATCATCTTGTCGATGGCGAAGTCGCGCACCTGGTCGAGCCAGACCGCCTCGGGCTGGTCGAGCCATTTGTCGCCAACCTCGTCGGCCAGCGCCTGGCCGACCGGCACGAGATAATCGCCGGGATAGAGACCCTCCTCGATCGCCGGCATGTGGCCGAGCGCTTCGCGGTAGCGCTCGTAGGCCGAGCGGGCGAGCACGTCGACCTGGGCGCCGCCGTCGTTGATGTAATATTCGCGGGTAACGTCGTAACCTGCGTATTCGAGCAGCGCCGCCAGCGCGTCGCCGAACACCGCGCCCCTCGTGTGGCCGACATGGAGCGGCCCGGTCGGATTGGCGGAGACGTATTCGACGTTGACCTTCTGGCCCGCGCCCATCGACGAACGGCCATAGCCGGGATCGGCGAGCACGCCGGCGACCAGACCGGTCCAGACATCCGGTGCGAGAACGAGATTGATGAAGCCGGGGCCGGCCACGTTGGCAGCGACGATGCGGCCATCGGCCACCAGCCGGGCGGCCAGCGCCTCGGCGATGTCGCGGGGCTTCTGGCCGGCGGGCTTGGCCAGCACCATCGCGGCGTTGGTCGCCATGTCGCCGTGCCCCTTGTCGCGCGGCGGTTCGACCGCGACGGCGGCGAAATCGAGCCCACCGGGCAATTGCCCGCCCGCGACCATCTCGTCGAGCGCGGCGATGACGAGGGCGCGGATTTCGGCAAAGAGGTTCATGGCGTTTCTCCGGTTCGAGACCCGCGAGGGTCTAGCACAGGTTGGCCAGAGGTCAACGGGGGCGGCGTCGACGGCGTTTCGAAACGCCGTCGCGACGCGATTTCGAAATCGCGTGACGCCGCTTCGAAGCGGCTTCTTCCCGAGGCAAGCGCCGGCGCGCGCCCGGGCTTCCGGCCGGTCCGCAGCGTCGGATCCGACCACAGCGGCTTGCCCCCGCCCCGCCCCTCGCCTATTGAACCCCTGAACAGCCCCCCGAGCCCGCCATGCGCATCCTCATCACCAACGACGACGGCATCAACGCCCCGGGCCTCGCGGTCCTGGAGGCGATCGCCGCCGACGTCGCGGGACCCGCGGGCGAGGTCTGGACCGTGGCGCCGGCGTTCGAGCAATCGGGCGTCGGACATTGCATCAGCTATTCGCGGCCGATGATGCTGATGGAGCTCGGCCCCCGCCGCTTCGCGGCCGAAGGGACGCCGGCCGATTGCGTGCTCGCGGCCATCGGCGAGGCGATGCCGGGGCGGCCTGATCTGGTGCTCTCGGGCGTCAACCGCGGCAACAACGCGGGCGAGAACACGCTCTATTCCGGCACCATCGGCGCGGCGCTCGAGGCAGCGCTGCAGGGCATTCGCGCGATCGCGCTGTCGCAATATCTCGGCCCCCGCAACAAGGGTACGGACCGGACCTTCGCCGCCGCAGCACGTTTCGGCGCCGAGGTGGTGCGCCGGCTGGTCGAGACCGCGCCCTGGGACGCCGGCACGGATTACCCGCTGTTCTACAACGTGAACTTCCCGCCGGTGCCGGCCGGCGACGTGCGGGGCATGAAGGCGGTGCCCCAGGGCCGGCGGCCCGGCGTCTATTTCTCGACCGAACCCGCCCGCTCGCCCTCGGGGCGCAACTTCGTCTGGATCAAGGGCGGGCCGCAGCACGGCGCGAGCGCGCCCGACACCGATGTGTCGGTTTCGCTCGACGGGCATATCTCGGTCACTCCGATGCGGGCCGATCTGACCGCGCATGACCGGCTCGCCGGGCTCGGGGAGCTGTTGCGATGAGCGAGACCCCGCTGAGCGACGCCGAGCGCAAGATGCAGTTCCTGTTCCACCTGCGTTCGAAGGGCGTCACCGACAGCCGCGTGCTTGAGGCGATGGAGGCGATCGACCGCGGCGCCTTCGTCAAGGGCATCTTCGCCGACCGGGCCTATGAGGACATGCCGCTGCCGATCGCGTCCGGGCAGACGATCTCGCAGCCCTCGGTGGTGGGGCTGATGACCCAGGCGCTTGAGGTGACGTCGAAATCCAAGGTGTTGGAGGTGGGTACCGGGTCGGGCTACCAGGCGGCGATCCTCGCCAAGCTCGCGCGCCGGGTCTACACCGTCGACCGGCACCGGGCGCTGGTCATGGACTCGCGCAAGCTGTTCGAGCGGCTCGATCTGCACAACATCACCGCCATCGCCGGCGACGGCTCGTTCGGCCTGCCCGAACAGGCGCCGTTCGACCGGATCGTGCTGACCGCGGCGGCGGAAGACCCGCCGGGCCCGCTCTTGGCTCAACTGGCGATAGGCGGTATCATGGTTCTGCCGGTGGGGCAGTCGGACGCGGTGCAGACGCTTCTCAAGGTGAGGCGGCTCGAGGACGGGTACGATTACGAAGAGCTCATGCCGGTCCGGTTCGTGCCGCTCCTCGAGGGGCTGGTCTGACCGGGGCGATGCGGCCGGGCGCGTCCGGCGACGAGTTTTGAGGGGCGGACGGCGTCGCAAGAATGCCGCCGCAGGCAACGGCCGGCGAGCGCCGGTGGCTGAGAGGACGAGAGCATGGGTTTCCCGACGAAAGTGATGACTGGGGCGTGGCGTGGCACGCCCGGACGGGCGCCGCGCGCGCTGGTGACCGTTGCCTTGCTGGCGGCGCTGGCCGGCTGCGGCGGGCGCGGGCTCGATCTGGATTTCCGCGGCATCGGCGGCGGCTTCACCACCGCGGATGCCGCGCGCGAGGCGCGCACCGCGCCGAAGCCCAGCCCCGACCAGCGCGGGGTGATCTCGTATCCGACCTATGACGTCGCGGTGGCGCCGGGCGGCGAGACCGTGGCGCAGATGGCCACCAGGCTCGGCTTCGGGCCGAACGAGCTTGCCCGCTACAACGGCCTGCCGCCGGAAACGCCGCTGAAGCCCGGCGAGATCATCGCGTTGCCGTCGCGGGTGGCGGGCGGAGTGGCCGCGCCCGGGGCGCCAACGCCCAACGGCACCATAGCGCCGACGGGAGGCGCGATCGACGTCACCACGCTCGCGGGCTCCGCGCTCGACCGCGTCGGCCCGTCCGGCGCGCCGGCCTCGGTGCCCTCGGGGGCCGAGCCGGTCCGCCACCAGGTGCAGCGCGGCGAGACCGCCTACACGATCGCGCGGGCCTACAACGTCTCTGTGCGCGCGCTGGCCGACTGGAACGGGCTCGACAGCGCGCTCACGGTGCGCGAGGGCCAGTATCTGCTGATCCCGGTGGTGCTGGAGGCCCAATCGGCCTCGGTCGCGCCCACAGCCCCAGTGGAGGTGGTCGAGGCGCCCGGCACCGGTTCGGCGACGCCGCTGCCGCCCTCGGCGGGCGAGCCGCTGCCCGACGACCCGGTCACGGCCGCGCCGGCGCCGAAGCCCGCCTCGCCCGACCTGGGCGACGACCGGACCGCCGCCTCCGGCGCGCGGATGGCGATGCCGGTGAACGGCAAGGTGGTGCGGGCGTTCCAGAAGGGCCAGTCGGACGGGATCGACATCTCGGCCGCCGCCGGCACGCCGGTAACCGCCGCCGCCGACGGCACCGTCGCCGCGATCACCCGCGACACCGACCAGGTGCCGATCCTGGTGGTGCGCCACTCGGGCAACCTGCTCACGGTCTACGCCGGCATCGACGGCATCACGGTGGCAAAGGGCGACAAGGTGAGCCGCGGCCAGACCATCGCCAAGGTGCGCGCCGCCGATCCGTCGTTCCTGCATTTCCAGGTGCGCGAGGGCACAACGAGCGTCGACCCGATGGGCTATCTGAACTAGCGGCTTCGCCAAGGTACGGCCGGGGCGACCGGCCCGGGGCGCGGCCCCGTCACCGCGAAGGGATGCGCGTGAAGGACCGGGGGCGCTGCCCCCGGACCAAAGAGGTATTTTTCGCAGGAAAACAGGGGCGAGCCTTCGGCTGGCCGATGGCGCACGCATTCGAAGGGGCACGGCGGGGCTCGCACACTCAGGTATTGACCTAAGTAATTCTCCTCCGTTACTTAGGCTCATGCCTAATCCAAACAGCGAAATCGAATCGACCTTCAACGCGCTTGCCGACCCGACAAGGCGGGCGGTGATCCAGGCCCTGAGCGAAGGGCCGGCCTCGGTCTCGGAGCTTGCGCGGCCCTTTACGATGGCCCTGCCCTCGTTCACCCAGCATCTCGGCGTACTGGAAAGCGCGGGGCTGATCGTGTCGCGCCGCGAGGGTCGCTCGCGGATCTGCCGGCTGAACCCGGAAGCGATGCGCGCGGCCGAAGCCTGGCTCGCGGCGCACCGCCGGCAGTGGGAAGCGCGGATGGACCGGTTCGAAGCGCATCTTGCAACCCAGAAGAAGGACACGCCCCATGACTGATTCCGCGCAGACCGTCGCCTCGGCCTGGTCCAACTGGCCGCTCGACCGCGAGGTGGTGATCGCCCGCGTCGTCGAGGCCGACCGCGAGACCGCGTTTCGCGCCTGGGCCGATCCCGAACAGATCGTGCAATGGTTCGGGCCGAGCGGGTTCCAGATCGAGACAGCGGAGATCGACATCCGAACCGGCGGGATCTGGCGCTTCGAGATGGTCGCGCCGGACGGGACGCGCTTTGCCAATCTCATGGAGTTTATCGCCGTCGAGGCGCCGGAGTATATCGAGGTGTTCCACGGCAGTGGCGCGGCGGATGATCCCGACCGTTTTCGGATGCGGGTGACCTTCGACGCGCAGGACAATGGCAAGACCGTCGTCACCCTGCGGCAAATGCATCCGAGCGCGGAACGGCGGCGGATCGTGATCGGGTTCGGCGCGGTGGAATACGGCGGCCAGACGCTCGACAAGCTGGCGGCGCATGTGGCCCGGGTGGCGGCCTCCTCGCCTCAGGGAGCCTGAAAATAGTTCACGCCGGTGCAGGCGGGGCTGTCGAACAAGGATGACCGGATCTGTCCTCAGGTTCTGCCCATTGTTCGCGGAGCAATATTTCCCGACAAGATGGGCCGGGCGGGCCGATACGATCTTCGGCATCGCAGATGCGCGGGAATAAACTGCGTCGGCGTCGGCGTTATACTCCGGGCCGAAGCTGTTCTCTTCACCAACGGATGAGCGCGGTAATACGTCGCCCCTGCTTTGATCCCAGAATATTCCGGTGGGGTCCGGGGTCCGCCGGCGCGGGCAGCTCCGGGCTACGCACCGGCGGGTCGCGCCGGGCGCAGGCCCGGGGCGAGGTTCACCCCTTGGGCTTCGGCTTGCCGATGTGCTTGCGCAGGCGCGAGGGTGTGCCCCAGTTCTTCTTGTCCTTGTAGGGGTTCTTGTCGGCCTGCGAGCGCATGTGCAGCCGGATCGGCGTGCCGGGCATGGCGAAATCGTCGCGCAGCCCGTTGACCAGGTAGCGGCTGTAGCTTGCCGGCAGCAGGTCGGGGTGCGAGCACATCACCACGAAGCCCGGGGGCCGGGTCTTGGCTTGCGTCATGTAGCGCAGGCGGATGCGGCGGCCGCCCGGTGCGGGGGGCGGATGGGCCGAGAGCATGCCATCGAGCCAGCGGTTGAGCCGGGCGGTCGAGATCCTGGTGTTCCACACCCGGTGCGCCTTCAGCACGGCCTCGTGGAGCCGGTCGAGCCCCCTGCCCGTCTTGGCTGAGACCGTGACCAGCGGCGCGCCGCGTAGCTGCGGCAACAGGCGTTCGAAGGCCTCCTTGAGCTCTGCGAGCTTCTCCTGCTTGTGGTCCTCGGCATCCCATTTATTGACCGCGATCACCACCGCGCGGCCCTCGCGCTCGGCGAGGTCGGCGATGCGCAGGTCCTGGCTTTCGAAGGGGATCGCGGCGTCGAGCAGCACGATCACCACCTCGGCGAATTTGACCGCGCGCAGGCCGTCGGCGACCGAGAGCTTCTCGAGCTTTTCGTTGACCTTCGCCTTCTTGCGCATGCCGGCGGTGTCGAAGATGCGCGTCGGCGTGCCGGCCCAGTCGAAGCCGAGCGAGATCGCATCGCGGGTGATGCCGGCTTCGGGGCCGGTCAAAAGCCGCTCCTCGCCGATCAACTTGTTGATCAGCGTGGATTTTCCGGCGTTGGGCCGGCCGACGACGGCGACCTGGAGGGGGCGTTTGGCGCTCGGCAGCCAATCGGGCGGGGTATCCGCATCCGCCTCGTCCGTGTCGTCCAGCGCCTCGCCGTCGATGTCCGTGTCGAGCGCCACGTCGGTCTCGGGCGCCGCCGCCTCCACCGCCGCGACCCGGTCGGCCAGGGCTTCGGCCACCGGCATCAGCGCGGCGGCGAGTTCGCCCATGCCCTCGCCGTGCTCGGCCGAGAGCCGCACCGGCTCGCCCAGACCCAGCGACCAGGCGTCGATCAGGCCGGCCTCGCCCGCATTGCCCTCGGCCTTGTTGGCGCCGAGGATCACATGGGCGTTCTTGCGCCTCAGGATGTCGGCAAAGACCTCGTCGGCCGGCAACACGCCGGCGCGGGCGTCGATCAGGAACAGGCAGGCATCGGCCATCTCAACCGCGCGCTCGGTGAGGCGGCGCATCCGGCCTTCGAGGCTCTCGTCGGTGGCCATCTCGAGCCCCGCGGTGTCGATCACGGTGAAGCGGAGCGGCCCGAGACGGGCCGCGCCCTCGCGCAGATCGCGCGTCACCCCCGGCTGGTCATCGACCAGGGCGAGCTTTCTGCCCACCAGCCGGTTGAACAGGGTCGACTTGCCCACGTTGGGGCGGCCGACGATGGCGAGGGTGAAGGTCATGTAAAGTCCTCGGGCGGGTGCGCAGCTGTCAGGCGGCCCGGTTACACCGAAACGCTGGCCCCTTCAACGTCCGCCCGCGACCCGCCGGTCCGGCAGGGTCAGCGCAGGCCGATGAGGTCGCCCTTCTCGGTCATCAACACGAGCATGCCGGCGAGCGTGATCGGCCGGCTGGCCGCGCCCGCGGGCAGCGCCACTTCGCCGAGCGGCGACCCATCGGTCGGGTTGAAGCTGCGCAGCACGCCGTCACCGGAGGCGACCCAGAGCCGGCCGCCGGCCATCACCGGGCCATAGGCCGGGAAGATCGACTTCAGCCGACGCGGCTTGTCGGCCTTCACGTAGCGCGGCAGATCGACTTCCCAGACCTTCGCGCCGTCGCCGGCGGAAAGCCGCACCAGCCTGGCCTGGTCGTTGACGAAGAACACCGCGCCGCCGGCCACCGCCATCGTGCCCTGGGCGCCTTCCTCGGCCTCCCAGCGGATCTTGCCATCCTGCAGGCCCACGGCCACCGCGCGGCCGCCGGCGGTGGCGGCATAGATCGTGCCGCCGTCGATCACCGGCTCGCCGGTGAAGGCTTTCAGCACGCTGCGCGCGGCGCCGGCGCGGCCGCCGGCCACCTTGGCCACCCAGCGGATATCGCCCGAGCCCGCGTCGACGCCGAGCATCGAGGTGTTGGCCAGCGGGTAGACCACGACATTGCCCGAGACCGCCGGCGCGCCGACGCCGGCGACGCCGCTGTGCGAGGGCACGCCCGACTTGCGCCAGGCGATCCGGCCGGTATCGGTGGTCACCGCATAGGCGATGGAATTGGCGGTCGAGACGAAGACCTTGCCGCCCGAGACGGTGGGCGCGCCCGAGACCGCGCCGTCGAACTTCTGGCGCCACTGAACGGCGCCGGTCGCGGCATCGAGCGCGACCAGTTCGCCGAAGCTGGTAGTGGCGTAGAGCGTGCCGCCCGAAAGCGCGAGCCCGCCGCCCGAGCCCGTGCGCGCGCGCTCGCCCGCGGGCGTGATGTCGGCCGACCAGGCGAGACCGCCGCCCATGCCGTGGGCGGTGACCGTCGCGCCGCCATCCATCGCATAGATCCGGGCGCCGTCGGAGACAGGCTCGGCGGTGATGCGGTTTTCGCGGGTGTTGGCGGCACCGGCCTTCGACGACCAGATCAGCGCGGGCGCGGCCGAGAGCGTGCCGTGCGGCAGGTCGTGGGCGGCGTCGTAGCCGCGATGGGTCCAGCTGCCCACCGCCGATTGCGGGCCGAGATTGGCCGGGCGGGAGAGGTTTTCGAACCGGGCGAAGTCGGCCGAAGCGCGCTCGGTGGCGGCGCCCACGGCGTTCGCGTCGGCAGTGTCGTAGTCGGGGCTGCGCAGGCCTTCGCGCAGGCCCGGCAGGATGACCTCGGGTCTCGCGCAGCCGGCCAGCACGAGCGCCAGCGTGGAAACCAGAACCAGGTTCCGCTTCGTAGCGACTTGTTTCACGAGCCTGTCCCCCAAGGTACGTCTCCCAAGCAAGCGACGCCCGGCACGCCTCTGCGGGCCCGATAGCGCCTGAACCTTCAGTTTCCGGCGGCCGTGCCGCCCTCGGCCGGGTCGGCATCGGTCGTGCCGTCCGTCACGGGGGCGGCGTCGCCGCTTTCCGCCGTGGCCTCGTCGGCGGTCGCGCCGTCCGTAGCCTCGGCGGCGGCCGGGCCGCCCAGCGCCACAATCAACTG
>JAGRMO010000134.1 GCA_020441205.1 Maritimibacter sp.
TGACCTGCACCGGCGAGCTCTACATGTGCCTGGGCCAGGACGATCGCGCCGATCTACGCGGCCCCCTGCGCGCCCACCCGGGCGACGACGCGCCGCTCATCGACGCGATCCGCGCGGCGATCACCCACAAGCCCCGCGGACACGATTTCGACTATTCGCGCAACCGCCCCGATGGCCAGATCAGCCGCCACATGTCCCATACCGGGGGCTGAGCGCCCAAAAATCGTGCGTTTGCGCAACAGCTGCGCCTTGCCGGCCCGAATGGCTTGATTTTTTTCGTGAGTATTCAATCATTCTTTGCCAGAGACTTCGCCAAAACCAGCACGCAGGGGAAATTTGATGCCCACCAAGACCGTTTCCGACGACGCGATCCGTGAAGCCGCCTACCTCATGTGGAAGGAAGACGGCGCCGAGCACGGCAAGGACCAGGATTACTGGTTCAAGGCCGAAGAGGCGCTGAAAGCCGCGCCGGCGAAAAAGCCCGCTTCCCGCAAGGCCCCTGTGAAGAAGGCGCCCGCGAAAGCCGCCGCCAAGCCCGCCGCAAAAGCCGCGCCGAAAGCGGCTGCGAAACCGGCCGTTGCGAAGAAACCGGCGGCAAAGAAGGCCACGGCCAAGGCCTGAGCCCACCCGACCACCCCGATCCACGGGCGCCGGCGCCACCGGCCGCCCGTCTGCGCGGCAACGGAGCCGTCACAGATGCGGGCCGAGATCCAGCCGGCTGCCGTCCGAAAACCGTCCGATCCGGAACCGCGTGAGATCGTGGCCCGGATCGACGCCCCGCACCAGATCCGCCAGCACCCGCCCGAACCCCGGCCCGATCCCGAAGCCGTGGCCGCTCATGCCCGTGGCGACGATCAGCCCGGGAAGCCGCTCGACCGGCCCCACCACCGGCACGCTGTCGGCCATCAGGTCGATCATCCCCGCCCAGCGCTGCGCCATCGCGACCGGGCCGAGCCCAGGAAAGGTCGCCGCGAAATCCCGCAGCAGCCGCTCCGAGCGCCGCAGGTTCGGCGCGGGGTTCAGCACCCGCATCCGTTCGAACGGCGTCACGCTGTCGGCGTCCCAGCCCCGCCGCGTGCCCCAGCCATCGGGAAAGCCGCGCGGGGCCGCCGGCTTGTAGGCGGTGTTGAACGGATCGCGCCGCAGCTGCGGCACGAAGGCCGGCAGCGCCCGGAACGCGTCGGGTCCGATGTAAAGCTCGTGAAACGCCTCCGGCGCGAGCGTGTAGCCGCCATCGGCCCGGCGGCGGAAGGCAAGCCGGCTGTCTACCGCCGCGCCCGCAAAGACCTCCGGCAGCGGCGCGGTGCGCACCACCGTCGCCCGCACCGAGAGCTGCGGGATCGAGACCCCATGCGCGCGCAGGAACAAAGACGACCACGCGCCGCCTGCGAGCACCACAGCCCCGGCGCGGATCCGCCCGGCCTCGGTCGTCACACCCGCCACCCGACCCGACACGATATCGAGCCTTCGCGCCGCGCAGCCCTCGCGGATCACCGCACCCGCGCGCGCAGCGAGGCGCGCGAGCGCCGGCACCGCGACGTAAGGTTCGGCACGCATGTCCGAGGGCGTCCACATCGCCCCCGCCCAGCCCACCGACGCCCCGGGCAGCAGCCGGGCCGTGGCCGCGCTGTCGAGCACCTCTGTGCTCACGCCAAACCGCCCCGCCTCCGCCCGCCACCGCGCATAGCGCGCGACTTCGCCGGCGCTACCGGCCAGATAGGCGACGCCCCCGGACACGAGCCCGATGTCGGTGTCGACTTCGCCGGCCAAGGCCTGCCAAAGCGCCTGGGCCTCGAGCGCAATCGGCACCTCGGCCATGTCGCGGCCCTGGACCCGGATCCAGCCCCAGTTGCGCGACGATTGCTCGGCCGCCACCCGGCCTTTCTCGACCAGCACCACCGACGCGCCGGCGCGCGCGAGGAACAGGGCCGTTGTCACCCCGATCACCCCGCCGCCGATCACCACCGCATCGGCCGACGCGGGCAATGGCCCGACATGCTCGGGCGCTTTCGCTTCAGACAGCGGGAAGGGCTGCATCATTCGCGCTCGAGAAAGGCGATGAGCTTGTCGGTGAAGGCCTCGCCGGCCTCCAGTTCGCTCACCGCCAGCCATTCGTTCGGCTGATGCGCCTGGGCGATATTGCCGGGCCCGACGATCACCGCCGAATACCCCGCCTCCTGGAACTGGCCCGCCTCGGTGGCATAGCTCACCACATGGGTCGCATTGTCGCCGGTCAGCCGCCGCGCCAGCGCTTCCGCCGCCCCGTCCTCTTCCGGCGTCAGCCCGGGCACGTGGAAGCGGATGTCGGTGTCGATCCGCGCCTCCGGATGCACCGCGCGCATCTCCGCCTCGATCCGCGCCACCTCGTCGAGATAGCGCACCCGCCAGGCCTCGGTGCTTTCCGACGGGATGCAGCGAAACCCCATGACGAAGGCGCAATCGCGCGCGGTGATGTTGTCGGCGGTCCCGCCCCGGATGGTGCCCACATGCGACGTCGTCCAGGGCGGGTCGAACAGCCCGTCGATCGGCCCGGGCTGCGACGCCATGCCGGCGGCGTTCTGCCGGTTGGCCCAGTCGACGAGCCGCGCCGCCTCCATCACCGCGTTGACGCCGGTATGCATGATCGAGCTGTGCACCTCGTGGCCGCGCAGCTGCGTCGCGATCCCGATGCCGCCCTTGTGGCCGTTGACCACCTTCCACTCCGAGGGTTCGCCAATGAGCGCCACCGACGCGCGCGGCAGCACTTTCGCCATGTCGGCGATCATCCGGGGCGCACCGAGGCAGCCCACCTCTTCGTCATAGCTGAGCGCGATCTGCAACGGCCGGTCGAGCCGCGCGTTCAGCGCTTTCGGCACCGCGGCGAGCGCAATCGCGTCGAACCCCTTCATGTCGCAGGTTCCCCGGCCATGGAGCCGGTTGCCCACCCGCGTCAGCGAGAACGGATCGCTGTCCCAGGCCTGCCCCTCCACCGGCACCACGTCGGTATGGCCCGAGAGCACCACGCCGCCCTCCACTTCGGGGCCGATATTGGCATAGAGCGCGGCCTTGGTGCCCTCGTCGTTGTACACCCGATGCGCCCGCACGCCGTGGGCGGCGAGGTAATCCTCGACCCAGTCGACCAGCGCGAGATTGCTGTCCCGGCTCACGGTCGGGAACGCGACGAGCTTGGCGAGAATGTCGAGGGCGCTGAGGTCTTTCATGGCGCCGAAGGTGGACCGGCCCGCTGGGCGGGTCAAGCCGGGCGAAGGCTTTTCGAAAAGCCTTCAGAAGCCCCTTCGAAGGGTCTTCGCCCGGCCCCGCCGCCACGCCCTATTTGTGGATGAGCCGCTTCTTCACCGCCCGCCCGGTGAGCCAGACCACCAGCACCACCGGCAGCACCAGCGCCGCCTTCGCCCAGCTCTTGTCGAGGTGGAACTTGTAGGCCAGCGGTTCGGCCACATAGGCGAGCAACGACACCGCGTAATAGCTGATCGCCACCACCGACAGCCCCTCGACCGTCTCTTGCAGCCTCAGCTGCAGATCGGCCCGCCGGTCCATGCTCTCAAGCAGCTTCTGGTTCTGCGCCGATCGCTCGACATCCACCCGCGTGCGCAACAGATCGCCTGCCCGCATCGCCCGCATCGCCATGTCGTCGATCTGCCGGTCGACCGACTTCACCGTGCGCATGGCCGGGTCGAACCGCCGCATCATGAATTCGTTGAGCGTCTGCCGCCCCTCCCAGCGCTCCTCGCGCAGCACCGCGATCCGGTCGGTGACGATCGCCTCGTAGGCCCCGGTGGCGCCGAAGCGGAACGATGTCTGGGCGTTGAGGCTTTCAAGCTCGGACGCGAGGTGCAAGAGCTCGCCGAGCTGCGCCTCGTGGCGCGTGTCGGGCCCCCCGAGCCCGCGCACCAGCGCCGACAGTTCGTCCTCGATATCGCCGAGCCGCGCCTGCACCGACCGCGCCCGCGCCAGGCCCAGCATCGACATCGCCTTGTAGGTCTCGATCTCGGCCACCCGTGTGACGATCCGGCCCACCCGCCGCTCCGAGATGTCCTCGCCCGCAAACACCGCAAACCGCATGTGCCCGCCCGCATCGATGCGGAAATCGCCCGCCACCACCGCAGCCCCATCGAGCACCGTCGAGGCGGCGATGCTCTCGGACACGAACCAGTCGTCGAGCTTCTTGCGCATCGCCGCCGGATCCCCCATCCGCTCGACCCGGATCAGCGCCGAGGTCACCCGCACGCCCGGTGCCTGCCCCAGCCAGTCGGCGGGAAACACGTCGAACACCTTGGGGTCGAAGGGTTTTTCGGCATTGCCGTCGCCGAAGATCGTATAGGTGACGAACTCGGTATGCTGCTCCCATTTGAGCTGGTACTTGCCGATCTCGCCGAAGTAATGGTTGGCGCCAGTGGCGGGATGTGGCGCGCCGAACCGGTCGAGCAGGGCCACCAGATGCGCGCGATCCTCCGCCCGGTCGCGCCCGGCCGCGTCCGTCGGCCGCTTGATCGCGATATAGGCTGCGAAACAGGGCGCGCTCAGCGCCGGAAACGGCCGCGCGTGCAGCTCGTTGGCAAGCTGGTAGCGCAGCTCGTGGTCTTTGATATTGCTCATCGCCGCAGCCCCGAATTGGTCCTCGCCCTCACGGGATACGGGATTTCCGGGGGCCGGACCAGTCCCGCGCTTTGGCGGGCGATGCGCCGTCGGAGGCGCAGGGGAAGGCGGGCCGACCCGCCTTCCGCAAACTCACCCGGACCGGGTCAGATCACGATCACGTCGAGCGGCGGGAAGCCGTTGAACCCGATCGAGGAATAGGCCGAGGTATAGGCGCCGGCATTGCGGATCACCACCTTGTCGCCGGATTTGAGCGACAGCGGCAGGAGGATCGGGCGCTTCTCGTAGAGCACATCGGCCGAGTCGCACGAGGGGCCCGCGAGAATGCAGGGGCCGAACTCGTCGAAGTCGCGCTCGGTGGTGATCTGGTAGCGGATCGCCTCGCCCTCGGTCTCGGCAAGGCCCGAGAACCGGCCGATGTCGAGATACACCCAGCGATGCGCGTCATCGTCGGATTTCTTCGACACCAGAACCACTTCGGCGAGGATCGCGCCGGCCTCGGCAACCATGCCGCGGCCCGGCTCGGCCATGACCCGCGCGACCGCGCCGAAGCGCTCGGTCACCAGCGCCATCACCTTGCTGGCGTAGGAGGTCGGCGTGTCGATCGGGTCGCCGTAGAACGCCGGGAAGCCGCCACCGATGTTGAGCAGGCTGGGCGCATAGCCCCGCGCCTTGAGGTCGTTCCAGATCTCGGCGACGCTGTCGAGCACCGGCGCCCAGTACTCGGCCCGGCGGGTCTGCGAACCGACATGGAACGACAGGCCGAGCGGCGACAGGCCGAGCTCGACGGCGCGGGCGAACAGGTCGGGCACCATCGAGGCACGGCAGCCGAACTTGCGGCTGAGCGGCCAGTCGGCCTGGCTGTTCTCGACGATCACCCGGATATAGACCTCGGCGCCGGGCGCGTTCTCGGCGATCTTCTCGAGCTCTTCCTCGGCATCGGCGGCAAACAGGGTGATGCCCGCGTTATGCGCGAAGCGGATGTCGCCGGGCTTCTTGATCGTGTTGCCGAACGAGATGTGCTGCGGCTCGGCGCCCTGGCTGAGGCAGAGCTCGATCTCGCCCCGCGAGGCGGCATCGAAATGCGAGCCGATTTCGACCAGCCGCTCGATGATCTCGCGCGTCGGGTTGGCCTTCACCGCGTAGTGGATATGGGCAAAGCCCAGGCCCAGCTTCAGCGCGTGGTATTGCTGCGCCACCAGTTCGGTGTCGAGCACAAGCGTCGGCTTGTCGACATTGAACGTGGCGAGAGCGGAGTCGAGACGGGAAACGGGCGCAAAAGCGCCGGGGGCAGCATAGGTCATCTGCATCTCCAAAAGACAGGGGCCAGACCCCAAGGTTCCAAGGAGACGTTACCGTCGCTGCATAAACGCGTACCCGTATTAGGTATGCCCGGGCGTGGCCAGAGGCGCGTGCGTTGGCGTCTTGTTTGCGCATTTGGGGCAAGTTGTCGCGTCGATCAAGAATTTTTTTTCCGGCGCGTGAAATTTTTTCCCCGCCGCGCTAAATCCCGCCCATGACCCGCCTGATCCTGTTCAACAAACCGATGAATGTGCTCGCACAGTTCACCGATGCGAAACACCCTGCCCCCCGCGCGACGCTGTCGGATTTCATCGACCTGCCAGGGGTTTACCCGGCCGGGCGGCTCGACCGGGATTCCGAGGGTCTGATGCTTCTGACCGATGACGGCAGGCTCCAGGCCCGCATCGCCGATCCGAAACACAAGCTCGCCAAGACCTATCTCGTCCAGGTCGAAGGCGCGCCCGAGGACGCCGATCTCGCCCCTCTTCGCGCCGGCCTCCGGCTGAAGGACGGGCCGACTCGCCCCGCCGGTGCCCGGCTGATCGCCCCGCCCGATCTCTGGCCGCGCGATCCCCCGGTGCGGTTCCGCAAATCGGTCCCCGACCGCTGGATCGAGATCACCCTCTTCGAAGGCCGCAACCGCCAGGTGCGCCGGATGACTGCGGCGATCGGGTTCCCCACGCTCCGGCTGGTGCGCTGGCAGGTGGGCGACTGGACCGTCGCGGGCCTCGCCCCGGGCGCCTGGCGCGACGCCTGAACGCGCCGGTTACGCGCGGATCGCGGACCGAAACCCGCACTGTGCGCGCGCCCCGGGTGATTTAACGAATTTTGTCACATTTGTTTCAGCCGACCCGCCAAATGAGCCGCAAAATCAACGAAGTCGCTGCCCGAATCCTGCCACAAACACGCGACTAAATGCCCGGTAACCACGATTTTCGACCCGCGCGCACCGGTGTCGGATGGTCACCAGGGCAAGGGTAACGAGATGACGACGACCGCGAGAATCAAGAGCTTTCTGCGCGACGAATCCGGGGCCGTCACCGTCGACTACGTTGTCTTCTGGGGCGGCGCGATCACCATGACGCTTCAGATCATGGGTGACGTTTCTGCCGGCGTCATCACCTATGCCAACGCGACCAGCGAGTATCTCGCGAGCCAGGAATTTCTCGACGCCGCCCGCGCCGCCGGCAACGGCTCGGCCGCACGCGCCGAGGCCGGCTCCGGCGGCGAGACCACGCCCACCGAGATCGTGTCCCTTGGCGGCACTGGCGGAAACGCCGAACAGGACGGGTCCGGCGACGGGTCCAGCACCGGCTCCGGCGACGGATCGGGCGGCGACGGCGGCGACACCGGCTCCGGCTCAGGCGAGGCTACCGGCGGCCAAGACGGTTCCGGCGGCGAAACCGGCACAGGCAGCGGCGACGGCTCTGAAAGCGGCAGCGGGTCCGGGTCCGGCGACGGCGACACCGGCTCCGGCACGGATGGCGGCTCGGGCGGCACCACCGACACCGGCGACACCAGCTCCACCGGAGGCAACCCCGGAAACAACAAGGATGTCGGCAACGCTGGTGAGAACCCGAACAACAATACCACCGATGGCGCCTGGGGCGACGGCGACAAGGGCATGTCGAACGGGCTGAACGGCAACGGCAACGGCAACAACGGCAATCGTGGCAAAAGCGGCAAAGGCGACTGAGCCGCCACTTTTCCCGTTATCCGGTCGCAAATTAACCTAGTTTGAAACCCGATTCTCGCCTGAAACCACTGAAATAACGCGACAAATGCGGTCGATAGTGCCCGCGTCGCACCTTCGGATGGTTAAGAGAGCCAGGGTTTCATGATGACGAAGCGTATTCCTTTCAGCACCTTTCTGCGCGACGAGAGCGGCGCGGTCACGGTCGACGCCACCGTATTCTGGGGCGGCATCATCGCGATGAGCCTGCAGCTCATGGGCGACGTCTCCGCCGGCGTGATGGCGGTGGCGGATGGCACCGGCGAATATCTCGCGAGCCAGGAATTCCTCGACGCCGCCCGCGCCGCCGGCAACGGCACCGCCGCCCGCGACGCCTCGAACGGCAATACCACCGGCACCACGCCGACCGACATCGAGGAGGTGGACGGCGACGGCAGCAACGGTCAGGGCGACGACACCGAGGACCAGACCGATGCGGGCGACGACACCGGCGACGACGGCAGCGACGACACCGGCAACAACGGCAACCACGGCGATGACAACAACGGCCAGGGCAACGGCAACCAGGGCGACGCCGGAACCGGCAGTTCGGACGGCGACGATGCCGGCGACGACAGCCAGGACAACGGCAACGGCAACGGCAACGGCAACGGTAATGGCAACAACGGCGACAACGGGAACCACGGCGAAGGCAACAACGGCCAGGGCAATGGCAACCAGGGTGACGACGGTGACGACGATACCGGCGACGACGATGGCAACAACGGCCACGGCAACGACGAGGACGGCTACGACGAAAGCAATCCCGGTCGCGGCAACGGCCGTGGCCACGGGCGTCGCTGACGCACGTCTGCCGAGACGCTGAGAGATCGGAAGCGCTGGGCCAGGCTCAGCGCTTCTTTTTCTTCCCCTTGGGCTTTCCGGCCGGCGCGTCGGCCTTGGGCGCGGCCTTGTCCTCGCCCGCCGCGGCCCCGGCTTCCTTGGCCAGTTTCTTCCAGGCCTTCGCGGCCTTCGCGTCTGATTTTGCGGCCTTCTTCGCCGCGTCTTTCGCGGCCGCTTTCTCCGCCTTGGCCGCCTTGCGTTCGGCCTTCTTTGCCTTGCGCGCCGCCCGCTCGGCCTTCGCGGCCGCTTTCCGGGTCGCGCGCTCGGCCGTCTCGGCGGCTTTCTTGGCGCTCTTGACTGCCTTCGCTTCGTCCCGCTTCGCCTGTTTCTCGGCCTTCGCGGCGGCCCTGCGGGCCTTTTTCTCGGCCGCTTTCTCAGCCTTGACGGCGGTCTCGGCCATCGCCCCGGCGTCGTCCGGCGCGGCCGATGGCGCAGCAGAGTCCGCAGTCTCGCGCGGTGCGACCTTCTGCGCGGCATCTCCCGCCGAGGCCGCGGTGCCTCCACCGCCCCGCCGCTTCGCCTTCGGCGCGGTCGACCCGTCGCCTCCCGCCCCCGCCCGCTTGGTGCGCCGCGCCGGACGTGTCGGCGCGCTCCGCTTGGCGAGCTGAATCGGCCGGTGCACCGGCACCACCCCGGTGGGCGCGACAAGGGCTGCGGCCGCATTGCGCAGCGCCTCGGCTCGCGCCAGCGAAACCCCGCGAATACCCGCAAGCAGCGCGGGATCGGCGGCGGCGAGGTCCGCCGGGCTCTCGATCCCGAGCGCCCGCAACTGCGCGCTCAGCGCCGGGCCGATGCCGGGAATGTCGGTGAGATCGTTCATGGGAACCCCGATAGTTGAACCGGCCAGGCACCATCGCCCCGGCCGCCGCCCGATGTCAGGCGATCTTCTTCAGCGCCTTCTTGGCGACCTTGAGCTTCTTCTCCTGCCTGGCGATCTTCGCCTTGCGGGATTTCACTTCCTTCTTCAGCGCCTTGATCTTCGCTTTCCGCGCCATCCTCTATCCTTTCTCGATATCGTCTGCGACCACGTGCTCGGCAACGAACCCCCGGATAAACCGGCGCAGTTCGCGCGCAGCGCTGGTGTCGAGATCCTCGCACAGATCGACGAAAGCATTACGCTCGGCCTTGTTGATCCGGATGATCAACTGCGCGTCCTTCTTGTGCTTGTCACGCTTGGCCATGGCCTGCCTTCCCGGGCGAATGCCCCATCGTTACGGCTTTGTACCGCGTTTGTATATACATTTCACCCGCGGCACCTGCCCCTCACCCGCAACGAAAAAGGCCCCGCCGT
>JAGRMO010000135.1:0-139 GCA_020441205.1 Maritimibacter sp.
TGTCGATGGGCCGCCGGCGCGTGTCCTGGTTCGGAGGTATGACCGGTCAGAGATCCTGACGGGCGATGTCGGTAATGAGCACGTCCAGCACGTTTGCCCCAAGCTCGGCGCGCGCCACCTCGCCCAGCGCGGTGCGCAG
>JAGRMO010000135.1:176-17956 GCA_020441205.1 Maritimibacter sp.
ATTGGCGTGGTTGAACAGCACCTGAAGGAAGGCGTCTCGCAGCTTCGGCTCGCGCTGGTACACCGCCTCCGACCCGCCCACCGGCACTTCGAGGCTGATCGACATCACCACAAGGGCGGCGATCGCCTCGTGATCGACCAAAGGGACGACGAACTGATTGTTCATCTTGACGAAATCCGTTGCCGCCGCCTCGCCCTCGGCCGCGTGGTCGTCCAGCCCGGCGGCGACGACCGGTGCGCCGCCCTCGGGCACCACGCAGTCGATCTCCGCCGCCGCGGGCTCGGGCGCCGGGCGCAGCGCGAGCCCCGCGCCGACGCCGGCGCCGAGCCCGATCAGGATAAGAACCACGGGAAGCAGTTTGCCGATCATCGTCGTTTTTCCTCAGAACGGCAGCACGATATCCGTGAACTGCTGGCCATAGCGCGGCTGCTGCATATCGGTGATCTGCCCGCGCCCGCCGTAGGAGATCCGCGCCGAAGCGATCTTGTCGTAGGGAATCTCGTTCTGCCGCGAAATGTCTTCGGGCCGCACGAAGCCGGTCACCAGAAGTTCGCGCAGCTCGTAATTGACGCGCACCTCCTGGCTGCCCTGGATCTGCAACACGCCGTTGGGCAAGGTGCCCACCACCGTTGCCGCCACCCGCAGGGTGAGCTTCTCGTTCCGGCTCGTGCTGCCATCGCCCGAAGAGGCGCTGGCGGAATTGGTCGAGATCCCGGGGCTGAGATCGACTTCGGCCAGCGGGCCGAGCGCGTCGATCCCGAGCAGCGCGCCGATGGTCATCGATTCGGAGCCGCTGCGGCCGCGGTTTGAGCTGGCGGAAACTTCGGCCTTGTCGTCGATCTCGATCACTACGGTGAGGATGTCGCCCGCGATCTGGGCTCGGCGGTCGCCGAGCAGCGAGGCGCGCCCCGCCGCCCAGAGCGAGGCCCCGTCGGTGTCGCGCCGCGCCGCGATGTCGCGCGGCATCGGCGTAGAGCTCATCGCCTGCGCCTCGCGCGAACCGTCGATCGTGCTGAGCGCCGGGGCCTTCCCGATATTGTCGAGCCGGTCGGCGCAGCCCGAAAGCGCCAACGCCGCGAGCATCAGGGAAGTCAGTGTAAGACGTCGTGCGAACATATATGCCTCTCAGTTCGTGAACAGGGTGGTGGCGGAGGTGCCGACGAGGACGACGCCGTCGTCGCGCACGTATCCGGAAATCGTCTGGCGCGATTCGAGGTTCATCACCTTCAGGTATTCCCCGACCCCGGCCCGCCCGAGGGCGCGGCCCTCGGCAACGATGGTAAGCCCGCCGGCCTGATAGATGAGGCCCACGAGCTGGTTGCGTTCGATCAGCGCCGGCGGTCCGACTTCGCCCGAACGCACGGGACGGCCGGCATAGAGCGCGACCCGCGCTTCGGTGCCGATGACCGCCTCGAGATCGGCATAGGCGCCGTCGACGTCGCTTTCGGCCAGTTTCACGTCGAGCGGGCCGATCAACTCCTGCGCCCGGATCGTCCGCGCGGCGATCACGGTGTCGCCGAAGGCGGGCGCGGCGAGGAGGCCGAGGAAAATGGCGAGCCTCAGCATCAGCGCACCTGCGTCGTGGCCGCCAGCATCTGATCGGCGGCGGTAATGACCTTGGAATTGAGCTCGTAACCGCGCTGGGCCTCGATCAGCTCGGTGATCTCCTTCACCGCGTCGACCGAGCTCTGCTCCTTGTAGCCCTGGCGCAATGTGCCCGCACCGTTCTCGCCGGGCACGTCGACCGTGGGCGGGCCGGACGCCTCGGTCTCGAGAAACATGTTCGACCCGATCGCCTCGAGCCCCTGCTCGTTGACGAAGGTCGCGAGTGTAAACTGGCCGAGCAGCTGGGCCTCGACCGCGTCGTTGAAATAGGCGTAGACCTCGCCGTCGGAATTGATCGAGATCGCCCGCACGTCGACGGGAATGGTGATCTCGGGCACCACGGCATTGCCTTCGGAGGTCACGATCAGCCCTTCGCCGTTGCGCTTGAGCCCGCCGTCGCGGGTATAGCCCGACCCGCCCGAGGACAGCGTAACCTCGAGGTATCCCTTGCCCTCGATCGCGATGTCGAGCTCGCCGCCGGTCTGCGACAGCGCGCCCTGGGCGATCTGCATCGAGACCGCCGCGGGACGCACCCCGAGACCGAGCTGCACGCCGGTGGGCAGCACTGTGCCATCGGTGGCGTTGATCGTGCCGGGCCGGGTCATCTGCTGGTAATGCAGATCGGCGAACTCGGCGCGGCGCGCGTTGTAGCCGGTGGTCGACATGTTGGCGAGGTTGTTCGAGATCGTCTCGACCCGCATCTGCTGGGCGAGCATCCCGGTTGCCGCGATCTTCAGCGCACGCATGGGAAATCCTTTCCGCTCTAGCTTCCGAGCGCCTTGACGACGTCGCGGATGCGTTGGTCTTCGCTTTCGAGGAACGCCTGGCCCTGCTCGTAGGCGCGCTGGATCTCGATCATCCGGGCGATCTCGCCGATCGGGTCGACGTTGGAGCTTTCGAGATAGCCCTGCATGATCCGCCCGCCGTCGATCAGCGGCTCGGCGCCGCCCGGCACCTCGAACCGCACCCCGTCACGGTGGCGCATCTCGTTGGGGTCGGCAGCCGTCCACAGCCCGATCTCGGTGAGCGGCTGGCCGTCGGCCGACATCGTCCCGTCGGGCGCGATGGCGATCTGCCCGGCATCGAGCGGCACGAATACCGGCGCGCCGCCGGCGTCGAGCAGGCGGTAGCCATCGAACGTGACGAGCTCGCCCGCCGGCGACGGCGTGAAGCCGCCCGCCCGGGTCAGCATCGGCCCACCCGGCCCCTCGACCATGAAAAAGCCCTCGCCCTCGATGGCGAGATCGAACGCACCGCCGGTGAGCGTGATCGGGGCCTGGTCGAGCCGCGTGTCACGCACCTCGGCCGTGGCCATCGACAGCGACGGATCCTCGGGCGCGAGGGCCGATATGAATTCCGAGAAGATTACGCCTTCGCGCCGGTACCCGGTGGTGGAGGCGTTGGCAATGTTGTTGGCCACCGCGCGCATCTCGGCCATCAGGCCGGACTGGCGGGTGAGCGTGGTATAGACGGCGTTGTCCATTCAGACCCCCGCGATCAGCGTCAGGATCGTGCCCTGGAAGAAGCTCGTGAGCGTCTCGGTCATGAACCCCATCGACATCCAGAAAACGGCGAGGATCGCCACCAGCTTGGGCACGAAGGTGAGCGTCATCTCCTGGATCGAGGTCAGCGCCTGGAACAGGCCGACGGCGAGGCCGACCACCAGCGCGACCGAGAGGATCGGCAGCGACACGATCACCGCTGTCCACAGCCCCTCGCGCAACGTGTCGTAGAACAGGATCTCGTCCATCGGCTACACCGGCATCCTGAGGATTTCCTGGTAGGCCTCGATCACCTTGTTGCGCACCGTCACCGCGGTTTCGACCGCGAGCTCGGTCTGCGCCAGCGCCTGTACCAGCGCATGGGCGTCGGCCTTGCCCGTCATCGCCGCCTGCGCGACCTGTTCGCCCTGTTTCAGGGTATCGGCGAAGTCTCCGACCGTTTTGGCGAAGGCTTCGCCGGCCCCCGAACCGGCTCCCGGCTTTGGTGCCGTGGCCGGCTTCGTCGCCGCGTATGTTTGCGCGGCCAGTGTCGATTTCACGTCCATTCTGGACCTCCGTCAGCGTCTCAGCAGATCGAGCAGGTTGCGCGTCATTTCCCGCGCCTGTCCGAACATCTTGAGGTTCGCCTCGTAGCTGCGTTGCGCTTCGCGCGCGTCGGCGATCTCGACGACGAGATCGACATTCGAGCCGTCGTAATAGCCGCTGCCATCGGCCATCGGATGCGACGGGTCGAAGATTCTGGGCAGATCTTTCTGGTCGAGCCGGACATCGCCGCTCTCGACCCGTCCGGTCGCCCGCCCGCCCTCGACCACCTGTTCGAAGGCGACGATCTTGCGCCGGTACCCCGGCGTATCGGCATTGGCGATATTCTCGGATGTGTGGCGCAAACGGTCGGCCTGGGCCTGCATCCCGCTCATCGCCGCCTGTTTGGCCGAGGACAGAAGATCCGACATCGCCTATTTCCCCCCGCTGAGCGAGGTGCGCAGGACGGTGAGCGCCGAACGATAGATCGCCAGCGCTTTCTGATGGTCGCCGGCGGCCTCGGCGGCGGCGAACATCTCCTGCTCGATCGACACGTTGTTGCCGTTGGGCGACGCCGCGCCAGGCCGATAGACCGCCTTGGCCTCGGCCGAATACTCCGCCTCGCCCGCGAACACATGCCCGGGCCGCGTCGCGGTCAGACCCTGTCCCGGGCCGGTCTCGTAACTCGCCGCAAACGACGCCGCGTCGCGGGCGCGGTAGCCCGGCGTGTCGGCATTGGCGATGTTCTCGGCGACGACGCTCTGGCGCGAAGCACTGTGCCTGGCCAGCGCGTTCGCCATCGAGAAGATCTCAAGATTTTCGAACATCGGGGCTTCTCCCACGGTCCGTTTCAACCAAGGCTTAACGCCGATTCCTTTAGAAACGGTTTCACGGGGCCAGAGATGTGGAGAAAACCATGCCTAATGTCGGGTTCGCCCAGCTAGCCGCTGAAATCGCCGCCATCCCGGCGACCAGGGATGTCGGCCGCGTCGCCGCGATCGGTCGCGGCACGCTCGAGGCGACGGGGCTGAGCCGCGTCGCCGCCCAGGGCGATGTGGTCGAGATCGACACGCCCGGCCACGCAATGCGCCGCGGCGAGGTGCTGGGCCTCGGCCCGGACCGTGTCACCATCCTGCCGGACGGCGACATCGAGGGGCTGCAGATCGGCGCCGCCGTGCATTTACTCGGCGCGAGCCAGATCGCGCCGGACGACGCCTGGATCGGCCGGGTGATCGACCCGATGGGTCAGGCGCTCGACGGCCGTCCGCTCCTGCGAGGTCCGAAGCCCCGGGCCTTGCGCGGCGCACCAATGAACCCGACCGAGCGGCGCGTGCTCGGCGGCCGGCTCGAGACCGGGGTCGCGGTGTTCAACACCCTTTTGCCGGTGGTGCGCGGCCAGCGGATCGGCCTGTTCGCGGGCTCGGGCGTCGGCAAGTCGACGCTGCTCGCCAAGCTCGCCCGCGGCGTCCATGCCGACGTGGTGGTCATCGCGCTCATCGGCGAGCGTGGCCGTGAGGTGCGCGATTTCGTCGAGCGGGTGCTTGGCACCGAAGGGATGAAACGCGCCGTCGTCGTGGCGGCGACGTCGGATCAGTCGCCGCTGGTGCGCCGGCGTTGCGGCTGGACCGCGATGAGCGTCGCCGAACATTTTCGCGATCAGGGCAAGCACGTGCTGTTTCTGGCCGATTCGGTCACCCGCTTTGCCGAGGCACACCGCGAGATCGCGCTTGCGGCGGGCGAGGGGGCGAGCCTGCGGGGCTTTCCGCCCTCGACCGCCCACCAGATCACCGCGCTTTGCGAGCGCGCGGGCCCCGGCGCCGGCACCGCGGGCGACATCACAGCGGTCTTCTCGGTGCTCGTGGCCGGGTCGGATATGGAAGAGCCGGTCGCCGACATCCTGCGCGGTGTGCTCGATGGCCATGTCGTGCTCGACCGCAAGATCGCCGAACGCGGCCGCTTCCCGGCTATCGACCTGTTGCGCTCGGTCAGCCGGGCATTGCCGGGCGCGGCCAGCGAGGCGGAAAACACACTGATCTCCGCCGCCCGCCAAAGGCTCGGTGCCTATGACCGCTCGGAGATGATGATCCAGGCCGGACTGTATGCCACCGGGTCCGATCCGTCGCTCGACCTTGCCATCACGTGCTTCCCCAAGCTCGATGGCTTCCTCGCCGAGGACGAATGGGAAAACACTCAAGCGAGCTTCCGACGGTTGGCCGAGGCGCTGAAAGGCGATTCCTAAGGCACGCGCACGCGTTCGGGCTGACCCGCGCGGTCTCGTTTCCTGCAGCCACGCGCACCGGGAGGGCGGCCGCGCCGCCACCGCGCTGCCGGTCCGGGCCACGCGGTACCGGACGACGTGTCGCCTCAAGGCACCTCACGAGAACGGCTCGGCGTCGGGGACGCCCACACACCGGCGGTCAGTCCGGCCGCGGCAGTATCGGGTCCAAGTGCCCGGCGGGGGGCCGGGTCGATGGGTGGGACTTCGTCACTTGAGGCAGAGCCGGAACAGGCGCCCCTCCGTCTCGGGCGGCGAAGAGCGAACGCCGCTCACATCGCTTGCAGCAGAGTGAGCGCGATCGCCCCGGACGACATGCCTTGCGAGAGGTTGTTGATCTGCGAGCGGACCAGAAACAGCCGGTTGAGTTCCTCGATCTGTTCGGGGTCTGAGAACTGTGCGATCTCGCCGTCGCCGAAGATCGAATCTGCCCGTTCACGCATGACCTTGACCTGCTGGTCGATGTCGAGCTGCGCGGCTTCCTTGGGAATGTTTAGGGCGGTCTGAAACACCCGGAGCAATGGCTCGTTTCCGAGGATCGCGAACCATTTGCCATCGTCAGTATTGTCCGAAGCGACGATTTCGCTCAGATCCCGCTCAAGCCCCAGCGAAAGCCGCATCTCTGCATCCTGGTCGCCGACCGCGATCTCGAATTGCCGGGCCTTGTAGCTGTCGAGGATCGTGCCCGGAAAATCCGACATCACCGTGTTCGGCGTGCCGAGGTCGAAGCCGAAAGCCTTGGTCAGCGCGAGGTAGCGCTTGTCGACCATCCGGTTCGCGAAACTCTCCTCGTCGACCGACCCCTCGTCGAGCACCTTCTTGATGAAGGCCTTGTTGGGCAGATCGTCATCGAGCCCGAAGGCGCCGAGCGCGACTTTCAGGAGCCGGTAGTCGCTGACGAGATCCTCGGCGGTTTTAACCGCGCCGATATGCTCGGCGAAATAATCGACGTCGCGCTTGATCTCGGGGGCGGCGACGAAGGCCTGGCGCTGGGCTTCCTGGGTGCGCTTGAGGAAGCTCCAGCCGGCCATGCCGCCGAACGGGATGATCGGCTGGAACCCCATCGTGCCTACCCTTTCCGCCCGGCGGCGAGCAGCCGCTCTTCGCGCGGCAACAGCGTGCGCAGCGCCTTCAGCGCCTGGTAGAACTGGTCGTCCATCGCCGCTTCGGTGGCCTTGTCGAGCTGCAGCCGGCTGTCGTGATCGGTGAGCACCTGCGAAAGCTGCTCGATCCCGCGCATGAGCTGGAGCCGCGCCTCGTCCTTGTCGGCATCGCCTGACAGGACCAGCTGGGCGATGTAACACACCCGGCGCACGGGTGTGTTGACCTCTTCGGGGTGGATCGCGTCGCGCAGCCTCAGGATATTGGCCCCGGGGGTGACGATCGACAGCCGCGACCGGCGGTCGCCGTTCTCGATCACGGCACCGTTGACCAGCACGCGCTCGTGCGGGCCGAGTTTGAGCACCAGCCCGCTCATGCCGCGTCCGCCTTCTGCCGGAGGCCACGCATCACGGCCATGTTGATTTCCACAAGGGCCTCGGCGGTGTCTCGTCCCCGCAGCACCTTGCGGCTGTGGGCGGCGGTGAATTCGGCGAGGTAGAAGATCCGGGCGCGAAGATCGGCCGGCAGGCCGTTGTCGGCTTCGGCGACGTCGGCGGCGAGCAAGGTCCAGAGCTGGCGGTTCTGGTGGAGCGCTCGGGCGAGGTCGGCGAACCCGTCTGGCCCGCGATCGGACGCGGCTTTCAGCCGATGGGTGATGCGGGCGAATGCCTCGTATTCGACCCCGCGCGGGGTTCTGATCGGGGCCTGGTTCGAAGCATAGGCCGTTTTGGCCATCTGGAGGGCGTTCACGGGAGTTCCTTCCGGTAACGGAATAATCAGGCTGGGGGTGCGGGACGGGGCGCCATTCGGGCGCCCCGCCTTTCAGTGGTCTGTTACTGGAACAGCGACAGGATGTTCTGCGGCGCCTGGTTGGCGATCGACAGAGCCTGTGTGCCGAGCTGCTGCTGCACCTGGAGCGCCTGCAGCCGGGCCGAGGCCGCTTCCATGTCGGCATCGACCAGCGAGCCGATGCCGGCCTTGAGCGAGTCGGTGAGACCGGAGATGAAGTCGTTCTGGGTCTCGACCCGGCCGGCGGCCGAACCGAAGGCCGCGGCGGCGTCGATCGCGTTGCCGATCAGCGTCTCGATGTTGCCGAGCGCGGCGCTGGCGCCGGCATCGGTGGTCACATCGATGTTGTCGAGGCCGAACATGCCGCCCGACGCCGTGCCGCCGTCTTCGCCATTCACGGCAAGCGCCATGGTATTGCCGGCGACGGTGTCGGTGCCGTCGTAATCGACCTGCACGGTCCAGGCCCCGGTGGTGGCATCCTGCTTGACCTGCGTGGTCACGCCAGTTTCGGCGCCGCCGTCGATGGCCGTCTTCAGGCCCTTGGCGACGTCTTCCATCGTCTCGCCCTTGCCGGCGATATAGTCGTAGTTCGACCCGTTCACCGAGATCCGGTAGCTGTCGCCCTCGTTGACCTGGGCCGAGGTCGACATCGCGATGTCTTCCGCGCGGTAGACCAGCGTGGCGGTTCCGGCACCGGCGGTGGCCGAGACGTCATCGGCCGAGTTACCGGCGTTGGCGACGGCGAAAGTGTTGGTGCCGTTGGTATTCCAGCTCACGTCCGAGCTGGTGAACGAGTTGGTGTTGGTCAGCGTCAGGCCGCCCGACCCGTCCGACGTAGCGGAAACCCCGGTGAGCCCGAGCGCGTTGATCGCATCGGCGAGGTTGTCGATCGTCGTCCCTGCATCGGTATCCCAGGCGACGTTGACCGAATTGCCGCCGATCGAGAAATCGATCGCGTCGGTGCCGGAGGAGGCCTGCGCATAGGTCAGGACCAGCTCTTTCGCCGCCGCGGTGCTGTCGATCGTGCTGTTGGTCGAGTTGATCGTGATGTTCGAGCTCAGGTCGGTCCCGCCGTTGCCGTAGACGCCGGCGCTGGTCGACATGTCCTGGCGGGCCACGGTGATGTGCGAGGCCGCCACGGTGCCGTCGGACGAGCGGTCGAGCGACGACAGGATGTTGACGTCATCGGTGCCCGACACGAGGTTGAGGCCGTTGAACTGGGCCGCGCCGACGACCGACGAGATCTGGTCGCGCAGCGCCTCGATATCGGTCTGCAGCTTGCCGCGGTCGACGTTCTCTTCCTGCGCGGCGACGATCTTGCCCTTCATCTGGGTCAGCAGATCGGTCACCGTTTCGGCCGCCTTCTGACCGACGGCCAGCGTCGACTCGCCGAGCGACAGGCTGTCGGAGATCGCCTTGAAGCCGTTCACGTCGGCTTCCATGACTTTCGAGATCGCCCAGACCGCCGAGTTGTCCTTGGCCGAGCCGACGGATTTGCCGGTGGAAATCTCTTCCTGGGTTTTCTGCAGGTTCGAGTTGATGCCTTTGAGCGTCTGCAGCGCGACCATGGCGCTGGTGTTGGTCAGAATGCTGGACATATGTTCAGTTCCTTCAGTCGTATGGCGCCTGTTTTGCGCCGGGTTAGAGGTCCGCCCGCTCGGGACGGGTTCAGAGTCATTCTGACCTCTGCGGATCTTGGTCTTACCAATCCGCGCCACCCCCTCAGGATGCCCGTGCACCCTGAGGCTGAAGTGCCTAAAGAACAGTGAACCCCTGGGGTCCGAATGTGTTGGATTTTAGGCTAAATCGGGCCGGATTCGCGCTGAATAGGCGAAAATTACGCCTGTCTGTCGATCCCGCGCCGCGCGCCCGCAAGAGCCGCGGCGGCCCCGTTGCGGCCATAGGTTCGCAATGCTGCCCCGTCATCGCCGCGCCGGTCGAGCCGTCCTGCCGCCGCCTTGATGCCGCGCGCCGCCGCGTCCAGCAGCCGCACATTGCGATCGGCCTTTGCGCGCAACCGCTCGAGCCCCGGAGCCGAGGCGCCCTGGCGCGCGAGCCGGCCAATCAGGCGTTCCTTTTCCGCCCCGAGCCGCACGATCTGGTCGATCCGGCCGGCCTTGATCAGCGCGCGTTCGCGGTCGAGGAGGTCCTCGAGCGCCTCGGCGGCGGAGGAAAGGTCAAACAGCGCCATCGGCCCGCTCCTTCAACGCCTCGAACAGGCTCTGGGCGAGCCCGATTCCGCCCCCGTCCACCATCGCGCGCGCCTGCTCGAGCCGCAGGAACGAGCCGAACTGCTCTTCGCCGGCGCCGCCGCCGAAGCCTTCGGGAACCTCGCCGAGACCGGCCGATTTCAGCATCTCTGCGAGGAAAGTCGCTTCGAGCTCGCGCGCGGCGTCGAAGAGTTTCGCATCTCGCAGGCTTCGCGCCCGGTCGGGGAGCGGCGTGGCGGAGGCGAGGGGATCGACGGAGGACATGGGAATCGCTCGAATTGACGGAATTTTCTCCATCCTGACCGAGCCGGGTAAAGATAGTGGTAACGCCTTCAGGGCATGTTCGGCGCAACCGAGACAGAACGCCCGGATCGAACATGCAGTTGCCCCAACTTCTCGCGACACCAGCGGCGCCCGATCAGCGCCCGCCCGCGCCGTCGGCCGGGTCGGGCGAGGGGCGCGGTCCGGGTTTCAACGACATCTTCACCCGGCCCGGAACCGACGCGGGGGCAGGCGTCGAGTGCGCCGGCAAAGCGGCGATGTCTCTTCCGGACACGGGCGAGAAGGTCGCTCAACCCGGCTGGAGGTTTGCCGTCGCCGAAGGTTCCGAAGATCCGGGCCGGATGGAAAAACCGGATACGGAAGTAGCGGAGGAGACCGGGGTAACCGACCACGCGGTATCGTCCGACCGGGATGGCGCCGCCTTGCCGCCCCGACGCGACGCGGCCGCAGATGCTGACGCTGACATGACTGCGATCACGACCGCTCCGTTGGCGGACGCCCCGACGCGACCGATTCTCAGTGTCGATGGTGAAATGGCCGCGCCGCTGGTTGACCGAATAACGGGGGACGCGCGCCCCGGGCTTCCCGCCGCGCAGAGTCTGTCGCCCGTGGCGCCTCGGGCGCCGCAGCTGGCATCTGAGGCCCGCGGCGCTCAGGTTTCGGCGGCGAAGCCGGGCATGGATGACACGACACCGCATGCGGGAAATCCGGCAACCGCGATGACGGATGCAGCCGGCGATCCGGGCGCGGAGGGCAGGGCGCGCCCGGGCGTGGAGACCCCGCCGCTGCCGCCCGCTGCGGCCGCAAGAACCGGAACGACCCCGGCCGCGCCGACGGTTCGGTCCGGCGCCGAGGACCATACCCGGCCAGCTTCTCCAGCCCGTACTCTTGCCGCGTTCGACGGCGCGCGGGGCGGGGGCAGTGGCCCGGCCGTGTCAAACGCCGGGGCAGAGGTATCGCCTTCCGGGTCGGAACCTGTCGACCCGGCCTCGCCACCTTCCGCCAGAGCCGAGACTCCAGCGCCCGCCACCGCCGACCCGCGTGGCCCGCAATCCGGTCTCGCCCCGGTCCAGCCTGCGGCCCAGGGCGGCGTGGCCCCCGAGGCCGACATACCGGGCAGGGGAGCCTCGCGGAATGTGCCGGGCATCCCTGACTTCGAACCGCCGAGCGCGACGGTCGTTTCTGCGGCGCGACCCAAGACGGCCGCCCTAGCCGACGGCGGTTGGGACCCAAAGGCCGCGCAGCGAGCGGCGGACGCAAGTGGCGGGGAGACTTCCGCGCCAGACCTCGCCCTTGCCGCGCTCCAGTCAGAGCCGCCCACCGGTTCGCGCCCGGCAACCACGGTGCCCGCCCAGACCGCTCAGAACGCGCAGACCGCCGACACCGCGCGCAACGCCGCGATCCAGATCGCGGATGTGGTGCGGGCCGGCGGCGAGCGGGCGGTGGAGCTCCGGCTGCACCCCGAGGAACTGGGCCGCGTCCAGCTCACCATGAGCCAGGACGCAACCGGCGGGCTCACGGTATCGCTGAATGTCGAACGGCCCGAAACCCTCGACCTCCTGCGCCGCCACATTGATCAGCTGGCAAGCGAACTTCGGCAGCTGGGCTACGGCAGCATCGATTTCTCGTTCCGGGGCGACGGTGGGCGCGACGGGCAGGGCGTGCCGTCCGACGACGGCGAGGCCTCCACGCGCACCGAAGGCCGCGCCCGTACGACCGGCCCCAACGACGCCCCACAAAGTGCCAACCCACACCGCCTGACGAGTTCCGGCGGCATCGACATGCGGCTCTGATCCAGGAGACAGTGATGGACATCGCATCCGCCAACACCACCCAGATTACCGGCTCGGCCGCGTCGTCCGCGGCGAAGACAACCACGGACACGACCCAGGCCGGCACGCTCATCAACTCGGATTTCGAGACCTTCCTGAAAATGCTCACCACCCAGATGAACAACCAGGACCCGCTCAATCCGATGGAAAGCACCGATTTCGCCGTCCAGCTCGCCACCTTCTCGGGCGTCGAGCAGCAGGTGCGTACCAACGATCTGCTGTCGGCGATGCAGAACCAGCTGGGCGCGATGGGCATGTCCGACCTCGCCGGCTGGGTCGGCATGGAGGTGCGCGCCGAAACCGCCGCGCAGTTCGACGGCAGCGCGATCACCCTTCAGCCCGATCCGCCCAGCGGCGCGACCCGCGCCTGGGTTGTCGTGCGTGACACATTCGGCAATCTCGTCGATCGGGTCGAAGTGCCGATCTCGGACGAACAGATCAAATGGGCGGGCGTCGACGCGGCGGGCGATCCGATCCCGCCCGGCACCTACAGCTTCTTCCTGCAAAGCTACGCCGACGACGTGATGCTCGGCGAGGAGCAGATCGCGGTCTACTCCGAAGTGGTCGAGGCGCGGATGGACAACGGGCAGACCAAGCTCATTCTGGCCGGTGGCGGCGAAATCATGGCGGCCGATGTCGACGCGATGCGCCGCCCGGGCGGGTGAGGTGCGAGCGGCTCGACCACCGAAGACGGCCCAGCAGTGGACCGTGACCGATATCGGCGGAGCGCCCGACGCCCGGGCGCCCCCAGTCAGAGCAAGACGATGAGCCAGACGAGGGCGAGCGCGCTGGCCGCGCCGAGGCCGAAGTAGAACAGCGCCCGGAGCGGCCGGTGGCGCGAGTGCGGCGACGGGTGGCGGGCCTGAGCGATGAGCGCATCCTCCACCAGCCCCGGCAGCCTCGGGCCGAATCGCGACAACACCCTTGCGGTGCGCGCCAGATCGCGCGCCATCGCCTTCGGGCCGATCGAGGTCGACAGGTAATCCTCGACCACCGGGCGGGCGATCTGCCAGATGTTGATCTGCGGATTGAGCGACCGTGCCACGCCCTCGACCACCACCATTGTGCGCTGAAGGTGGATGAGCTCGGTGCGGGTCTGCATCCCGAACCACTCGGTGACCTCGAACAGGTAGTGCAAGAGCCGGCCCATCGAAATCCGGCTCGCGTCCATCCCGAAGATCGGCTCGCCGACCGCGCGCAGCGCCTGGGCAAAAGCGTCGACATCCTTGTCGGCCGGGATGTAGCCGGCTTCGAAATGCACCTCGGCGACGCGCCGGTAATCGCGCCGGATGAAGCCGAACAGAATCTCGGCATAGACCCGCCGGGTATATTCGTCGATCCGCCCCATGATGCCGAAGTCGAGCGCGATGATATCGCCGTTCGCCGCGAACTTGAGGTTGCCCTGGTGCATGTCACCGTGGAAGAACCCGTCGCGCAGCGCGTGGCTGAGAAAAAGCTGCAGCACCCGGTTGCCGAGCGCGGCCATGTCGAGCCCCGAGGCGCGCAACCTGTCGAGCTCGTTGGCGGCGATGCCCTCGCCCCAGCCCAGCGTCATCACCCGTTTCGACGACAGGCCCCATTTGACATCGGGAACCACGAAGCCCTTGTCTTTCTTGGTATTCTCGCGGAATTCCGAGGCCGAGGCGCATTCGAGGCGCATGTCGAGCTCGGCCATTACCACGCTTTCGAAATGCGCCACCACGTCGGAGGGACGCAGCCGCCGCGTGCCCGGCAGGAGGAATTCGATGAATTGCGCGAAGAAGTGGAACGCGTCGAGATCGGTGCGGAAGGCGCGCTCGATCCGGGGCCTGAGCACCTTCACCGCCACTTCTTCGCCGGTCTCGGCGATCCTTGCGCGGTGGACCTGGGCGATCGAAGCGGCGGCCACCGGTTCGGAGAACTCCGAGAACACCTCGTCGACCTTGATGTCGAGCTCGTCCTCGATGGTCTTGCGCGCCACCGCGGTGGGGAATGGCGGCAACTTGTCCTGAAGATAGGTGAGCTGTTCGGAGAACTCGTCGCCGACCACGTCGGGCCGGGTCGAGAGGATCTGGCCGAACTTGATATAGGCCGGCCCCAACGCGGTGATCGCGCGTGTCACCGGCGGCAACTTCGGATCGCCCTTGAGCCCGATGGGCGCGAAGGTCCAGCTCACGATATTGGCGACGGTGCGCAGGAGCGGCGGCGCGTCGAACGCCTGCAGCACCGCGCCGAGCGCGCCGGTGCGCGCGAAGGTGGCGCCGGTCACCACCAACCGCCAGACGTTGTGCGGTCCCCGCATCAGAGTTTCCAGCCGGAATGCAGCGCGGCGATGCCGAGCGACAGGTTGCGGTATTTCACCTGCGCGAAGCCGGCCGAGCGGATCATCCCGGCAAAACTCTCCTGGTCGGGAAATTTGCGGATGCTCTCGACCAGATACTGATAGCTGTCGCGGTCGTTCGCGATCGCCTGGCCGAGCCGCGGAATGATCTGGAACGAGTAGAGATCGTAGACCTTCTGCATGAGGTCGTTGGGGATCTGGCCGAACTCGAGCACCATCAGCCGTCCGCCGGGACGCAGCACCCGGAACGCCTCCGAAAGCGCGTCGCCGATCCTCGTGACGTTCCGGATGCCGAAGCTGATCGTGTAGGCGTCGAACGTGTTCGCCTCGAACGGCAGCGCCATCGCGTCGCCCACCACCCAGTCGAGCGCATCGGCCCTGCGCGCGGCCTCGGCGCGCTTGCGGCCCTCGACCAGCATCGGCTCGGTCAAGTCGAGCACGGTGGCATGCGCCCCGGGCGCGCGGTCGAGAAAGCGAAACGAGATATCGCCGGTCCCGCCGGCCACGTCGAGCAGCTTCTGCCCGGGGCGCGGTGCCAGCCAATCCATCATCGCATCCTTCCACAGCCGGTGGATACCGAGCGACATGGCGTCGTTCATGATGTCGTATTTCGACGCGACGTTCGAGAACACACCGTGGACCATTCCCGCCTTGCGGTCTTCGTCGACGGTCTGAAATCCGAAATGCGTGGTCTTCTTCTCGGTCATGCGATTGCCCAAATTTCGTCGCGACGGGCATATACCCTTGCGCCGAAAGTGACAAATCCGAAGTGTCGGGAGGCAAGTTTGAACCTCTACGTGTTGTTGGCCGTGGTGAATTTCCTGCTGGCCGGCGCGGCGCTCGCCTCGCTGGCCCAGCGCGGCGCCGGGAACGGGCTGGGCCTGAGGCTTCCGACCCGTCGCCCGGGTCTGTCGGCGGCCGCGCTGAAGGCCGCGGTCGGCCCCGGAAAGACCCGCGCGCCCGCCCGGGACGCGACACTGGAGCGCAGCCTCCACCGGTCGAGCTGGGGCGCCAAGCTCTTCGTCTTCGCCCTCTCCGCCCTGCTGCTGGTGGTCACGCCGCGGCTGGCGACCAGCGGACAGCTCACCCCCGCCGATCTCGGGTCAGGCTATGCCGCGATCCTCGCGCTCGTGGTCTATCTCAACGCCTTCGTCTGGGCTTACCGGATTGCCGTCAGCCGCGACGAGATTTGCGTCATGGGGCTTACCTTCCTGATGCGCCGCTATCCGATTTCCGCGCTGGTGAAGATCAACGACCGTGGGCTCTACACCTGGTGGCTGCATTTCTCCGACGGCCGCCGGCACCTCGCCCTCAAGACGGTTGTCCGCCTGCCCGCGTTGCGGCATCGTCTCGCGCACGTCACGGAGACCAACGCGCGAGGCTGAATGCCCGAACTCCCCGAAGTCGAAACGGTGCGCGCAGGGCTCGCGCCGGTGATGGAAGGCCAGGTGATCGCCCGCGCCGAGCTGCGCCGCGACGGGCTGCGCTGGCCGTTTCCGCAAGGCATGGCCGCGCGGCTGACCGGCGCCCGGGTCGAACGGTTGCGGCGGCGCTCGAAATACATCCTCGCCGATCTCGCCACTGGCGAGACCCTGCTGATCCATTTGGGCATGTCGGGGCGGATGCAGATCTCCGGCACGACCCTCGGGCAGTTTCACCACCACCATCCGTCCCCCGAAAGACACGACCACGTCGTGTTCGACATCGAGGGCGGCGCCCGCATCACCTTCAACGATCCGCGCCGCTTTGGCGCGATGGACCTTTTTCCCAAGGGCGAGGCCGACACCCACAAGCTGCTCGCGCAACTCGGACCCGAGCCGCTCGGCAACGCGTTTCACGAGGACTACCTCGTCGCCGCGCTCGCGGGAAAGAAGACCCCTATCAAGGCGGCCCTGCTCGACCAGCGCCTCGTCGCCGGGCTCGGCAATATCTACGTCTGCGAGGCGCTGCACCGGGCCGGGATCAACCCCAAGCGCGAGGCCGGCCGGCTTTCGGCCGCGCGCGTCGCCGCCCTCGTGCCGGTGATCCGCGACGTGCTTGCCGAGGCCATCGCCGCCGGCGGCTCGTCGCTGCGCGACTATCGCCAGGCCAGCGGTGAACTTGGATATTTCCAGCACACGTTCAGGGTCTACGACCGCGAGGGTGCCGCTTGCGCGACCCCGGGCTGCGGCGGAATCGTGCGCCGCATCGTCCAGTCGGGCCGGTCGAGCTTCTACTGCCCGCGCTGCCAAAGATGACTTGCGCCGCCCAGACCGCTTGCCTAGGGTCCGGTGTCTGACGGTTCTGCACGGGGACAGCCCGGGAAGGGGTGCGCATGGCCTACGAAAACATCATCGTGGATGTCGACGACAGCGTCTGCCTGATCCGGCTCGACCGGCCCGAGGCGATGAACGCGCTGAACCTCGATCTCCTGCGCGAGCTGGGCAAGGCGCTGGGCGAGGCGCAGAAGAACGACAAGGTGCGCGCCATCGTCCTGACCGGCTCCGAAAAGGCCTTTGCCGCCGGCGCCGATATCAAGATGATGTCGGAGAAGAGCTTTGTCGATGTCTACACCGAAGACCTGTTCACCGCGGAAGAACGCGCGGTCACCCAGATTCGCAAGCCGATCATCGCCGCCGTCGCCGGCTATGCGCTGGGCGGCGGTTGCGAACTCGCCATAATGTGCGACTTCATCATCGCCGCCGACAATGCCAAGTTCGGCCAGCCCGAGGTGAACATCGGCGTGATGCCCGGCATGGGCGGCTCGACGCGCCTCACCCGCCTCGTCGGCCGGGCCAAGGCGATGGACATGGCGCTGACCGGGCGCTTCATGGAAGCGGAGGAGGCGGAACGCGCCGGTCTCGTCTCCCGGGTCGTTCCGGCCAAGAAACTGATCGAGGAAGCCACCGCAGCCGCCCGCAGGATCGCCGAGAAAAGCGCGATCTCGGTCATGGCGATCAAGGAGGCGGTGCGCCGCGCCGACGAGATGCCCCTGGCCGAGGCGCTGCTGTTCGAACGCCGCCTGTTCCACGCGCTCTTCGCCACCGAAGACCAGAAGGAAGGCATGTGCGCCTTCGTCGAAAAGCGCGAGCCGCAATTCCGCGACCGGTAGCGGCTCCGCGAATACCCCCGATTCGGGGCTTCCCATCCCGGGCAAAACCGCCTATACGGCGCCGATCATGCGCGTGAGGCCCGCTTTGGCCGGAATGTGCCGGTTTGACCCCGGCCGGGTCGGTTTCGACGTGCAGACAGCATTCTCACGACCCGGGAAAGGGAACCGACATGGCCAATTCGCCTCAAGCCAAGAAACGCGCCCGCCAGAACGAGCGCCGTTTCCAGATCAACAAAGCCCGCCGTTCGCGC
>JAGRMO010000135.1:17983-23736 GCA_020441205.1 Maritimibacter sp.
CGAGGAAGCCATCGCTTCGGGCGACAAGGACGCGGCCGCCGCGGCGCTCAAAGTGGCGCAGCCGGAACTGATGCGCGGCGTCACCAAGGGTGTGTATCACAAGAACACTGCGTCACGCAAAATGTCGCGCCTGGCGTCGCGCGTGAAGGCGCTCGGCTGAGCGAATACGCCGCGAAACTGCGACGAAAAGAACACGAACACGGCGCCCCTTCCGGGGCGCCTTTTTTTTCCAAATCCCGCAAAAACCACAGGAAAAATTGGATTCGGAAAACCGCGCGCGGATTCGGTCGGGGCAAAACCGAGTCAAGCGAATAGATCGGTTGCCGCTGCCTCCGCCGGCCCGCTAATTTGCCCATGCGATTCACGTCGCCGATTTGGGAAACTCCGGACGTCGAAGCAGGATCGGGCGAAACCCGCCGCCGAGACCGCCGGACGGAGCTGCATGAGGGGATGCTCCGAAGGGACCAGTAAGACCATCCGCAAGGTGCTGCCGGCATGGGGGCCGCCGCACCGGACGGGCCGGCCGCCGTATGCAGGCGGTCTGGTAGGCATGGCTTGTTTCACGCGGCACAGGGCCCGGTAGGCTCGAATCGCGCCCGCGTCATTAGTGGGGGCGATGCGGACGTATTGGGTGCAACCGACAGGCTTGTCGGCTGTGGATAGGGCTGTGCAGGGACACCGCCGGGCTGGCGGGGAACGGGTCGAACGGAAGATGAAGAACAATATGTGGGGACAGGTGCGTGAACGTCTGCTCGCCGAGATCGGGCAGAACCACTACCGCAACTGGATCGAACCCCTAGAATTCACCGGGATCGAAAATCGCGTGGCGCACTTCCTCGTGCCCACGACCTTTGCGGGCAACTGGGTGCAGCGCAACTACGGCGATTCGATTCTGCAGCATCTCTCGTCGTTCGAGCCGGTGTCGCGCCTTGTCTTCACCGTCGCCCAGCTGGCGCGGCCGCATGAGGCGGTGAAGTCCGACGCGGCCGGCGACACCAGGCTGCCGTCGCCGTCCACGGCGGTGTTGCGCGGCGATCTCGACGACTTGCCGGGCGCCCCGCTCGACCAGCGCTTCACCTTCGACAGCTTCGTCGTCGGCAAGCCCAACCAGCTGGCCCATGCCGCCGCGCGCCGCGTGGCCGAAGGTGGTCCGGTGACCTTCAACCCGCTGTTCCTCTACGGCGGTGTCGGCCTCGGCAAGACCCACCTGATGCACGCCATCGCCTGGGAGATCCAGGCCCGTAACCCCGAGCTGCGGGTGGTCTATCTGTCTGCCGAACAGTTCATGTACCGTTTCGTCCAGGCTCTGCGCGAAAAGCAGATGATGGACTTCAAGCACCTGTTCCGCTCGGTCGACGTGCTGATGGTGGACGACGTGCAGTTCATCGCCGGCAAGGATTCGACCCAGGAAGAGTTCTTCCACACGTTCAACGCGCTGGTCGACCAGAACAAGCAGATCGTCATCTCGGCCGACCGCGCGCCGGGCGAGATCAAGGACCTCGAAGAGCGCATCAAGTCGCGCCTGCAATCGGGCCTGGTCGTCGATCTGCACCCGACCGATTACGAGCTTCGTCTCGGCGTGCTGCAGACCAAGGTGGCCCGCTACCGCGAGGACTACCCCGATCTGACCATCGCCGACGGGGTGCTCGAGTTTCTCGCCCACCGAATCTCGACCAACGTCCGCGTGCTCGAAGGCGCGCTGATGCGCCTCTTCGCCTTCGCCTCGCTCGTCGGCCAGGAGATCACCCTCGAAAAGGCCCAGGACGCGCTTGCCGACATCCTGCGCGCCAACGACCGCAAGGTCACCGTCGAGGAGATCCAGCGCAAGGTGGCGGAGCATTACAACATCCGCATGTCCGACATGATCGGCCCCAAACGCCAACGCTCGATCGCCCGGCCGCGCCAGGTGGCGATGTGGCTGGCCAAGCGCCTCACCACCCGGTCGCTGCCCGATATCGGCCGCCGCTTCGGCGGACGCGACCACACCACGGTGATGCACGGCGTGCGCAAGATCGACGAACTGCGCGAAAGCGATCCGCAGATCGCCGAGGATCTGGAGCTCCTGCGCCGGGCGCTCGAAGGCTAGGGCAATGGCGGCGGGGCAGGGCGCGCTCCGCCCCTTTTCCGGCCCGCGGACATCCGGCAAGGGCGGGCCCTTGACGCTCCCGCCAAAGCGGCGGACAGTCCTGAAAAATCTTGCGACGGGCGACGACCGGTCTATGGTGACCGTCCCAATTATGTTCGGGAGAGGGACATGAAGATTTCCATCGAACGCGCCACGCTGCTGAAGGCGGTAGGCCAGGCGCAATCGGTTGTCGAACGGCGCAACACGATCCCGATCCTCGCCAACGTCTTGATCGAGGCCGAGGGCTCCGACGCCACCTTCCGCGCCACCGATCTCGACATCGAAGTCGTCGACCGGGTGCCGGCGATGGTGGAACGGGCGGGCGCGACCACGGTCAACGCAGTGATGCTGCACGAGATCGTGCGCAAGCTGCCGGACGGCGCGCTGGTCTCGCTGACCGCCGACGCCGCCTCGGGACGCCTCACCATCGACGCGGGCCGCTCGAACTTCTCGCTCGCGACGCTGCCGAAGGAAGACTTCCCGGTCATGGCCTCGTCGGAATACGACGCCAATTTCGCGGCCCCCGCGCCGGTGCTGCGCCGGCTGTTCGACAAGTCGAAATTCGCCATCTCGACCGAAGAGACCCGATATTACCTCAACGGCGTCTACCTGCATGTCGCCGAAGCCGATGGCGGCCGGGTGCTGCGCGCGGTGGCGACCGACGGCCACAGGCTCGCCCGGGTCGATGCTGATCTCCCGGCCGGCGCCGAGGAGATGCCGGGCGTGATCGTACCGCGCAAGACCGTCGGCGAACTGCGCAAGCTGCTCGACGACGACGAGGCCGAGATCGCGGTGAGCGTCAGCCAGACCAAGGTGCGTTTCGCCACGCCCGAGATCACCCTCACCTCGAAGGTGATCGACGGCACCTTCCCCGATTACACCCGCGTGATCCCGTCCGGAAACACCAAGAAGATGGAAGTCGACGCCGCCGAGTTCGCCAAGGCCGTCGACCGCGTCGCCACCGTGTCGAGCGAACGCTCGCGCGCGGTCAAGCTGCAGCTCGACGACGACAAGCTGGTGCTCTCGGTCAACGCCCCCGATGCCGGCGCGGCCGAGGAAGAGCTCGGCGTTGCCTATGGCGACGAGCGCCTCGAAATCGGCTTCAACGCGAAATACCTCCTCGAGATCGCGAGCCAGGTCGACCGCGAGAACGCGGTGTTCCTGTTCAACTCGTCGGGCGAACCGGCGCTGATGCGCGAAGGCAACGACACTTCGGCGATCTACGTCGTCATGCCGATGCGGGTGTGACGGCCCGGCGAGGAAAGACCACCGATCCGGAGAGCCGGGCATGACCGGCCTCTTCCTGCGCGAACTGACGCTCAGCCATTTCCGCTCGCACCGGCGCGCGGTGCTGGCGCTCGACGGCCGCCCGGTGGCGATCCATGGGGTCAACGGCGCGGGCAAGACCAACATCCTCGAAGCGGTGAGCCTGCTGAGCCCCGGCCGCGGGCTCAGGCGCGCGGCCTCCGACGAGATCGCACGCCGGCCCGAGGCGCTGGGCTGGAAGGTCACCGCGCTCCTGCAATCGCTCCACCAGCTCCACGAGGTCGCCACCTGGGCCGAGCCCGGCGGCGCGCGGCAGGTCACCATCGACGACCGTCCGGCGGCACAGGTCGCGCTTGGCCGCGTTGCGCGCATCGTCTGGCTGGTGCCGGTGATGGACCGGCTCTGGACCGAGGGCGCCGATGGGCGCAGGCGGTTTCTCGACCGCATGGCGATGAGCTTCGAGCCCGGCCATGCCGAGGCGGTGCTGGCCTACGAGAAGGCGATGCGCGAGCGCAACCGGCTCCTGAAGGACGGCGCCACCGACCGGCATTGGTATCACGCGCTGGAGGCGCAGATGGCCGCGGCCGGCGCGACGATCCAGGCCAACCGCGCCTTCACGGTCGAACGGCTCACCGCCGCCCAGGCCGCGGCCGAGACCAGCTTTCCCACCGCCGAGCTGGCGGTGCTGCACGCCGAGGGCGCCGACGCGGGGCCGGAGGGCGAGGAAGCGCTTGTCGAAGCCTACGAGACCGGCCGCGTGCGCGATCTCGCCGCCGGGCGCACGCTCGCAGGCCCGCACCGCGCCGACCTCGCCGCCAGCTACGCCGCCAAGGGCGTGGCCGCCCGCGATGCCTCGACCGGCGAACAGAAGGCGCTTCTGGTCTCGCTGGTGCTCGCCAACGCCCGCGCGCTCGCCGCCGATTTCGGCGCCCCGCCGATCCTGCTGCTCGACGAGGTCGCCGCCCATCTCGACGCCGGCCGCCGCGCGGCGCTCTACGACGAGGTCTGCGCCCTCGGCGCCCAGGCCTTCATGACCGGGACCGGGCCGGAACTGTTTGCCGAGCTTGGCGAGCGGGCGCAACATCTGCGGGTCACGGAATCGCACGGCGCTTCGGCCTGCGAATGGGAGGAGACATGATCGAGAACCTCAACCGGGTGAGCTTCATCACCCTCGCCGTTGCCGATCTCGCCCGCGCGCGGGCCTATTACGAGAAGCTCGGATGGGAGCCAAGCCAGGTCATGGATGAGGTCGCGTTCTATCGGACGAAGGGGCAGATCTTCGGCCTCTTTACCCTCGCCGGGCTCGCCGCCGAAACCGGTCGCCCCATCGAGACGCTGCAGACGGGCGCGATGACGCTCGCTCAGAACCAGCCCTCGAAGGACGACGTCGACCAAGCCTTCGCCCGCGCCGTCGCCTGCGGCGCGACCCCGGTGCGCGAACCCTTCGACACCGATTGGGGCGGCTATTCGAGCTACGTCGCCGATCCCGATGGCCATCTGTGGGAATTCGCCTGGAACCCGTTCTCGCCGCTCGACGACGCGGGCCACCTCGCGTGACGATCTCCGCCGCCGAGCTTGCGCTCTACGCCCTCGCCATGGTGGTGCTCACGCTCACGCCCGGCCCGGTCTGGGTGGCGACCATCGCCCGGGCGATGGCGGGCGGCTTTGCCGAGGCCTGGCCGCTCACCCTCGGTGTCGCGCTCGGGGATGTCTTCTGGTCGGTGCTGGCGCTGCTCGGCATGGGCTGGGTCGCCGCCACTTTCGGCGACGTGATGAGCGTCGCGCGTTACGTCGCCGCGGCGATCGTCGTCCTCATGGGCCTCGCGATCATCCGCAGCGCCGGCGCTCCGGTCGACCGCGACCGCCGCCTCACCCGGCCAGGCCTCTGGGGCGGCTTCGTCGCCGGCCTCGTGGTGATCCTCGCCAATCCGAAGGCGATCCTGTTCTACATGGGTTTCCTGCCCGGTTTCTTCGATCTGGCCCGGCTTACCCGCTGGGACGTGGCCGCAATCGCGCTTGTGAGCTTCGCCGTGCCGATGCTGGGCAACCTCTCGCTCGCGCTCCTCGTCGGCCATGCCCGCAGGCTCCTGACCACCCCGCAGGCGATCCGTCGGATGAACCTCGCCGCCGGTCTGTTGCTGATCGGAGTCGGTGTGGTGATTGCCCTCGCCTGACCCTAAATCTTGTGGTCTTTCACTGGTAAAACCCCCAGGAAAACCCTATAAGCTGCGGGTCAAAACCGAGGAACGGCCGTATGTCCGACGAGCAGAACGCGACCCCCGAATATGGGGCAGATTCCATCAAGGTTCTCAAGGGCTTGGAGGCTGTCCGCAAGCGGCCGGGCATGTATATCGGCGATACC
>JAGRMO010000136.1:0-2438 GCA_020441205.1 Maritimibacter sp.
TGGCGGCCTGCGGGCAGCTCAAATCGGCGACCGAGCGCGAGCGCAAGTCGCGCGCGCAGATCGCGGCCGAGGCCGGGTTGGACGGCGGAATGGGCGAGGTGCGCATCGGCGGCTATGCCACGGGCGCGGGCGGGGATTGAGCGCAGGCTCTGTGGATAAGCGGCGATTGTTGACGTACTGGAAACAATAGACCCCTATCGTTTCCAGTTGTGACCGGAAGGCCGCCCCGGGCCTGCCCGATGGAAGGGATCGCTGGCGCGGCCCCTCGGGGGCGGGCTCACAGGATATCGCGGGACGGCGCCGGCGCCTCGCCGTTGCTCATGCGCATCTCGCAGGAGCTGTCCCATTCGTCGATCACCTCCATCGCCTGTTCGGCGGTCTCGACATATTGGAACAGCTCGAGATCGCCGGGGCTGATGGTGCCGGCCTCGGCGAGGCCTTCCCAGTTGATGATCTTCTCCCAGAATTCCCGGCCGAACAGGATCACCGGGATGCGGCGCATCTTGCGGGTCTGGATCAGCGTCAGCGCCTCGAACAGCTCGTCGAGCGTGCCGAAACCGCCGGGGAAGCAGACCAGCGCCTCGGCGCGCATCAGGAAGTGCATCTTGCGGATCGCGAAATAGTGGAAGTTGAAGCAGAGCTCGGGGGTGACGTAGGGGTTGGGCGCCTGCTCGTGCGGCAGGACGATGTTGAGGCCGATGCATTTGCCGCCGACGTCATGGGCGCCGCGGCTCGCGGCCTCCATCACGCCGGGACCGCCGCCCGAGACGATGACCTTGCAGCGATGGCCGTTGCCGATGGCGCGGCGCGAGATGATCTGGCTGAAGCTGCGGGCCTCGTCGTAATATTTGGCGAGCCCCTTCAGCGTCTCGGTGCGGGCGTTGTGGGCGTCTTCGGGGCGCGGGATGCGCGAGCCGCCGAACAGGACGACGGTGGATTCGATGCCGGCTTCGCGCATCATCAGCTCGGGCTTCAGAAGCTCGAGCTGCAAACGGACGGGGCGCAGCTCGTCGCGCAGGATGAAATCGAGATCGTCGAAGGCGAGCCGGTAGGCGGGCGAACGGGTCTGCGGCGTATCGGGCGTTTCGTGGGCTGCGTCGCGATCCTCGCCGGAATGGCGGAACGGGTGGCGGCGGTCGTCTTTGGTCATCTGCTCGTCCTGCGGTTCTTTTGGTTCAGTCCAGTCTAACGGCCCGCGATTGGGGAGGGAACAGCGCCAATGCCACAATGCGCCGCGAACATTTCTCGATTGATCGTCGCGCGGTCGAAGATTCGCCGCCGCGCGGGATCAGATGCAGCGCGTGAACCCGGGGGGACCGGGCCGGACCGTCTAGAAAGGACACCAACCCAAATGAGCAAGATCGCATCGTCCGCACTCGTGATCGCGGCGCTCGCGCTGACGCCGCTTGCGGCGATCTCGGCGCCCGGAGCCAAGGGCGGCACCAACCCGGGCGGCAAGGACCAGGGCTTCGCCACGACGACGTGGAGCGAGACCACCACGGTCACCACGGTCACCGCCGCGCAGTTCATGGGGATGAGCACCAAGACCCCGCCGAACGCGAAGGCCGCCGCCAGCCAGGGGGTGCGGACCGAGACCACGACGACGACGACCGTCACGACGGTGGATTACAGGACCGACGGGCCGAAGGGGCAGATCGACCAGGGCAACCTCGCTTGCGACAATTGCACGACGGTGGAAACCGGGCGGACGGTCACCCATACCAGCGAGACCGCGGTCGACGGGCCGGGCAAGTCTACGCACTGATCGCGGTGCGACGGGGGCGGAGCGGGCGGCGCCGGGGATGCGCCGCCCTTTCTGTATCCGGGCATGGCGTTGCGCGGCGGGTGCAGGGGTTCTATACGGCTCGAAACGATTTCGCGGAGGAACCCCATGTCGAACGCCCAGCTTGAAACCGCCATCGAAGCCGCCTGGGAGGCGCGCGAGACGATCACCCCGGCCACCACGGGCGAGGCCCGCGAGGCGATCGAGGATACGCTGGCGGCGCTCGACGCCGGGCGGCTGCGGGTGGCCGAGCGGCAGGCGAACGGCGACTGGCATGTGAACCAGTGGGCCAAGAAGGCGGTGCTGCTCGGGTTCCGGCTCAAGGACATGGAGATGCAATCGGGCGGGCCACAGGGATCGAGCTGGTTCGACAAGGTGGATTCGAAATTCGCCGGCTGGGGCGACAACGAGTGGAAGGCCGCAGGGTTCCGCGCGGTGCCGAACGCGGTGGTGCGCAAATCGGCCTATATCGCGCCGGGCGCGGTGCTGATGCCCAGCTTCGTCAACCTCGGCGCCTATGTCGACACCGGCACGATGGTGGATACCTGGGTGACGGTGGGCTCGTGCGCCCAGATCGGCAAGAACGTGCATCTGTCGGGCGGCGTCGGGATCGGCGGCGTCTTGGAGCCGATGCAGGCGGGGCCGACGATCATCG
>JAGRMO010000136.1:2479-4826 GCA_020441205.1 Maritimibacter sp.
TGCATCGTGCGCGAGGGCTCGGTGCTGGGGATGGGCGTGTTCATCGGCAAATCGACCAAGATCGTCGACCGGGAGACCGGCGAAGTGATGTATGGCGAAGTGCCGCCCTATTCGGTCGTGGTCGCGGGCTCGATGCCGACGAAGAACAATATCAGTCTCTATTGCGCGGTGATCGTGAAGCGGGTGGACGAAAAGACCCGCTCGAAGACCGGGATCAACGAGCTGTTGCGCGACTGATGTTCGGCTATGGCCCCGAGCACTGGCTGGCCTTCGCGACCGCGGCGGCGCTGTTGAACCTCTCGCCGGGGCCGGACATCGCGTTCATCCTCGGCAAGACGGCGCAGGGCGGGCGGCGGGCGGGGCTGGCGGCGATGCTCGGGGTCTGGACCGGCACGCTCGGCCATGTTGGCTTCGCCGTCGTCGGGTTGTCGGCGCTGCTGGTGAGCTCGGCCATTGCCTTCACTCTCGTCAAATGGGTGGGCGCCGGCTATCTGGTGTGGCTCGGCGTCAAGGCGCTGCGGTCGGGCGGGACCGGCTTCGTCGCGCCGGTGACGGGGCGGCCCGGGTTCTGGCCCACCTTCCGGCAGGGGATGCTGGTCAACCTCCTGAACCCGAAAGTGGCCGTGTTCATGCTCGCGTTCCTGCCGCAATTCGTGGTCGCGGGCGTCGGGCCGGTGCCGGCACAGCTCGCCCTGCATGGGGTGATGATCATCGTCATCGCAGGCTTCATCGAGCCGCCGCTGGTGCTGGCCGGCGACAAGGTGATGCGCCGGCTGCGCGACCGTCCCGGCTTCGGGCTGTGGCTTGACCGCACGCTCGGCGCGGTGCTCATTGCACTGGGCCTCAAACTCGCGACGAGCCGGACATGAACGACAAGCCGAAACGCCCCCAGCAGGTCTACACCCTGCTCGTCGAAGTGGGGCGCAAGCCCGGCGACGGGTTGCCGAAAGAGGCCACCGGGGCGGCGCTGATGTGCTACGCCAGCGGCGTCGACGAGGCGGAGGCGGTGCGCGAGACGGTGGCGATCCTGAAACAGGCCGATCTCGCGCCGCTCGACGTCTCGGGCTACGGCACGCTCGAGGAACGGCTGGCCGAGGGGCATGACATCGACGACGAGGAGCGCGCGCTGATGGACCGGGCGCTGGCCGAGAACGCGGTGATCGTCGCGCAGATGACGCCGTTCTACGACGAGACATGACCGAGCGGCTGGTGCAGGTGGTCGTCCGCGCGGACGATGCAGACCGGGTCGAAGCCTGTCTGGGCGAGCTGAAGACCGACGATTGGTACCGGTTCGACGTGGCCGGCGGGCGGGCGGTACTGATCGCGGCGCTGCACGAGGTCGATACCCAGAAAACGCTCGACGCGATTTCGGATGCACTCGAGGGGCGCGCGGGCTGGCGGCTCGACACGCTGCCGACCGAAGCGAGCTTGCCGGAGATCGCCGACGAGGCGGCGCAGGAGCGCATCGCCCAGCACGAGACCGCGCTCGCGCGCGAAGAGATCCATGCCGACATCCGCCAGGGCACGGCACTGACGGTGGATTACCTCGTGCTGACGGCGCTGGCGACGGTGGTGGCCGCGATCGGGCTCAGCCAGGAGCAGACCGCGGTGGTAATCGGCGCGATGGTGATCGCGCCGCTGCTCGGCCCGATCCTGGCCTTCGCCTTCGCCACCACGCTCGGCACCGTGCCGCTGATGCTGATCGCGCTGCGCACGCTCGGGGCGGGGCTCGGCGTGGCCGGGCTTGCCGCGCTGGCGCTCGGGCTCGTCCTGCGCGGCACGCTCGACCCGGTGACCGAAGCGTTCTCGGCACCGATCTCGCTCATCACGCTGGCGCTGCCGCTGGCGTCGGGGGCGGCGGCGGCGCTGATGGTGGCGGGCGGGCAGACCTCGGCGCTGGTGGGTGTCATGGTGGCGGCGGCGCTGTTGCCGCCCCTGTCGGCCTTCGGGCTGCTCCTGGGCGGCGGGCATTGGCCGGAGGCGCTGCGCGCGCTCGCGACGGTTCTGGTCAACATCGCCGCGATCAATTTCGCGGCGCAGCTTGTGTTTCGGCTCAAGGGCATCCGCCCGCGGCGCTGGGAGAGCGAACGCCACCGCACCAGCCTCAGGGTCTCGCTCGGGGTGTCCGCCGCCATCGTCGCGGTGGTGGCGGGGGTGATCCTCGCCTCGGGGCACGATTGGGCGTGGTTCGGCTGATGGCGGGCTGGGGCGAATTCATCCTCGCCTTCGCGGTGTTCTTCGCCTCGCACGCGGTGCCGGTGCGCCCGCCGGTCAAGGCACGGGCGGTGGCGGTGATCGGCGCGCGCGGGTTTTCCTGGGCCTATTCGGCGCTGTCGGTCGCGGTGCT
>JAGRMO010000136.1:4871-6354 GCA_020441205.1 Maritimibacter sp.
GCGGGCGCCGTGGCAGACCTGGGTGCCGTTCCTTGGACTGGCGGCGGCTTCGGTGATCCTGGCGCTCGGCATCGGCCGGCCCAATCCGCTTTCGTTCGGGGGCGCGCGCAACGCGGAATTCGACCCTGAACATGCGGGAATCGTCGGCTGGATGCGGCATCCGCTGCTGGTGGCCATCGGGCTCTGGGCCGGCGCGCATCTGGTGCCGAACGGCGACCTCGCGCATGTGCTGCTGTTCGGCACCTTCCTCGGTTTCGCGGGTCTGGGCATGCGGATGATCGACCGGCGCAAGCGGCGGGCGATGGGAGCCGAATGGGCGCGGCTCGCGGAAACCGCCCGGGTCGTGGAGATCACGCCGGGCGGGGTTCTGCGCGTGGGGCTCGGGCTATGCCTCTGGGCCGGGCTCTTGTGGCTGCACGCACCGGTGATCGGCATGAGCCCCTGGCCCTGAGGCCTGGGCGCGGGGTCAGTTGCCGGGGAGGAGCAGCACGTCGAAGCTCGGCGGGATCTCGGCCGCGCCGGTGATGAACCCGTCGAGCGGCACCGACAGACGCGCGGATTTGCCGTCTTCCGACACGATGCCGTTGGTCTCGACGATCTCGGCGCCCGAGATGTTCATCGAGATGGCATGGCCCTCGAAGGCGGCGGCCATCATCGCCTTCATCTCTTCGCCGCCCGCCTCGCCGGTGGCGTCGGTGAGATCGGAGGTCATGTCGCTGAGATCGAAGGAGACGAAGAGAAGCCCGCCGTCGCGCCGCTCGATGGACATGCCTTCGCCGAGATCGGGATCGGCCAGCGCCTCGTCGATCGAGCCCGAGAAGGTCTCGGTGCAGCTGTGGCGGCCGTCGTCGAGCTGGGCTTCGGTGCCGGTATCGCAGAACGGCTCGCCCGAGGAGGAGGCCATATCGTAGAATTCCTGCGTCGCGATCATCACCATCGTCGCCTCGGCGTTGTCGGCGTCGGGGAAGGCGATGGTCATCTCGGCGTCGAAACAGGCGGCGAGCGGCAGGGTGAACAGCAGCGTGACGAAGGAAAGGACTTTGCGCATCTGGGGGCTCCGGCGTTTTCGGGTCGGCGACAACTTGGCAGGCGGGCCCCAAGCTGTCCAGCACGGTTTGGGAAACCACTGTTTCTTCAAGGGCATGTGATGCAGGCGACGTGGGTGCGTCAGCCGCCGGAGCCGAACCATTTGCGGTAGATCGTGTCGTAGGTGCCGTCTTCGCGCAGGCCCAGCAGGCTCTGGTTGATGAGCTCGGCGAGCGGGCTGCCGGTGGGCAGCGCGATGCCGTAGTTCTCGCGCAGGAAGACCTGCCCCACCACTTCGCCGATGCCGCTGCCCTGGGTGTTGACGTAATAGGCGAGGATCGGCGCGTCGAAGACCACGGCGTCGAGCTCGCCGGCCTCGAAGGCTGCGATCAGCGGGTCGAGCGAGGCGAAGCCGCGGTAGTTGAGATCGCGGGCACCGAGGAACGCCGCAGCGGTG
>JAGRMO010000137.1:0-1905 GCA_020441205.1 Maritimibacter sp.
TGAAGCCGAAGCCGAGCCCGCCCTGGTCGACGGGCCGCGAGACGCCGCCGAAGGCGGTGCTCTCCTCGGCCACGGTCATCACGCCGGGATGTTCGCCGTAGCACAGGATGTTGGTCTGGCGCAGGAAGTCGATCGCCTCGTAATTCTCGCGGCCGCCATCCTTGTTGGGCACCCACTGGCCCTCCTGGCGCGAATAGTCGCGGTAGAGCATCGAGGCGACCGCATCCACGCGCAGGCCGTCGAGATGGTATTCCTCGAGCCAGTAGAGCGCATTGGCCTTGAGGAAGTTGCCCACTTCGACGCGGCCGTAATTGTAGATCAGGGTGTTCCAGTCGATGTGGAAGCCTTCCTTGGGGTCGGCGTGCTCATAAAGGGGCGTGCCGTCGAACCAGCCGAGGCCGTGTTCGTCGGTGGGGAAGTGGCCCGGCACCCAGTCGAACAGCACGCCGAGGCCCGCGTTGTGGGCGGCCTCGACGAAGGCCGCGAACTCGTCCGGCGTGCCGTGGCGGATGGTGGGGGCATACATCCCGATCGGCTGGTAGCCCCAGGAGCCGTCGAACGGGAACTCGCTGATCGGCATCAGCTCGATATGGGTGAAGCCCATCCACTTGGCGTAGTCGACGAGATCGGTGGCAAGCTCGTGGTACGACAGGGGCCGCTTGCCCTCGTCGGCCTTCTTCCAGCTGCCGAGGTGAACTTCGTAGACCGAGATCGGCGCGTCGACCGAGTTGCGGCCGGCGCGGGTCTTCATCCATTCGCCGTCGTTCCACGGGCGGTCGAGCCCCGGGTGGCGCACCACCGAGGCGGTGGCCGGCGGGTGTTCGGCGCCGATGCCGACCGGGTCGGCCTTCAGCGGCAGAACCACGCCCGCCTGGGTGCGGATTTCGTATTTGTAGCTTTCGCCCAACCCGACGGCGGGGATGAAGATTTCCCATACGCCGGTGGCGCCGCGGCGGCGCATGGCGTGGATCGAGCCGTTCCAGGCGTTGAAGTTGCCGACGACCGAGACGCGCTGGGCGTTCGGGGCCCAGACCGCGAAATGGGTGCCGTCGACCTTGTCGATGGTCTTGGGATGGGCGCCGAGCGCTTCCCACAGCCGCCGGTGGCCGCCTTCGCCGAGCAGGTATTCGTCGAGCTCGCCGAGCACCGGGCCGAAGCGGTAGGGATCGTCGAATTCCCAGCTCCCGCCCTGAGCATTGGTGGCGATCAGGCGGTAGGGTTTGGCGGCGTCGACCGGGCCTTCGAAGAACTGCGGGCACTGGGCGTGTTCGGTAAGGGCCACCGGCTTGGCGCGGCCCTGCTGGACCTCGAGCCGGACGGCGCCCGGGGCCCAGACGGCGAGCTGGCCGCCGTGCGGGCCCAAGAGCTTGAACGGGTCGCCGTGGCGGCCTTCCGCGATCGCCCACGCATCGTCGTTCGAGACCCGGAACGTCGCGTTCGCGGGGCCAGCCTTGGGCGTCTTCGCCATTTTATCCTCCGGTCGTCGCGTCAGAGCGCCGATTTGGCGCTCCAGATATCGTTCATGTAACCACGGATCGCGCGATCAGACGAAAAGAATCCCATTTTGGCGGTGTTGATCGCCGCCATCCGCGCCCATCTGTCGCGGTCGGCATAGGCGGTGTCGACTTCGGCCTGGGCGCGCTGGTAGTCGGCGAAATCGGAAGCGACGAGGAAGTAGTCGCTGTTCCAGGTCCGGTCGACGAGGCCATGGTAGCGGTCGGGCTGATCGGGCGAGAACCGGCCCTCGGCAATCATCTGCAGCACGTCCTTCAGAGCCTGGCTGTCCTCGATCGCCTGGCGGGCGTGGTTGACGTTCTTGCGTCGCTGCAGCACCTCGTCGGCGGTCATGCCGAACAGGAAGAAGTTCTCCGCGCCCACCTCGTCGCGGATCTCGACATTGGCGCC
>JAGRMO010000137.1:1969-2505 GCA_020441205.1 Maritimibacter sp.
GCCGGCGGTCGAGATCTGTTCCGAGAGATCGGCGGCGGGGATCAGCTGCTCGGCCATCGTCACGTTGTAGTTGGCCGGATAGATCACCTTGAGCCGGCCGCGCATGTCGGGGTCGTTGTTCACCAGCCGGCCAACGTCGTTGATGAGGTGGACGATCTCTTTCGCCACCGCGTAGCCGGGCGCCGATTTGCCGCCGAAGATCTTCACCCGGGGCACGAAATCGCCCTCTGGGTTCTTCTTGATCTCGTGCCACTGGGCGATGGTCTCGAAGACGTTGAGAAGCTGGCGCTTGTATTCGTGGATGCGCTTGACCTGCACGTCGAACATCGCGTCGGGATCGACGTCGATGCCGCATCTGCGCATCATCCAGTTCGAGGTGCGCACCTTGTTGGCGCGTTTGACGGCGGCGAAACGGTCGCGGAAACCCTTGTCGTCGACATGGGCCACAAGCTCGGCAAGCCGGTCGAGATCGCCTTCCCAGCCGTCGCCGATGGTCTCGGTGACGAGATCGGCGAGATCGGGGTTGGCGAGCTTCA
>JAGRMO010000137.1:2583-22152 GCA_020441205.1 Maritimibacter sp.
TGCAGCGCCGAGACGCCGTTGACCTTGTGCGACATGATGAAGGCGAGCTCGCCCATGTGCACTTCGTTGTTGCGCACGATCTCGACATTCTTCGAGCGCAGGGGGTAGGCGGTGGCATGGGCGCGGTCGATCATCTCGATGATCTGCATGTGACGCGGCAGCACCGTGCCCATCAGCCAGGTCGACCAGCGCTCCAGCGCCTCGGGCAGCAGGGTGTGATTGGTGTAGCCCAGCGTCTTCTGGGCAATGTTCATCGCGGCTTCGAAGCCGATGCCGTGACGGTCGACGAGCAGGCGGATGAGCTCCGGCCCGGCCAGCGCCGGGTGGGTGTCGTTCATCTGGATGGCGACGTGGTGGTGCAGTTCGCTCAGATCGTCGTGCGCCTCGAGGTAGCGGCGCAGGATGTCCTTTATCGAGGCGGAGGTGAGCAGATATTCCTGCTTCAGCCGCAGCTCCTTGCCCTGAAGCGTGGTGTCGTCGGGGTAGAGCACCCGGGTGATGGTGCGCGCCAGCGTCTCGGGGGCGGCGGCGGCGGTGTAGTCGCCGCTGTTGAACCGTTCGAGATCGAACAGGTTGGTGGGCTTGGCGCCCCAGAGCCTGAGCGTGTTGGCCCAGCGGCCCTGCCAGCCGACGACGGGCATGTCGTAGGCGGTGGCGATCACGGTTTCGGCGGGCTCCCAGATGGATCGGCCGTCGTGCTGCGCGACCGAGCCCTTGAAGCGGACGGTGTAGGAGGCTTCGGGGCGCTCGAATTCGAACGGGTGGCGCTGGATCAGCCAGTCTTCCGGGGTTTCGACCTGCTGGCCCATTTCGAAGCGCTGACGGAACAGACCGTGCTCGTAGCGGATGCCGTAGCCGTAGCCCGGGCAGCCCAGCGTCGCCATGCTCTCCATGTAGCAGGCGGCGAGACGGCCGAGGCCGCCGTTGCCGAGTGCGGCGTCGGGTTCGTCATGGGCGATGGCGTCGAAATCCTGTCCGAGATCCATCAGCGCGGCTTCGGCGATGCCCTTGAGGCCGAGGTTGATCGCGGCGTCTTCAAGGATGCGGCCGATGAGAAATTCCATCGACAGGTAGAACACCCGCTTGTGGTCTTTCGCCCAGGTGTCGTGGGTCGAGGCGAACCAGGGGTCGACGATCCGGTCGCGCAGCGAGAACGACAGCGCGAGGCGCCAGTCGTAGGTCGAGGCGTGGTCTTTGTCCTTGCCCACCGTGAATTTCAGATGGTGCAGGATGTCCTCACGGAAGCTTTCCCGCGTCAGCGTCTCTGTCGACATGTCTCTCACCGCCTCGTCACTCCTAACCGGCGCATCTGCCAATCCTGATAGCGCTACCGTCAACCAATTTCCACGTCCGGATTCGGCAAGCCGGCGCTTCCCGCCGGCATCTGCCTGATTTCTGCGCCGCAGAAACCCGAACCGCCCCTGAGAGTGCCGCGGCAATACGGCATTTCCGGGTCGGTGGCGCAGCAGGGCGGTGGATTCGGTCTGTCCCCGGAGGTGTCACGCTCATTCTCGATCGCGCCGTGTCCCCGGCGCCAAGACGGAAGGCTAAAGTTTGCGCGCGGTAAAGAAAAGGCCCCAAAACGCTTTGGATAGGGGAATGTGGCGCGGTCGCTTCGGTGCACGGGGCCGAGCGCGGGGCGGTCAAATCCTGTCCCCCCGGGTCATTGCGGGTTGCCACGGGCCCCGGTTACAGGGTTTGCTCTGACCGGTTCTGGAGGAGCTCATGCCGCCCGATTCTTCGCAGGATTTCAACGCCCGCCTGTTCGAGATGCGGCTCGACCGATCGCGCGACGATCTGTTCGGGATGCTGAAGCGGCTCTATGGCCACCGCCCCGATTACGCGCGCTTCGCCGAGCAGCTCGTCGCGCTCCTGCGCGCATCGTGGGAGGCGCGGCCCGAGCGGCTCAAGTGGCGCGACATGGCCCGCGATCTCGAGCCCGACTGGTTCCAGCGGCCCGACATGAACGGCTATGTGTTCTACATCGACCGATTCGCCGGCACGCTCGACCTGGTGCCCGAGAAGCTCGCCTATCTCGAAAAGCTGGGGATCACCTATGTCCATCTGATGCCCTGCCTGAAGCCGCGGCCAGGCGACAGCGACGGCGGCTATTCGGTGATGGATTACACCGAGGTAAACCCGGCGCTGGGCACGATGGACGATCTGGAGCGGGTGGCGTCCGAATGCCACGACCGCGGCATGTCGGTCTGCATCGACCTCGTGCTCAACCACACCGCCAAGGAACACGATTGGGCGATGAAGGCGCGGGCGGGCGACGAGCATTACCGCGACTATTATTTCATGTTCGTGGACGACACGATCCCGAAGGCCTACGAGGCGACACTGGTCGAGATCTTTCCCGCCAATGCGCCGGGCAATTTCACCTATTACGAGGACATGGACCGCTGGGTCTGGACCACGTTCAACGAGCACCAGTGGGACCTGAACTGGTCGAACCCGCAGGTCTTCCTCGAAATGACCAAGGTGATGCTGTTCCTCGCCAACAAGGGGGTCGACGTTCTGCGGCTCGACGCGCCCGCGTTCCTGTGGAAGCGAATGGGCACGCGCTGCCAGTCGGAGCCCGAGGTACATGTGCTGCTCCACGCGCTCCGGGCCGCGAGCAGGATCGCGGCGCCGGCCGTGATCCATCTCGAAGAGGCGATCGTCGGCCCGGCCGAGATGATGCCCTATCTGGGGCGCGGCGAACATGACGGGAAGGAGGGCAACCTCGCCTATCACAACTCGCTCATGGTGCAGTTCTGGTCGGCGCTGGCGGCGCGGGATGTGGGGCTGATGTCCCACGTGTTAGAGACACATTTCCCGAAGGTTCTCACCAACGCGACCTATGCGACCTACCTGCGTTGCCATGACGATATCGGCTGGGCGGTGACCGACGAGGATGCCGCCGCCGTCGGGGTATCCGGGTTCGGGCACCGGACCTTCCTGTCGGATTTCTACGACGGCACCTTTCCCGGCAGCTTTTCGCGCGGGGCGCTGTTCCAGGTCAACGCGGCAACGGGCGACAAGCGGATCTCGGGCTCGACCGCTTCGCTCGCGGGGCTCGAACAGGCGTTGGAGGCGGGGGACGCCGGCGAGATCGACGCCGCGGTCGACCGGATCCTGATGGGGCATGCGCTGATCGCGTCCTGGGGTGGCATCCCGCTGGTCTACATGGGCGACGAGATCGCGCTTCTCAACGATTACGGCTACCGCGACCATCCCGAGATCGCGCATGACAGCCGCTGGGTGCATCGCCCGGTGATGGACTGGGAGCGGGTGGCAAACCTCGCCGATGCGCCGGACAGTCCGGAGGCGCGGGTGTTTCTCGGGCTTCGCCATATTCTCGCGCGCCGGGCGCAGGTGGCGGGGTTCCATGGTGCGGTGCCGACCGAGGTGCTCGAGACCGGCCGCAAGGGCGTATTCGCCTTCGCGCGCCGGGCGCCGACCGGGCCGGTGATCTGCGTCTACAATTTCACCGAAGACTGGACCGGCCTGCCGGCGTCCTGGTTTCTGGGTCGGGGGGCCAAAAGGCTGCACGACCTGCTTTCGGACGCGCCGGTGCAGAGCGACGATGGCGGGGTGCCACTGCCGCCCTATGCGCGGGTCTGGGTGGTTTGAGCCGATTTGGGCTGAATTAGAGCCACATGACAAACGCGCCGCCCGGGGCCGGGCGGCGCGTTTCATCGTTCAATCAAGCAAGCGGCGTCACGGGGTAACGACGCTGACCGAACTGTTGGGATCGACCGAAACGGTACCCTTCTTGCGGATCCAGGCTTCGACTAGGTCCCAGATCGCCGGCCCTTCGGTGCCTTCGTTGACCGAGGCCCAGCCGGCCACGATGTAGGTCTTGGCCGGGTCGACCGCCTCGCCGGTCTTCAGCACGGTCATCTCGGTCAGGCGTTCGCCCTGTGGCTTGGTCACGTCGATCCGGTAGCCCATGCCGCCGACGCGCACCATGTCGCCGCCCTGCTGATAGTAGGGATCGGGGTTGAACAGGTTGTCAGCCACGTCCTCGAGGATCACCTTGAGCTGCTCGCCGGTCATCTCGTTGCGGTAGGCGTTGGGATAGCTCATCGCGGTCGCGTTATAGATGTCTTCGCGGGTGATCGGCTGGTCGGCGATCACGGTCGGACCCCAACGGAAGCCGGGCGACAGCGCGATATCGGCCTCGCGCTCCTCGATCAGCGCGTTGCAGATGAGGTCGTCCCAGGTGCCGTTGAAATTGCCGCGGCGGTAGAGGGTCGAGCCGGTGTGGCCGATCACCTCGGCCATCTCGGCCTCGTAGGGGGCGCGGGTCTCGTCGATGAGGGTTGCCATCTCGGCATCGGGCTCGATCACGTCGGCGAAGACCGGGATCAGCTTGTGGCGGAAGCCCAGAAGCTGGCCGTTCTGCACGTCGAGATCGAGGCGGCTCACGAACTTGCCGTTCGAGCCCGAGGCGATCAGCAGGGTCTGGCCCACCAGCACCGGCTCGGGCAGGGCGTCGTGGGTGTGGCCGGTGAGGATCACGTCGATGCCCGGGACTTTCGCCGCCATCTTGCGATCGACGTCGAAGCCGTTGTGGCTGAGGCAGACCACCAGATCGGCGCCGGCGTCGCGCACCTCCTGCACCACCTCGGCCATGCGTTCCTCACGCACGCCGAAGGAGAGGCCGGGGAATTGCCACGAGGGGTTGGCGATCGGCAGGTAGGGGAAGGCCTGGCCGATAACGGCGATCTTGGCGCCGCCGCGCTCGAACATCGTGTAGGGTTCGTAGGCGGGTTCGTCCCATTCGGCGTCGAAGATATTGGCGCCGAGGAAGGGGAAGGGCAGGTTGTCGACGATCTCGGTCACCCGGTCGAGGCCGAGGGTGAATTCCCAATGCGAGGTCATCGCGTCCGGGGCGAGCTGGTTCATCGCGTCGACCATGTCCTGGGCGGCGGTCTTCAGCACCGTGTAGGAGCCGTGCCAGGTGTCGCCGCCGTCGAGCAGAAGGGCGTCGGGCCGGGCCGCGCGGATCGACTTGACCACGGTCGCGACGCGGTCGAGCCCGCCCATCTTGCCGTATTCGGCGGCGAGCGCGGTGAAATCCTCGGAGGTCAGGGCGTAGGCGCGGGCGCTGCCGGGCTCGATGTTGAAGAGCTTGAGGAAGTCGGCGCCGGTGACATGCGGCGGCAGACCGGCAACTTCGCCGACGCCGATGTTGACGTCGGGCTCGCGGAACCAGATCGGCTTGAGCTGGCCGTGGATGTCGGTGACGTGGATGAGCGTCACGTTGCCGAAACTGTCGAATTCGAGCAGCTGATCCTGGGTGAGCTGCTGGCGAGCCGCGATCTGGGCCCAGGCACCGGTTGCGCCGGTGCCGAGGATCGCGGAGGCGGCCATGCCGGCCTGAAGGAAGTCGCGGCGGGAAATCATCGCTGCCCCTCTCGAGATCTGGATTTTCAGGGTGCTAAAGTGCAGCGGCGGCCCGGGTGGGGCCGCCGCTCGAGGTTCGGGCCGTTACGGCCGGACCGACGGGCCCTCGACCGCGAGGCCGTTGCCGCGCGACGCGACGTAGAGTTCGAGCGCGTGGAACTCCGGGCCGCCCTTCGAGAAGGTCTCGGCGCGGGTGTCGCGCACGCAACCGGCGAAGCGGTTGTGGATCGAGACGAGACCGTCGTTCTTCAGACGGAACACCGGGAAGCCGTTGATCTGGCCCTGGCTCAGGTGGTCGGCGCGGATGTAGTTGCCGTTGTTCTGCTCGTGGCAGTTGGCGCAGGACAGCTGGAGAAGCCCGTACCGGGTGTAGTACATCTCCTTGCCCTGCTCCCAGAACGGGGCGGCGGCGCCGTCGATGGCGACGTTGACCGGCATGCCGCGCGACTGCAGCGCTATCGCGGCGGTCATGTTCTTCATCGGGTCCTTGTCCCAATCCCAGGCCTCGGCGCCCATGCGATTGGTGCGGCAATCGTTGATGAAGTCTTCCGCCGACCACAGCGCGCCGGCCTCGGTCACCTTCGGCAGGACGGCGGTCACGCCCTTCATGCCTTCCTCGATGGCCCCGTGGCAATCGGCGCAGGATTTGCCCTCGCTGCCGTCCACCGTGTCCCAGGCGGCCAGCGCCTCGTCGACAGCGGACATCGCCGGGTTCTCGAAATCGTCGGTTTCCATCTGGCGGGTGGCGGCGTCGCGGTAGTGCCAGCCCGAGATCACGTTGTCGCCGAGCGCGCCCTCGAGGTGGGCCGGCGCGGGGGCGATGGTGGTCATCTCGAGATCGCCGTTGATGACCAGCTTGGCGTCGAGATCCGGCTCGGCCCGGGCCGCGCCCGCGAGGGCGATCACCAAGGCCGACGCCAGCGCCGCCGAATGTTTCGCGCGAATTCTCATCGCGTCTCCTCCCTGAACTTTTTCGTTATTGTGCCGGCCGTCAGGCCAGGTCGATCGTCTTGGCGTCTTCGTAGACGGAGCCGTCGTCATCGTACCAGGTGAACTTCAGCTCGCCGGCCTGGTCGATCATCGCGTCGAACTCGATGTAGGGGTTCGCCGAGACGCCGCCCGAGAGGGTCATGTCGACAACGTTGGTGCCGTTGAAGTCGCAGGTGAACCGATTGATGATCTTCTGCGGGATCAGGTTGCCGTCGCCATCCTTGCGCTGGCCCGATTCCATCTCGTGGCTGATCAGGGTCTTGATCGCGAAGGGCTCGCCGGCCGCGGCCGATGCGGGGGCCTTCACGCGGGGTTTTGCGTCCGCCATTTCTGTGTGCTCCTAAATTCCTGTCGGTTTCGGTCCCGCGGCGTCGGGGCCGCGGGCGCTCATCTCAGCCGCCGCAGCCGCCGACGGTCACCTTGACCGGCTGGCTGGTCGAAACAAAGCTGCCGTCTGCCATCTTGGCGACCGCGGTCACGTCCTGGGATTTGGCCAGGCGGATGCGGGTCGACAGGCGCTGGCTGCCGGCGGCCGGGCCGAAGGCGACGGTGCAGATCGTGGCCGAGGGGTTGCCCGGGGCCAGAACCAGGATCTCGGCGGCGCCGGCGGCGTCCACTTCGACCGGGACGACGTTGCCGTTCTCGGCGATCTCGGGCGCGGTCAGGGTGATGCCACCCTCGCCCATGGCGGCACCGCCGGTGAATTCGGCGATGGCTTCGTCGGCCGTTACGGCCCAGGCTGCCCGGGTCATCGCCAGAACGGCCAGGCCGCCGGCGCCGACAACAAGCGCGTCTCGTCTCGTGTAGGTCATGTTCATATACCTCGTGTTGGTGGAGGCCGGTGTGTCGGAGCCGTCGACCGGCTCACTCCGGCAGCGGTTCGTCGAAGGTCAGCAGCAGAGCGATCAGGTCCTCGATCTGCTGGGCGGTGAGGATCGTCACATCCGGGGACGTGGCCGCCTTGCCGGTGTAGGCATCGCCGGGGCGAATGATGTCGTCGAGATTGTAGAACGAGGGCATCACCGTGCCTTCGAAGGTCTTCTTTGAATTGACGAGGATGCCGCGCAGCTGGCTTTCGTCGTAGACATTGGCGATGCCGGTCAACGCCGGGCCGACATTGCCGGGGAAGGCCGCGTCCTTCCAGCCTTCGGCGACGTGGCAGGCCACGCAGTTGCCGATGCCGCGCGAGGTGGCGTTCTCGAGGCCGGCAGTCGGATCACCGGCCACGCCGGTCAGCGATTCCGCAACCGATCCGTCGTCGGCGAAGGCCACGTCCCTAGGGGCGGTATCTGCGCTCAGCACGGACGGAAGCGTCATCATTGCTGCCGCGCCGAGCACGAACAGTTTTCTCATTGGAGCCCTCCCTAACGCTCTCAATTGGATGCGGCCTTTGGCCGCTATTAGTGCGTCGATTTGCCCGCTAGGGGCATCGCGTGACTCGGACCCTACCAATGAAATGCAAACATTCACAAATGAATTGTTTGCCGCGGCGCAACATTATTGCGCCGCGGTGCGGCGAGGTCAGTTCGACGGATCCATCTCGAAGTTATCCGCAAAAAACCTTTGGAAATTGGGCTCGGTCTCGTAGGCCTTGTCGCGAATCCAGGTGAACATGGCGAGCGTGGTGTTGCGTTCGAAGGCTCCGGGCATCACCGCGACGGCGTCTTCAACGGCGGTTTTCGAGCCGTCCACCGCCTCGGGAAGGAAGATCACCGTGGGGGTGAAAATCACGTTCCAGTGGCGGGTCATGTCCTTCTCGCTCATCACGTTTCCGTCGAGGTCGGTGACCTCGAGATCGCCGTAGAGGTTGATCTGGATCGGGTAGAAACTCTCGCGGATGATCGCGTCGATGCGCGGGTCGGGCAGGATCTCCTCGTGCATCTTCTTGCAGTAGATACAGCCGAGCTGTTCGACGAAGATCACCATCCGCTTACCCTCGGCGGTGGCTTCGGCGAGGTCTTCGCCGAGGTCGAGAAAAGTCTCGTGCAGCCAGTCGGGCTTGTGCAGCCCGTCGTCGCCCAGGGGCGCGCCTTCGCCCAGGGCGGGGGCGGCGAGGGCGGCGGCGGCGAGGGCAGCGGCGCGCAGACGGGTGGCGACGGTCGAAATCAGCATGTGGTCCTCCCAGACGTGTCGGTCGATCGCGGCGGCGGGGTCACTGCGCCATCACGTCGAACCCTGTGTTGTAGTAGTTCTCGACGAAGTAGCGCTGGAGCTGCGGCTCGGTGAGGTAGATCTCGTCCTTCACCCAGGTCAGCAGCGCATGGGTCATGTTGGGTTTGAAGGCGCCCGGCAGGAAGGCGACGGCGCCGGTGGTGGCCATCTTGTCGTCGGGCACTTCGGTGGGCATGAAGATCATCGTGGGCGTGAAGATCACCCCCCAGCGCAGCGCCATGTCCTTCTCCGAGAGCGTGGTTCCGTCGAAATCGGTGACTTCCTTGTCGCCGTAGATATTGACCTGCACGACGTAGAAATTCTCGCGGATCAGCGTGTCGATCGAGGCGATGGGGAAGACGTTCTCGTGCATCTCCTTGCAGTAGATGCAGCCCAGTTGCTCGGCGATGATCAAGAGCCGCTTGCCCTCGGCATTGGCCTCGGCGAGATCGTCGCGCAGGTCGAGGAAGGTGTCGCGCACCCAGTCGGGCTTGTGCAGCCCGTCTTCGCCCAGCGGCACTTCGGCCAGCGTCGGTGCGGCGAGGACGATCAGCATGGCGGCGGCGCGGAGCGCGTTGGCCAGGGTGTGGATCATCTCGAACTCCTCCCGGTTTGGCCGTTTTCCCGAGGGATAGCGGCTAGCGAATGGTACTCCAGTTGAAATTGTCGATCATCCATTGGGCGATCACGTTTATGGAATTGGTGGCGATCAGGAGCGCGAAGACGATCAGCATCACGCCCATCGCCTTCTCGACATAGCCCATGAGCCGGCGGTTACGCCCGACCCAGGCGAGGAAGGGGCGGGCGAAGGCGGCGGCGACGACGAAGGGCAGGGTCATGCCGAGGCCGAAGACCAGAAGCAGCAGCGCACCGCGCCAGACCTCGCCCATGCCGGAGGCGACCATCAGGATGGCGGCGAGCTGCGGACCGACGCAGGGCGTCCAGCCGAAGCCGAAGGCGAGGCCCATCACATAGGCGCCGATGGCGGTGGTCGGGTCGGTCTTGGCCTCGACCCGGGCCTCGCGGTAGAGCAGCGGAATGCGGATGATGCCGAGGAAGTGGAGGCCGAAGACGAAGAGGATCGCGGCCGCGACCCAGGAGAGCTGGGTCTTCCACTGGATGAAGGCCGAGCCGAGCGCGGTGGCGCCGAGGCCGAGCAGCATGAAGATCGTGGTCACCCCGAGGGCGAAGGCGATGGCTGAGACGATCAGGCGTTTCTGCGCGCCGGGCGGCAGGGACGGGCCGCTGCCGTCGCTGCCGCGCAGCTCCTGCATCGACAGGCCGGCCATGTAGGAGAGGTAGAAGGGCACGATCGGCAGGATGCAGGGCGAGAAGAACGAGAGCAGGCCCGCAATCGCCGCGCCGCCGAATGTGATGTCGAAGCCCATCTGCTCTCCTTGTCGCGCGCTGTCCCTTGGCGTAACATTCAAATAGTTCAATAAGTGGGCCGTCAATGAAATTTCATTTCGCGATTGCAGCAATGGCGCGGGGCCGTTCGATGGGCCGCAGACTGGTCGGGGCACTGGTGTTCGGCATCGGTTTTCTCGTGGTTCAGCCGGCGTTCGCGGGCGAGCTCAGGCTCATCATGTTCGAGAAGGAGGGCTGCGTCTGGTGCGCGCGCTGGCATGCCGAGATCGGTCCGGCCTGGCCGAACAGCGCCGAAGCAAAGTCGGCGCCGCTCACCCATCACGATCTGCACGACGCTCTGCCCGAGGGGGTCACGCTGGCGCGGCCGGTGGCGTTCACGCCGGTGTTCGTGCTGCTCGACGACGGGGTCGAGGCAGGGCGGGTCGAGGGCTATCCGGGCGACAATTTCTTCTGGTTTCTCATTGATGAGCTGATCGCGAATGCCGGCGGCGAGGTGGCTGGCTGAGCGGTTCGACCGGCACAAGAGGGAGGATGCGATGAAGGGATTTTGGGTGGCCGCGGTTGTCGCGGCCTGGGCCGGCGCGGCGCTGGCCGAAGACCCGGTGACGGTGTCGGTGACGGCCGAGATGGACGATGTGGTGTTCGAGCTCGAGACCGCGATCGCCAATGCCGGGCTGGTTGTCGATTCGGTCAACCATGTGGGCGACATGCTCGAGCGCACCAAGGCCGATGTCGGCGGCACCGAGACGCTGTTCACCGCGGCGACGGTCTACAATTTCTGCTCGGCCGCGGTAAGCCGCGAGGTGATGGAGGCCGATCCGATGAATCTCCAGTATTGCCCCTATGCGATCTTCGTGATGGAGCGGCCCGATGCGCCGGGCGAGATCACCGTCGGCCGGCGGGCCTATCCGGCCGGGCCGATGGAGGCGGTCTCGACCCTTCTCGACGGGATCATCGCCGAGGCCGTCGCGGGGTACTGAGGCCCGCAGCGACGCCAGCGCTACGCTGATATCGGCCGTCGCACGGCGGGGCCGTCCGACTGCGGCCCGGTGCGCTGTGTTTGGGCCGTGTTTCTTTGGATGTCGTTGCGGGGTTTCCCGGCGGCCGGTGGCGGCCCGAGAGCCGGGGATCGCCCGGGCCGCCGGCCGGTGTGGCCGCGGCCCGGGGCCAGGTCAGAAGCTGCCTTCGGCGCCACCGTCGAGGATCGCGAGGATCACTTCCTTCACGTGCAACGCCTCTTCGAGCAGGTCGGGCGGCAGCGGCTTGCCGCCATGGATCATCATGTCCATGTCGAGCGAATAGAGCCACAGCGCGCCGTCGTCGTCCTCGACCAGCGCGATCCGGCAGGGCAGGTAGGCGGCGAAAGCCTCGGAATATTCCACCATCTTCGCCGCGGTCAGCGGGTTGCAGTAGAGGTAGATCTTGAGCTGGCGCCAGTCCGAGCCCTGCATCAGCGCCACCTGTTCGCCAAGCGGCAGCTGGCCGACGTCACGGATGTTCTCGGCGAGCGCCACGGACTGGATCGAATCGTCGACCTCTTCGAAGGTGAGCCCGTCGGCCACCCGGCGCTTCCAGACCGTCGCATCCGCCGAATTTCCGGTCTCGGCCAGGCGTTTGGCCATGTTCCAGTAAACGCCCGCGGCCTTCGGATCGAAGTCGCGGAACGTCCAGGCCACCCAGCCGCCGGCCAGAATGCCCAGAAGGCCCAAAAGGGCCAGGATCGTCGTAATCACTCTCATTCGTCTGTCCTCCCGTTCGCGGCCATAGGGCAGAACCCCAGCGCGATCTGTCAAGTCCGGGGGGAGGATCGGGCGGCATTTGCAGCGCGGCGCGGCCCGGGCGCCGCGCCGCAAGCGGGCCGGATTTCAGGTCAGACGGGACGTGATCGGCCTGTGTGCTGGCCGCCGTCGCGCGAAACGCGGCGCGCGGTTCGGCGCCCGGTGCGCGGGCGCGAGATGCGGGACCGCACGGGGGCCAGGCTCAGAATTCGTCCCAGTCGTCCTCGCTGGCCGCGAGGACCGGGGCCGGGGCGGCGGATGTGTGGATGCGGGTCGCAGCCGGATGCGCCGCGGCGGCATCTGGCCCGGAGCGATCGCGGCGGCTGGCGAAGCCGGGCGTCGCCACGTCGGCGGAGGTGCTTGCGGCGGAGCCCGTGCGGAACCGGCCGGTGGTCGCGGTCAGGGCCTCGGCCTCGCGGGTGAGTGCGTGGCTCGCGGCGGTGGTCTGTTCGAACATCGCGGCGTTCCGCTGGGTGACCTGGTCAAGCTGGTTCATCGCGGCGTTGATCTCGGCGAGCCCCGCGCTCTGCTCCTGCGATGAGGCGGCGATCTCGGCGACGTTGCGGCTGATTTCCTTCACCCCCTCGACGATGCCGACGAGCGCCTTGCCGGCCTGACCGACGAGATCGACGCCGCGCTTCACCTGGCCGCCGGAGGCGGCGATGAGGCCGTTGATCTCGCGCGCGGCCTCGGACGAGCGCTGGGCCAGCGCACGCACTTCGGAGGCGACCACCGCGAAACCACGGCCAGCTTCGCCGGCGCGGGCGGCCTCGACGCCGGCGTTGAGCGCGAGCAGGTTGGTCTGGAAGGCGATATCGTCGATCACGCCGGTGATCTTCGAAATCTGCATCGACGAGCTCTCGATCTCGCCCATCGCCTCGACGGCTTCGCGCACGACCACGCCGGAGGCCTCGGCATCGCTGCGCGCGCTTTCCACCAGGGCGTTGGCGTGCGCCGCGCCGTCGGCGGCGGAGCGGACCGAGCTGGTGAGCTCGTCGAGGGCGGAGGCGGTCTCTTCAAGGGTGGCCGCCTGGCGCTCGGTGCGGCGCGACAGGTCGTCGGCGGCCGAGGAGATTTCGCTCGCCTCGCCGCGAATGAGCTCGGCATTGTCGACGACGCCGCGCATCGCCTCCTCCAGCCGTTCGGCGGCCTGGTTGAAGTCGAGCCGAAGCTGCTCGTATCGGGTGTCGAAGACGGTGTCGATCCGGGTGGTGAGATCGCCGTCGCGCAGCTTGCCGAGCTGGCGGCGCAGGGTATCGACGACGGCCTCCTGGGCCGCGGTCATTTCGGCGCGGCTGGCTTCGGCGGCCTCGATCTCGGCCCGCGTGGCGGTGACGTCGTTGCCGATGAGCACGATCCTCAGCGCCTTGCCCTTCGCGTCCATCACCGGGGTGAAGCCGCCCTCGACCGTGGCCATGGCGCCATCGGCGCGGGGCAGGCGGAACCTTCCGTAGACGCTTTCGCCGCGGTTCAGCCGGTCGAAGACCCGGCCGCGCTCGGCACCGAGCTTCTCGTCGAAGCGGAACACCGCGTCGCCCTTGCGGCCGAGCAGGCAGCCGCTGTCCTGGCCCATCATCGCGCAGAAATTCGCGTTGGTGCGGGTGAGGTCGCCGGCCATGGAAAACTCGGCCATGATCTGGTTGGCCTCGATCGCGTCGATGATCGAGGATTTGACGGCGTGGTTGGTCATGTCGACCCATTCGACGATGTAGCCAGCGGGCTGGCCGTCGTCATCGGGGACGTAGTTGATCGACAGGCTGAACCAGGCTTCGCCGATGCCGATCTGGGTGGTGAAGGGCAGTTTCGACGGGTCTGTCAGGATCGCGCGCACGCGCTGGGCGAGCGCGGGGGTGTGGAACATGTCGAGGTGGCTGCCGATCACCTGGTCGGTGTCGAAATCCTTTGCGACGGCGTTGAAATCGCGCCGGTAGGTTTCGAGGATCGCGCGCATCGCCCGGTTGACCCAGGTGATCGTCATGTCCCTGCCGGCCATCATCACGGCGGCGTTGGAATTGTCGAGCGCGACGCCGCGGAAGCGGTTCTGGGCTTCCTGGGCTTCGCCGGCTTCGAGCGAGGCGCGCAGCTCTTCGAGCGTGCGGGCCATATTGCCGATCTCGTCGCCCCGACCGGTGGCGGGAATGTCGGCGGCGAAGTCGCGCAGGGCGACCCTGTGCATCGCCCGGCTCATCGCGCCGAGCGGGCGGGTGACATTGCGCGAGGCGAGCAGGCTGAGGGCGAGACCCACGAGCAACGACAGCGCGCCGCTGGCCAGGATGCGCCGTTGCAGCGCGGCCAGAGGGGCGAAGAGTTCGGCCGTGTCTTCCTTCACCACAAGCGCCCAGGTGGCGCCGAGGAAGCCGATCGGGCGGGTCGCCATGATGCCCTCGTCGCCCATCTGGTCGATGAAGGTGCCGATCGCGGTTTCGCCGGCGAGGGCGGCGTCGACCGCTGGGTTCGAGACCGAGGTGACCAGGACATCGTCTTCCCCGGTTTCGGAAGAATCGGTGCGCATCAGATTGTCTTGCCCGACGAGATAGGCGTCGCCGGTTTCGCCGAGACCCGACATGCCGCGGGTGATCTCGTTCAGGTGGCCCGCGGGCATCTGGATGGCGATCACCCCGAGCGTCCGGCCGGCGGTATCGACCACCGGGCGGGCGAGGAAGGCGGCGGGCACGCCGTGGCTGGGGGCGTAGGGCGCATAGTCGATGAAGGTCGTGGGGGCATCGACCCCGGCCGCCCCGGCGGCGCGGGCCTCGCGGAAGGCCTCGGCGAGGCCGGTCTCCTTCCAATCGCCACGCAACATGTTGGTGGCGAAATCGGTCTCGTTGAAGACCGAATAGACGAGGTTGCCGGCGGCATCGAACAGGAACAGATCGTAGTAGCCGTTCTCCTGCTGCACCCAGTGGAAGAACGGGTGGTGTTCGGCATGGACGCGGTCGTAGTCGGTGCCGGTGCCGGCGGTATCGAGCTTGTCCTTCTCGCCGGTCGGGTGCGGGTTCGCGTCGATATAGGCGTGCTGCAGCGTGTCGGTCGGGGCAAGGGTCGCGGCGAAAGCGGAGGAGAACGCGCCGAGCGCCACGGCGGTTTCCGGATCGACCGCGAGCAGGTGAAGGCCGGTGTCGATCGTGCCAAGGTAGTTCGTCACCACCGTGGCCTGCATCTCGGCGAGCGCCGACAGCCGGGTGCGGCCTTCGGCGTTGAGGCTCGCCTTCGACATCGTCTGGGCGATGAGGCCGGTGATCAGGATCCCGCCGACGGTCAGCGACATGATGAGCAGCGGCAGTTTCACACTGAGCTTGATCGAATTCAGCGGCGCGGTCACGGGGGTCCCTCCTGGCAAGGCGTGCAGTGGGGAAGCGATTAGCGGCAAAACCTTTACCTCGGGTGAACCGCGCCGGGTCTTCCGCCGCGCGGGGCGGGCGAAATCTGCCGGGCGGTGCGACCGCGGCTCACCCGTCATGTGGCCGGGGCGTCGCGTTGCGTCGAAACCGGGGGGCTCGGGTGGTGTTTTGGGGGCGGCGCCCGAGGGCCGGGAGGCGTTGCCGGCGGGTTTGTCCAACCTTGGGAAACGAACCGGGTTCTCGCACCCGCACTGGTCACGATTTCCACTTTATGTGTCTGTAAGGATTACAAAAATCTTGTCTCGCTGGACCGGATGGAAGACATGCGGTAACAGGTGAAAATCGGTCGCCCTTCGGATTGGACCGGTATGAGTATGGGTAGAATCGCGCGGTGCGCGGCGTCTTGGCAGGGCCCCGGCGGGGTCGGCCCGGTTCCGGACCGTGGGAGGCAGGGGTGCCATGGAAACATCCGACAAGGACCTGGTTGGGTCGGCGGTACAGGATTGCGCGTTGCGCGATTCGGGCGACCCGCTGCTGTCGCCTTTCCTGCAATGCGCCTTCGTTCTCGACGGGCCGGTGGATGTCGCGGCGTTGGAGGCCGCGTTCCGCGCCGTCGTCGCCGGCGACCCGGCGCTCAACGTCGAAGCCTTGCGCGACGATCAGGGCGTTCGGCTTCGTCGCGCCTCCGAGCTACCGGTCGAGATCACCCGATCGCACGCCCCTCTTACCCCGCGCAATCTCGACGATCTGCGCGCGGGGTGGATCCCCGGGGCGGGTTTCGCGCCGCAAGGTGTGACCGCGCGGCTCACCACCGCGTCGCTGACCGAAGCGCCGGACCGGCTCGCCGTCACCATCGGGCTTCACCGCGGCTTCGCCGATGCGGCGAGCCTGCCCGCGTTCGCCGCGCGGCTCTCGGCCGCCTATGGGTCCGGCGGCAGGTTCTCTGGCCCGGTCCCCGATTATTACGACATCTGCGCGCTCCACCGGCTGCGCCCCGGCGATTGGGGCCGCGACGAAGCGGAGTACTGGGCGCGTCAGCTAGCCGATGGGCCGAGCGAAACGGCGCCGTTGCCGCTGTTCCCGGCCGATGCCGCCGCGCAAGGGGTGCCAGTCGCCACCCGGATCGACGGGGACGCCTGGCAGTCCGTCGTCCGCGCCGCGGCCGCGCTCGAGGTTCCGGAGCAACAGCTGGTCTTCGCGGCCTACCTGCTCACGATTGCCCGCCAGACCGGCCGGGCGTCGGCCTGCGCCGGTTGTGCGCGCAGCGGCCGCGAGGGGCGGCCGGCTGCGATCGACGCGATCGGGTTGCTCGGCGACACGCTCCCGATCCTGATCGATATCCGGCCCGGCGAAACGGGCGCGGAGTTCGTCCGCCGCGTGGGCACGGTCATTGCCGACGCAGTCGCGAACGCGCGGATGCCGGCCTGCGAGATCGAGGCGCGTGCCGGGTACGCCCCGTATTTCGGGATGAGCTGGCGGGTGGCGCCTGTGCTCGATATCGGCGGACAGCGCATGTCGGCGGTGGCTGAAGCCTTGCCGCAACGGACGGAGATCCACGTGGATGTGCGCCCCGACCCCGAGGGCGTCGCGCTTCGCCTCGGCCACCATGCCGGTGCGACCGGCAGCGCGCGGGCGAGGCTGTTTCTCGATCAGCTCGCCGCGCTGGTCTCCGGGCTCGCGGCCGATCCCGGACTACCGGTCGAAGCGCTCGCCACGCCCGGTCCCGAGGTCGTTCCGGTCGCGCCCGCCGTCGCTCATCCGAGCCTGTGGGACCGGGTTGCCGCGCGGATCGAGGCCAGCCCGGATGCCGTCGCGATTTCGTCCGCGCAGACCGAGATCCGCTACCGGGCGCTCGGCGACGGCGTCGCGCAACTGGCCGCGCGGATGGCGGCGGCCGGCGTCGCGGCACGCAGCAAGGTCGCGCTGCGGGTCGAGCGCGGGCCGGAGCTGGTCATGGCGATCCTGGCCGCGAGCCGGCTGGGCGCGGTGTTCTCGATCTACGACCCGAGCTATCCGGCGAGCCGCACCGAGGTGATGGACGAGGTCTTCGGTCCGGAGTTCATCCTGCGCCAGGCCGAGCGCCCGGGTCCGGACGCGCTTCTCGGCAAGCTCGCGCTGGTGAAGACCGGGGCCGGGAAGGGCGCGCCGCTGCCGCCTGAGGCCGATTACGCGCTGTTCACCTCTGGCACCACCGGCAAGCCGAAATGCGTGGTCGCGCCGCGCGCGGGGCTGATCTCGTTCCTCGACTGGCATATCGCGCAGCACGGTTTCGGTCCGGAGGACAGGTTCGCGCTCATCGGCGGGCTCGGCCACGATCCGATGATGCGCGACGTGTTCACGCCGCTGTTCTCGGGCGGGCGGCTCTACATCCCACCGGTCAATTTCCGCGAAGACCCGCGCCGGTTCTTCGCCTTCCTGCAGGATGCGCGGATCACGGTTCTGCATCTCACGCCGCAGATGTGGAAGCTCATCGACATGGGCCGCGATCACTCGACGCTGCCCGCCTTGCGCGAGGTGTTCTTCGGCGGCGACAAGCTGTTCGCGCACGAGGCCGCCGCGCTGTTCGCCGCCGCGCCACTTGTCAGCGGCAATGTCGTCTACGGCCTCACCGAGACGCCGCAGGCGGCGGCGCTCTACCGGTTCGGGGCCAAGATCGACTGGCAGGTGGCGCCGATCGGGCGCGGCGTGAACGGCCGCTCGGTTCGCGTCGAACGCGGCGGACGGCCTGCGGGCTACGGCGAGGTGGGCGAGATCGTGGTCGAGGCCGCCGATCTGTTCCTCGGCTATTACGACGCCGGGTCCGGCATGTCGGCCGAGGCGGCGGGTCCGACGCGGGCGATGAAGACCGGCGACACCGGGCTTACGCTCGCGTCGGGCGATATCGCCATCATCGGGCGCAGCGACAACCAGGTGAAGGTGCGCGGCTACCGGGTCGAGCCCGACGAGATCGCCGTCTTCCTGCGCGGCCAGCCCGGCGTCGACCAGGCCGCGGTGATCGCGGCGCCGGCGGCGAATGGCGAGAACGAGCTGATCGCCTATGTCACGCCGGCCGGCAATCCCGGGGCCGACGTGGCCGCGCTCACCGCCACCTGCCGCCGCGATCTGCCCAAGCACATGGTGCCAAGCAGCCTCATGCTGCTCGACGCGCTGCCGCTCACCGCCAACGGCAAGCTCGACCGCGCCCGGCTGCCGCGTCCGGCCGCGCAGGCGCCGGCGGCCGCCGCCGATTACGCCGCGCCTGTCACCGAGGCCGAGAAGGCCGTGGTCGGCATCCTCGAAACGCGGCTCGACAAGAGCGGCATCTCGGTCGAGACCCCGGTGCAGAGCCTGGGCGTGGATTCGCTCACCTATCTCTCGATCATGCTCGACCTCGAGAAGGAGCTGGGCGAGCTGCCGGCGAACTGGGCCGAGCTCTCGCTGCGCCAGCTCGCCGCCTCCAGGACGGGCCGCAGTCTGTTCTCGCATATCGAGACCACCGTGCTCATGCGCGCCCTTGCGATCATCAACGTGGTCATCGCGCATTTCGGAATCATCGCCATGACCGGCGAGACATCGGCGCTGTTCTTCATTGCCGGCCACAGCTTTGGCCGGTTCCAGACCCGCAGCGTGCTGGCGGCGGGGAGCCCGCTGCCGATTCTCAACCTGGTCTGGAAGGTGGCGCTGCCCACGATCCTCTTCATGCTTCTGGTCCAGGGCTATTCCGGCAATCTGACCCCGGTCTCCTGGCTGTTGGTCGGCAACTGGATCGGTCCCGATTACGCGGCCGGCATTACCTATTGGTATGTCGACGTGCTGTTGCAGATGTTGCTGGTGCTCGCGGCGCTCTTCGCCTTCGCGCCGGTGCGAAGTCTGGTCGCGCGCGAACCGTTCTGGAGTGCTGTGGGATTCGCGGTGCTGAGCTTCGCGCTCGCCCTCGTCGTCTGGAGCACCTTCGACACCGACGCGCTCTACGACCGGATCCCGCCCAGCAAGTTCTGGCTGCTCGGGCTCGGCTGGACCCTCGCCGTCGCCGAGACCCGCCGCCAGCGCCTGATCGCTACGGCGCTCAGCGTCGCCATCGTGGCGTTTGCCTGGCTTGGCGTCGACAGGGCGGAGCCCTTTGCGCTCGCGGCCTTCGCGGTGATCCTCTCGGTCGAACGGGTGAAACTGCCGCGCCATCTGACCCGAGGTCTCAGCCTCGTCGCCAGCGCTTCGCTCTATATCTATCTCACCCATTTCCACTCGCACACCGTGCTCGAACGGCTGTTCGGCGAGGATCTGTGGGAATGGGGGGCGGTGGCCTTCGCGGTGGCGATCGGCGTGCTGGTCAACATCGGCTGGGACATGACGCTGCATCGGGCCCGGCAGGTCTGGAACCGCCTTGGGGTCCCGCGCGCGCGCCGGGGCCCGAGGGCCGTGGCCGACTAGCGACGAGGGCCAGGACGCACCGGCCCTTCGCCGCCGGGGATCCGGCGGAATCATCGATCCCGGGAACGGCGTCCAGAATGAAGATCAGTGGTGAGCCGTACAGGATTCGAACCTGTGACCCACTGATTAAAAGTCAG
>JAGRMO010000138.1 GCA_020441205.1 Maritimibacter sp.
GATCTTCGTCACCGCCTGGCTGATTCTCCTCAGCCTGCCGGTGCTCGCCGGCGCCATCACCATGCTGCTCATGGACCGCAACTTCGGCACCACCTTCTTCGACCCGGCCGGTGGCGGCGATCCGATCCTCTACCAGCACATCCTGTGGTTCTTCGGCCATCCGGAAGTGTACATCGTGATCCTGCCGGGCTTCGGCCTCATCAGCCACGTGTTCGCGACCTTCTCGAAGAAGCCCGTGTTCGGCTACCTGCCGATGGTCTGGGCGCTGATCGCCATCGGCGTGATCGGCTTCGTGGTCTGGGCGCACCACATGTACACCGTGGGCCTCAGCCTCCAGCAGCAGAGCTACTTCATGCTGGCGACGATGGTCATCGCGGTGCCGACGGGGATCAAGATCTTCTCGTGGATCGCGACGATGTGGGGCGGCTCGGTCGAGTTCAAGACGCCGATGCTGTTCGCCTTCGGCTTCCTGATCCTGTTCACCATCGGCGGCGTGACCGGCGTGGTGCTCAGCCAGGCTGGCGTCGACCGGATCTACCACGACACCTACTATGTGGTGGCCCATTTCCACTACACGATGTCGATGGGCGCGGCCTTCACCATCTTCGCGGGCATCTACTTCTGGATCGGCAAGATGTCGGGCCGGCAGTACCCCGAGGCGCTTGGCAAGCTGCACTTCTGGATGTTCTTCATTGGCGTGAACCTCACGTTCTTCCCGCAGCACTTCCTCGGCCGTCAGGGCATGCCGCGTCGCTACATCGACTATCCGGAAGCCTTCGCCTACTGGAACAAGATCTCGTCCTACGGCGCGCTCCTGTCGTTCGCCTCGTTCATCCTGTTCATCGGCATCGTGTTCTACACGCTGCGCGCCGGCAAGCGGATCACCGAGAACAACTACTGGAACGAATACGCCGACACGCTCGAGTGGACCCTGCCCTCGCCGCCGCCGGAGCACACCTTCGAGACGCTCCCGAAGCCCAGCGACTGGGACAAGGGCCACGCCCACTGATCTGGGCCGGCCGAGAGACAAGGGGCCCGGGCGGAAACGTCCGGGCCTTTTTCGTGAGTGGAAGGCCCGATGGGAACGTTGCTGATCGTTGTCCTGCTGCTCGCAGTGCCGCTCTGGCTTCAGCTTAGAGGCTGGAATGTCTCGGCGCAGCTGTTCGCGGTGGCCGTTGTTGTTGGCTTGATCCCGCTGCTCGAGCCTGTTTGGCTCGAGATGGGTTGGGTCCGAACGTTAAACACCACGCTCCTTGAAAAAACTGTCGGTTATGACCCATGCCTCTTTGCGACCGACAGAAATTTTTGTCGTGTGCGTGTAGCTCCCGATACGTTCTGGGTCGATTTGGAATTTTTTTTCATCCTGGCTACCATCGCAGCGGTCGGCTGGGTTCAAGAACGCTTGAATCCCGATTTCCTCAGGCAAACAAAACGACTGATCTTCTGGGCGGCCACGGTGTTTGCGGCCTACTCGAGGCTTAATCTGTGGGTGCTCGACCTAGGCAGTACATTGGCTTGGACTTCGCCCAAACCCGACAATTACGTGCTCACTCCATTGGGAGCGGAACTCATCAACAAAGGTGCGGGAGCTGGCCGCCGCATGGATGACCTTGCGATCGCTACTCTCGTCATCGTGTTTGTCGCACTCGTCGTTATCTTGATCCTGTCGATCGCTGGAATAATTCTGCACTTCCTGCGCCGTTCGGCTCCCCGCTCGTGACGCCATGCCCATTGAATGGACCCCGCCCCTCACCGCCGCCCCTGCCCCCGACGCCCCCGGCCACGCCGAGGGCGCGGCCCCCATCGCCGAGCTGCACCTCTGGCCCTACCGGAGCCTGCCCAAACGCGGCTTCGCCTTCGCCATCGGCGGGGCCTATGTGCTCCTGCTGATCCCGGTCTCGGCCTTCATCGGCACCTTCGCGATCTGGTGGCTGCTGGTGCCCGGGCTCGCGGCCATCGCCGGGCTCTGGTGGTTCATCGACCGGTCGTACCGTGACGGCGAGATCCTCGAAGAGCTTCGGATCTGGCCCGACCACATCCGCCTCACCCGCCACGGGCCGCACCGGGCGCATGCGGAATGGGAGGCCAACATCCACTGGGTCACCGTGCAGATGCATCACCGGGGCGGGCCGGTGGTGGATTACGTCACGCTCAAAGGCGGCGGGCGCGAGGTCGAGATCGGGGCCTTCCTGCACGAGAGCGAGCGGCCGGAACTGTTCGACGCGCTTGAAAGGGCGCTGATCCTCGCCAAGTCGCGCCGGCACGGCTGAGGCGCGCGGCGGCGGGGTGCAGGCGGGGGCGAGACCGCCCAGCAAAGCGGCGCGCCTCGCCCTGGGCCCGACCCCGGCGGCGCGGGGAGAGACTTTCGCCGCCACATCCCCGACGCTAGGCTGATCTTTCCGATTCCCGATTGAGGTGATGTGTTCCCATGCTCGAGCTTCGTCCCAACTGCGAACTTTGCGATGTCGATCTGCCGCCCGACGCCCCCGACGCGCGGATCTGCTCCTACGAATGCACCTATTGCGCGCATTGCGCCGAGGAGGTGCTGCACAATGTCTGCCCGACCTGCGGCGGCAATTTCGCGCCCCGGCCGATCCGGCCGCAACGGGCCTGGCGGCCGGAGGAAGGGCTCGGGCTCGGCAACCATCCGGCCTCGACCAAGCGGGTGCATTCGCCCTGGTCGGCGGAGGATATCCGGACCCATACCGAGCGCATCCGCCACATCGCGCCGGCCGAGAGATAGGCGGCGCGGATCGCTCTGCGGCGTTGCCCGGAGGGCGATCCCGGCTATGCTCCTCGAACCTGTGGCGGACGAGGAGCCTGCGCATGAAGTACCACCATCTCTACACCGACGCCGCGGGCGAGAGCCGTTGGCGCGACGCCGAGGTGACGCTCGCCGAGCAGGTCTTCGCGCCGCCGGCAGAGGGCATCTTCATCTCGGAGGCGGAGCCGACGAAGGCGACACTGTTCCTGCGGCTGCCCGCCGGGTGGAACGAGCCGATTCACCCGACGCCGAAGCGGCAGTATTTCGTCTGCCTGTCGGGCGCGGTGCTGGTGACCGCGAGCGACGGCGAAGCGCGGCGGATCGAGCCCGGCGACATCTGGCGGATGGAGGATCGCAGCGGCAAGGGGCATCACACGAAGGTGGTGAGCGACGTGGCCTGCGATGCGCTGATCGTGCAGTTCGACTGAGCCCGGGGCTTGCGCGGCCCCCGCGCGGCGCGAGCCGCGCGCCCGCCCGCGGCACGCGCGCCCAAGCTCCGCTTGGGCCTCGACGGATCAGCCCAGGCGGGCCTTCACCATCGCGCCGACGCGGCCGAAATCCATCTGGCCGGTGTAATGCGCCTTCAGCTCGCCCATCACCCGGCCCATGTCGCGGATGCTGTCGGCGCCGACCGCGCCGACCGCCTTCTCGACCGCGGCGGCGACCTCGTCGTCCGACAGCTGGCGGGGCAGGAATTCCTCGATGACGGTGATCTCGCCCAGTTCCTTCTCGGCCAGTTCCAGCCGCCCGCCCTCTTCGTAGATGCGGGCGCTTTCCTGGCGCTGCTTGACCATCTTGCCGAGGATCGCGAGGATCTCGTCGTCACCCACTTCGGCGTCGTCGCCCTCGCCGCGCTTGGCGATGTCGCGATCCTTGATCGCGGCGGTGATGAGACGCAGGGTCGACAGCCGGGCCGCTTCCTTCTGCTTCATCGCCGATTTCAGCGCTTCGTTCAGGCGCGTGCGCATGTCCATCCCTTCGGCCCCCCCAGGGTTCGGTTTCGGAAACCCGCTGTAGCGCGTCGGCAGACGACATACAAGCGCGGGCGTCGCCACGTCATCCGGGGCCGCCATCGGCTTGACCCCATGCCCGGCCCCCCTTAGGAAAGCGTCAATTTGGCCCCCGGGGAGAGCTGCCATGCCGACCATCGCAAAGCCCACCGCCTGCCTCGCGCTTGCCGACGGCACGGTGTTTACCGGCGCAGGGTTCGGCGCGACCGGCGAGACCACCGCCGAGCTGTGTTTCAACACCGCGATGACCGGCTACCAGGAGATCATGACCGATCCGTCCTATGCCGGGCAGGTGGTGACCTTCACCTTCCCGCATATCGGTAACGTGGGGGTTAACCCGGAGGACGACGAGGCCGGCGCGCCGGTGGCCGACGGGATGGTGGTGAAATGGGATCCGACCGAGCCGTCGAACTGGCGGGCGACCGAAAATCTGCGCAGCTGGCTGACGAAATCCGGCCGGATCGGCATCGGCGGGATCGACACCCGCCGGCTCACCCGGGCGATCCGCCAGCAGGGCAGCCCGCATGTGGCACTGGCGCATGATCCCGAGGGGAAGTTCGACATCGCTGCCCTGGTGGCCAAGGCGCGGGCCTTTCCCGGCCTCGTCGGGCTCGACCTCGCCAAGGACGTGAGCTGCCGGCAATCCTATCACTGGGACGAGATGCGCTGGGCCTGGCCCGACGGATTCCCGCGCCAGAAGGACGCGGTCCACAAGGTCGTGGCGATCGACTACGGCGCCAAGCGCAACATCCTGCGCTCGCTGGCCTCGGCGGGTTGCGACGTGACCGTGCTGCCGGCAACGGCGACGGCGGAGGAGATCAAGGCGCTGAACCCGGACGGGGTGTTCCTGTCGAACGGCCCGGGCGACCC
>JAGRMO010000139.1:0-197 GCA_020441205.1 Maritimibacter sp.
TGGCAGCGGCGGAGGCGTCCGGCGCGTGCGGTGCCGGGCCCGAGGGCCAACCGAGGCCCCGGGCGCCCGGGCAGGACGGCCGGTTACCCCGCGACCAGCCGGGCCGCCGCCGGGTCGAAGCCGATGTGCAGCGTCTCGCCCTGGACGAAGGGCACGGCCGCCGGCGGAGTGATGGCGAAGATCTCGCCCAGCGCGGT
>JAGRMO010000139.1:205-21126 GCA_020441205.1 Maritimibacter sp.
AGCGTGTATTGCATCTGGTTGCCGAGATAGGCGGCATAGGCCACTTCGGCCGGCAGCGTCTGGGCGCCCGGTTCCCGGTCGAGCCTGAGTTGGTGCGGGCGCAGGACGAGGTTGGCCTGTCCGGCGGCGGCGAAAGCGGTGGGCAGGCTGAGCGGCTTGCCGTCGAGCAGGACTTCGGTCGTATCTCCCGCCTTCGTCACCTCCACGGCCAGCAGGTTGGCGTCGCCGATGAAGTCGGCGATGAAGGCGGAATTGGGCCGCTCGTAGAGGTCGGACGGCGTCCCCTCCTGGGCGATCTCGGCGTTCTTCATCACGATGATCCGGTCGGAGACGGCCATTGCCTCTTCCTGGTCGTGGGTGACGTAGAGCGCGGTGAGGTTCAGCCGCTGCTGGATCTGCCTGATCTCTTCGCGCACGTGGCGGCGAAGCTTGGCGTCGAGGTTCGAGAGCGGCTCGTCGAGCAGCAGCACTTCGGGCTCCAGCACGATGGCGCGGGCCACGGCGACGCGCTGCTGCTGGCCACCCGAAAGCTCCGAGGGCAGCCGGTCGCCGAACCCCTCGAGCCCGACCATGGCGAGCCCCTCTTCGGCGCGGGCGCGGGCTTCGGACTTGTTCACCTTCTTCACGGTGAGCCCGTAGGCCACGTTCTCGGCCACGGTCATATGCGGGAACAGGGCGTAGGATTGGAACACCATCGACACCTTGCGGTAGGTGGCCGACAGGTGGGTGACGTCCTCGCCGCCGATCAGGATGCGCCCCGAGCTGGGCGGTTCGAGGCCTGCGACCAGCCTCAGCGTGGTGGTCTTGCCGCAGCCCGAGGGGCCGAGCAGGGTCACCAGCGTGCCCGGGGCGATGTCGAGGTCGAGCGGCTTCAGCGCGACGACGTCGCCGAATAGCTTGGTGACGCTTTCGAAACGGACGGAACCCTTGGTCATGTGGCTCTCCTAATGGGCCTCGACCCGGTCGGCGCGGCGCAGGGTGCGGCGGCCGATCAGGAGTTGCATGGCGAGGATGACGACGAGCATGGTGACGATCAACACCGTCGCATAGGCGATGGCGATGCCGTATTCGCCGTTCTCGACCCGCCCGACGATGAACGAGGTGGCCATGTTGTGGCGGGCCGAGACGAGGAAGATCACCGCGCTCACCGAGGTGATGGCACGCACGAAGGAATAGGTCAGCGCGGCGAGGATCGCGGGGCCCATGAGCGGCAGGATCACTCGCCTGAGCGTGGTGGCCGAGTTGGCGCCGAGGGTGATCGAGGCCTCGTCGAGCGAGGCGTCGAGCTGGCTCATCGCGGCGATGCCGCCGCGCACGCCCACGGGCATGTTGCGGAAGATGAACACCACGATCAGGATCAGCCCGGTGCCGGTGAGCTCGATCGGCGGGAAGTTGAACGCCATGATATAGGCCACGCCGATCACCGTGCCGGGGATCGCGAAGCTCAGCATGGTCGAAAACTCGAAGGCCTGTTTGCCGGCGAACTTCTGGCGCACCAACAGGTAGGCGGTGGCGAGGCCCACGGCCGCGGTGAGCGGGGCGGCAAGCCCGGAGATCGCGAGGGTGGTGAAGTAACTGTCCCAGGCGGCGCCGGTGAAATGGATGCCGTTGCGCACCACGATCTTGAAGCCGCGGATGTAGTGCTCGAGCGTGAAGGTGTGGTCGTAGCCCCAGAGCTTGACGAAGCTGCCGAAGACGATGAGCGCGTAGAGCACCAGGGTGAAGGCGGCCCAGGGCAGGGCCACGAGGTAGGCGGTCCAGCGCAGGCCCGCGTTCAGCGCGGCATGACGGCCCGAGTCGGCCTTGCCGGTCACGGTCGCGTAGTTCTTCTTGCCGACCCAGAAGCGCTGGGCGAGGAAGGCCGACAGCGTGAAGGTGAGCAGCGTGATCGACAGGATCGCCGCTTTCGCCGGATCGGCGATGGTGCCGACGATGGCGAAGTAGATCTCGGTCGAGAGCACGTTGAAATTGCCGCCCAGCACCAGAGGGTTGCCGAAATCGGCGAGGCTTTCGATGAACCCGAGCAGGAAGGCATTGGCGATGCCGGGACGCATCAGCGGGAACGAGACGTAGCGGAAGGTCTGCCAGCGGCCCGCGTCCAGCGTCTGGCTCGCCTCCTCCATCGACGGGCTCACGCCCTCGACCACGCCGATGAGGACGAGGAAGGCGATGGGGGTGAACGACAGCATCTGGGCCAGCCACACGCCCTTGAAGCCGTAGAGCCAGCGGGTCTTCTCCCAGTCGAAGGCCCAGGCGAAGAACTCGGTGATCGTGCCCGAACGGCCGAACAGCAGGATGAGCGCGAGGCCGATGACGAAGGGCGGCGTGATGATCGGCAGCACCGTGAGCACGCGCAGGAATTTCTTCGCCGGGAATGCGGTGCGGGTGAAGATGAGCGCGAACATCAGCCCCATGAAGGTGGTGCCGGCGGCGGTGGACAGGCCGAGCAGAAGCGAGTTCAACGCAGGGCCGCAATAGCCGCGCCCGGTGAGGCAGCCGATGCCCCAGACCGAGGACGAGAAGAACCGCGGGAAAAACTCGCCGATGCCAAAGCCCGCGCCGCCCTTGAGCTCGAAGGCGCGCACCAGGATGAAGGCGAGCGGGTAGAAGACGAAGGTGGCGACCAGCGCGACGATGGCGCCCACGAGCCCGGTGACGAAGGCGTCGCCCCTGCCCTTGCCGAGGCCCGAGATGCCGGTGGTGGTGATGAACAGGAGCGCGGCCGCGGTCACGAGCGCGCCCGCGCCCAGCCCCGGGTTCTCGCCCTCGAACAGGCCGAAACGGGTACCCACCAGGTTCGCCTCGCCAATGAGCAGGGCGAGCCCGCCGGCGCCCGAGGCCACCAGAGCGCGCGCGGCGCCGAGCTGGGTGCGGGCGAGCGCGAGGGTCAGTGCCGCGCCGGCGAAGCCCAGCGCCGGCAGCCAGAGCCAGCCCCTGCCGCCCAGCGCCCAGCCAAGGGCGGACCGGCTGTCGCCGGCAAGATGCAGGATCCAGTCGAAGCGCCAGAAACCGCCCGATACCAAATACCACGGGAGCAAGGCCCAGCCCACGAGGCCGACCACAACCCATGTCAAAGCCGTGCGTCTCATCACGCCGCCCCCGGTTGTGCCGGCCCTGCGCGCGAAGCGCGGGGCCGGTCAGGTTTGCAGTTCAGGCCGCGATCATTCCTCGATCACGCCGCCTGCATCCTTCACTTCCGCAGTCCAACGCTCGAGCAGCCGGGCGCGGGTGTCGGAGGCGCCGTAGGTCTCGAAATCGTAGTCGATGAGCTTCACCGAGGCCGGATCGGGGGCGTCGGGGTCCTTGGCCGCATCCGGGTTCGACGGGGTGTTGAAGACGCCCACCTCGAGGCCCGCGGATTGCGCCGGCGCCGAGATCACGTATTCGACCCATTTCTTGGCGGCATCGAGATTGGGCGTGCCGGCGATGATCGACACCGCGCCGACCTCGTAGCCGGTGCCCTCGCAGGGCGCCACGATCTCGACCGGGAAGCCCTGTTTCTTCAAGTTTACCATGTCGTGCATGAAGCCGATGGCGATGGTGTTCTCGCCGCGCGCGGTGGCCTTGCCGGGCGCCGAGCCCGACTTGGTGTACTGGTTCACGTTCTTGCCGATCTCGGCCAGAAGCTTGAAGCCCTCGTCCTCGCCGAAGAGCTGCACCAGCGTGGCGAGTTCGGTATAGGCGGTGCCCGACGAGTTCGGGTTGGCCACCTGGATCTCGCCCACGTATTCGGGCTTGGCGAGGTCGCGCCAGCAGGCCGGCGGCTCGAGCCCCTTCTCGGCCAGAACCTCGGTGTTGTAGATCACGCCGAGCAGGCCGACATGCACGCCGACCGCCTTGCCGCCCGACATTTCGGTCATGTTCTGCGACCAGCCGAGCTGGCCCGACACGTCGACGCCCGAGGGCTGGGTCAGGTCTTCGGCAGCCGCGATCAGATGCGGGTCACCGGTGCCGCCCCACCACACGTCGACCTTGGGGTTGCCCGCCTCGGCGCGGATCTGCGCCAGCGTCTCGCCGGTCGATTTGCGCACGACGGCGACGTCGATGCCGGTTTCGATCTCGAAGTTCTGTGCCATCAGATCGCACCAGGCCTGCTCGTTCGAGCAGACCACATTGAGCGTTTGCGCCATCGCCGCCGAAGTTCCGAGGCTCGCGGCCAGCGCGAGTACGGAAAGAGTGAGCGTCTTTTTCATGGAGTCCTCCCAGCTTGCCCACGGTCCTCCACCGCGGGAATGGGCGGAGTGTGGCACCTTGCCCGCCGGCAAAGCGAGCGCTGTTAGCGCTACCAATGCGGCCTGGGGGCGGGTTTTCGATGAACAATGTTACAAACGCAGCGCATGGGGGTGACGCGCCCCGCGGCGGGACGCATTCTGCGGACGGGACGATGCGGACGCAGGGAAAGGCCGGGCCGCGATGAGCGAGGAGCGAAAACGCCCACCTCTGGTGGCGGTCATCGACGACGACGCCGATCTGCGCCGCACCGTCGCCGCGCTGTTGGAGGACAGCGGATTCGACGCCGTCGCGCTGGCGGACGGCGAGGGTTTCTTCGCCCTTGGCCCCGATCCCGGCGTCGACCTCGCGCTGATCGACCTCAGGCTCGGCGAGGAGAACGGGCTCGATCTCGCGATCGAGCTGCGCCACCGGTTCAACCTGCCCATCGTCATGCTCACCGGACGCGGCGACGAGGCCGACAGGATCGAGGGGCTGGAGACCGGCGCCGACGATTACATGATGAAGCCGTTCAACCCGCGCGAGCTGATCGCCCGCATCCGCGCCGTGCTGCGCCGGGCGGGGCACCCGGCGCTCGCCGATCCCGAGCGCGACGCGGCGCGGCTCGTGAGTTTCGGCGTGTATCGGCTCGACCTCGACCGACGCGAGCTGATCGGCCCAGATGGCGACGAGGTGGCCCTGACCAATGCCGAATACCGGCTGCTCGAGTATTTCCTGCGCCATCCCGGCCGGGTGATCCCGCGGCTCGAGCTTCTGACCGAGCTCGGCAGCGACTTGAGCCATTATGTCGACCGCACCGTCGACGTGCTGATCCTGCGGCTCCGGCGCAAGATCGAAGCGGTGCCGTCGAAGCCCGTGCACCTGCAGACCCGGCGCGGGCAGGGCTACATCTTCTTTCCCGAGGACGGGCGGTGAGGGGTGCTGCGCGATGAAGGGGCCCACGGTGCGCGCCCGGCTTTTCTTCGCGCTGGCGGCGCTCGCGCTCGCGACGTTTCTGGTCGGCGCCATCGCTTGGGCCGCGCTCGAGCGGACCACCAACCGGGTCGACCGGCTGCACGGCGACACGCTGTCTTCGGTGGACGGCGCGCTGACCCTGTCGCGCCAGGCGGCCGCGGTCGCCACCCGTGCGCCCTATATGCTGCTGCTCGACAGCCCGTTCCGGATTGCCCAGGAGGGCCATGCGACGACGCGGCTGATCGAGGAAATCCGCGCCGGGCGGGCCGACGACAGCCCGCTCCACGCCGTGCTCGACGACATGCGCGCGGCGACCGAGACGCTGGTGAGCCACATGGAAGACCGCGCCCGCTACCGCGACCGCACGCTGCGGCTGAACGCGGAGCTGGCGCGGATGGAACGACGGTTCGCCCAACGCGCCGCCGGCGCCGATGCGCCGCTCGCCGAGCGCCAGGACTGGTTCACGCTGGAACGGCTCGCCGCCGCGCTGATCGGGGCGGGACGGGCCGAAAACCTGATCGCGGTCGGCGAGTTTCAGCGCGAGTACCACCAGTTGCGGCTCGTCGCCAATACCGGCGAGATGGCGGACGGGCTCGACGATCTCGCCCGGCTGCGCGAGATCGCCGAGGGACCGACCGGATTGTTCGAACTGCGCCGGCTCGAGCTCATGCACCAGATCGGCGCCCAGAGCGCGCTGGTGCGGGTGCGCCACGGCACCGCCACGCTGATCGCTGCGGCCGAGGCGGTGACCGCCGCGGCGCAGGACGCGATCGCCGCCGAACGCACCGACACCACCAGCGCGATCTCGCTGCAGAAGTCCACGATCCTCGTCGTCGCCCTCGCTTCGGCCGCGCTGGCGCTCGCGGCGGCGCTCTATGTCTCGGGCTATGTCACCGGCAATCTCAAGGCGATCTCGGACGCGATGATGCGGCTCGCCGCCGGCGACCGCTCGTCGCGGCTGCCGCGCGGCGAGGGCGCGGGCGACGAGATCGGCAAGCTGTTCCACGCCTTCCGCACCTTCCGTGCCAATGCGCTGAGGCTCGACCGGTCGAACCGCCGCCTCGCCCAGCGCACGGCGATGTTCGACAACATGATGCGCGGGATCAGCGACGGGGTGGCCATTCTGTCCGAGACCGGCGCGATCGTGGCGCGCAACGACCGGCTTGCCGAGGTGTTGCGGATCGACCCGCAGGCGGCAGCGGCGCATGGCTCGCTCGAGGCGCTGCTCGAGGCGGCGGGATGGCCTGCGGAACCGGGCCCGGCCGGGGCCGACGGGCTGAGCGGTGCCGACGGGCGGCACCTGGTGCGGCGCTCGAACCCGCTGCCCGGCGGCGGCGAGGTGGTACTGCTCGCCGACGTGACCGAACAGCGGCAGGCCGAAGACCGCATGGAGCAGGCGCGCAGGATCGAAGCGCTGGGCAAGGTGACCGGCGAGGTGGCGCATGATTTCGGCAATATCCTGTCGACGATCAACGGCAGCCTGCACCTCATCGACAGCGCGCCGCCCGCACGCCAGCGGGAGCTGATCGGCGCGATCGCCAACGCGGCCGAGATCGGGACGGCGCTGGTGCAGCGGCTGCTCGCCTTCGCCCGCCGGCAACGGCTGTCGCCCGAGGCGGTCGAGCTGGGCCCGCTGGTCGAAGCGGTCGCCGATCTGGTGGCGCTCGCGATCAGCGACGCGATCGAGCTGAAGGTCGAGACCGGCCCGGAGCGTCTTGTCGTGCGGGTCGACCCGGGCCAGCTCGAAAGCGCGCTGCTCAATCTGTGCCTCAACGCCGCCCACGCGATCGTGGGGGCCGGCCGGATCACGCTGCGGGTGCAGGCCGCACCCGAGGTCGCCCTGATCGAGGTCGCCGATACCGGCCAGGGCATGAGCCCCGAGGTGCTCGACCACGCGATGGAGCCGTTCTTCACCGCCCGCGACGATGGCTCGGGCACCGGGCTCGGCCTGCCGATGGTCTACGGCTTCATCCGCCAGTCGGGGGGCGAGATGCAGATCCAGTCGGAGACCGGCCGAGGCACGACGGTGCGCCTGACGCTGCCGCGTTTGCCGGCCGGCCGACAGGAACGCGCGACGGCGACGCAGGTGTGGGCGCGGGTTCTGGTGGTGGAAGACAATCCCGACGACCTCGCGGCGCATCGCAAGGCGCTGCGTCCCCGGGCGCGCGAGATCGTCACGGCGACGAGCCTCGAGGCGGGCCTCGGCCGGCTCGGCGAGGGCCGGTTCGATCTCGTGGTCACCGATCTCTCGCTCGGCGGCGCGCCCGGCGGCTGGCGGATCGCCGAGACCGCGCTCGAGAGCGGGGCGGCGGCGGCCGTCGCGGTGATCTCGGGCCGGTTGCCGGCGAAGATCCCGTTCGGCGCCCGGTTCGGGCCGGCGCTGGTCACCCTGCCGAAACCGCTCGACGCCGAGGCCCTCGCCGCCCGGCTTGGAAGGAGCCATCAACCATGATCGACTGGCCCTGGGACGGGGTGATTTTCGATGTCGACGGCACGCTCGTGCAGAGTGCGTCGCTGCATTTCGATGCGTTCAACGCCGCCGCCCGGCGCCAGGGGGCCGAGATGGAGCGGGCGTGGTACGACCTGCGCAGGGGGCTGGATCGCACCGGCCTCACCGCGGAATTCAGCGCGCGTGAGACTGCGCTTCGGGGCCGGACACTGGACGTCGACCGGCTGGCGCGCGACAGTCTCGCGATCACCATCGAACGGGCGGGCAGGCTGGTGGCGGAAAACCCGCCGGTCGCGACCTTCGCCCGCCGCCTCCACCGACGCCTGCCGCTCGCGGTCGGGTCGAATGCGGAAACCGAGGTGGTCGCGGCGATGCTCGGCGGGGCCGGGCTCGCGGGCCTGTTCGACCTGATCGTCACCGTGTCCGATACCGGGCGGGCCAAGCCCGATCCTTCGATCTTCCTGCTCGCGGCCCGGCGCCTCGGCATCGCGCCTGCGCGCAGCCTCGTGCTCGAGGATTCCGACGAGGGCCTGGAAGCGGCGTCGCGCGCCGGCATGACCGCCTGGGACGTACGCGACCCCGTCGTGCTCGCACGGATCGGCTCGATCCCGGCGTAGGTCGCGCCATGGCGTCGGGCCGCGTCGGCGGCGGCAATCTCGGCGCGACGGACCGAACCGGCCGCATGTGCCGGCGCCGCTCGCGCGCCCCGTCCGCGTCCCGGGCCGGACAAAGGCCTGGAAAATCGCGGCCACCCGAGGGACAGGGGGACCGGAATGCGAATGCGTCACGCGCCCCGCGTGGCACGGTCGCTTCGTAGCCGATTTTGAAGGGAAGAATTTGGTGGAGCCTAGGTGACCTGCCCCCCGCGAAATCCCTCATCGTGATGTAGAGTCTGCTCAACCGCGAAGGAGCAGACGAATGAGGACAAGCCGTTTCACCGAGGCGCAGATTATCGGGATGATCAAGGAACAGGAGGCGGGCATGCCGACGGCCGAGCTGTGTCGTCGGCACGGGCTGAGCCCGTCGACGTTTTACAAGCTGAAGGCCAGGTACCGGGACGAGGGCCTGTCGGTGAAGCGCCGGCGGGGCCGCAAGCGGGCGCGCGGATCGCGAACCCCGATGCCGGAGGCGTTGCGCCCGAACGCCCGGTGGTCGCTCGACTTCCTGGCCGATACCTTTGGGGTCGCGCGCAAGTTCCGCATCCTGGCGGTGATCGACGACTGCTACCGCGAGAACCTGTGCCCCCCTTTCGGCAGATTTGGCATTGCCAAATCGCCTGTCGGGCAAAGGATCGCCGACACCAGCATCTCTGGTCTGCGCGTGGCGCGTGAGCTGGACGCGCTGGTGCGGATCTACGGACGGCCGGGCTGCATCGTCAGCGACAACGGCACGGAGTTCACCAGCCGGGCGATCCTGAGATGGGCCGCCGACAACGGCATCGACTGGCACTACATCGATCCGGGCAAGCCCCAGCAGAACGCCTTCATCGAGTCATTCAACGGTAGCCTCCGCGATGAACTCTTGAACGAAGAGATCTTCGACACCTTGGATGAGGCCCGCCGAAAACTGGCGCTCTGGCGCTACGATTACAACACCGTCAGGCCGCATTCATCGCTGGGCAACCAGACGCCCGTAGAAGCGCGCCGGACGCTTGAGCAATCTGAGGGCTCCGCGCCCGGCGCGCTTGCCCAAACCGAACGACACGACTACCAATCCAAAACCCGCAGACTCTCGTTATGAACGAGGGACCCCCGGGGGGAAAGTCAGTCTGACAGGCCGCGGATCAGTTGCATCACTTCAGCCTCTCGCTTCATTCGCGTGGCTGCGACCTTGTGACGGAGTTCACCTGTGGGAAGGAAATCCGCGACGCCGACACCCAGTGCAGCAGCAAGAGCCAGGAGCGTATCGATGGAGGGCAGACTCTTCCCCGTTTCGATGTTCGAGATCGCTTCAGCGGTACGCTCGACACCCGCGCCAAGTTCGGCCTGCCCTAATCCAGCGCCTTTGCGATGGGTCCGCAGCTGGCTGCCAATGTAGCTCTTCAGGTGACTGCTCATGTCCGAAGTAGACTTCGGCTGGCCGATCCATAAATCGATCTGACTTCAAAAAGCTTTACTGGATTGAAGCATGCTTCATATTGGAGCGAAGAATCGAAGGTTTTCCGAAGCGGGACCGTGGTTGAACGGGTGCAATCAGGCGTAGTGGTTGGCGCAATTGATGTTGGCGCTCCTCGGAACATTGGATGGGCAATCCTTTCCGACGGCTCGGAAGCGACGGGTCAGGATCTTGATGCCTTCATCGATACTTTCGCGAGATTGGCGAACGACAGGCCGGCCGCACTGGGCTTCGAGGCGCCGCTGTTCATCCCCGTCGGTCGACCAACGGGCAAGTTGACTACCCAGCGAGAGGGCGAGAACGGCCGGCCTTGGTCTGCCGGCGCCGGCGCGGCGGTCACGACCTTGGGCCTCGCCGTCGTCACGCAAGTTCTGGACCACCTTCGAACGAAACTTCCCAACAAACGGGCCCGGCTTGATTGGCAAGACTGGCCGTATCTGGATGACCTTCTGATCTTCGAAGCATTTGTCAGCGGGGCCAACCACGCTGGACCCGGAGAGCACCACCTCGATGCGTTGAACGCAGCCAAGGCGTTTCACGAAAGTCTTGGCGACCTCGACGCTGCAAACGCAGTGGTGGAAGAGAATGTCTTGTCGTTGGCAGGAGCTTGTATGGCCCGAACGGGCTGGGCCACGACCAACGCCGACTTGTTGTCCGAACCTTGTTTAGTCATACGGCCAGGATCGGACTTCCAGAATGCACGGCCAGTGAAGAAGGAGCACCCAGTGCCAAAGAACATTTGCATTTGTGGCTGCGGTGGAGAAACCAAAGGCGGGAAATTCCTCCCAGGTCACGACCAGACCCTTCGCATGGCAATCGAGAAAGCGGCCGGCGGGCTAGAGAGCTTGCGGGCCATCATGGAAAACCACCTCGGCCATTCAATCGAGGCCCAGCCAAAGACGCACCGTTAGAAGTCGTGTGTTTGGCGCATCTCGCGGCGGAGATCTCGGCGACCGGATCGGCGCGACCGTGCGCCGGTCTGGAGATCCCGCGCGCCCAATCTATCCCTCACCCAGGTGACAAGATGGTGACAAAGGACTGCATGCAGAATGGTGACAAAGCCGCACAGAGGTAGCCGACTACCGCGCAACCCATTCAGATCGTTATCGAAACTTGCGGAAGGATTTGGTGGAGCCTAGGGGGAGCGGTACGGAGGCCTCTCTCCTGTTTAGTTTCAATAGGTTATGTAGTACGGGCTCCACGCCACTGTTACAACCCACTGTAACACTTTTCGGGTTTTCGACCAGCCGCTCGCGAGGTTCAGGCGGCCTGATAGATGCTCGCCCCCCCACCACGGTAGGATTCGAAGACGTGCCGATAGAGGGTGTCGCACTTCATGTTGAAGATCGCTTCGTCGTAGACCTCCGGCAGGCCACGATTCAACGCCACCTCGATGGCCTGCCGCACGGCTCCGCGTCCCTGTTTCTTCTTCGTCCAGTCGAGGACTAGCTTCTCATCCTTGAGGGTCTGAAGGAGTGCCCTCGCGACGGCCTTCACCTGGGCGTCAACTGGCAGAGTTCGTTGAGCCGCGCTCCGGTGAACAGCCCGAGGAGCGGCAACCAGAACCGGGCGGTGCCGCGCATCGATTGTTCTCCGGGTTCAGCGCAGAAGCGCTCTGAGCGACACCCGGTGTAGAGCGGGCTGCTGAACAGCTTGGCCAACTGGTCCGGGCTGAACGGGTCGCGTTGGTCTCGCGCGGCAACCGCCTCCTTCACCTGCAGCCCCTTGAACAGCGAAGGCCGGATGTCGTCGTAGTGCGCCTCAGCGTAGTTCCAGAACCCCGCCACCCGGCGCAGCGCCTTGTTGAGGTTCGCGCTGCTCATCGGTGGAAGCCCGAGGGCGTGAGCTTTCTCGGCTGCTTCCAAGAGCGGGAGCTTCTTCACCGAACGGTTCTTCCTCCAGTTGGCAGGCAGCTTGAGGAGCGTGGCCTTGAAGGCCCGCGCATCGTCCTTGGCGTACTCGGTGATCGGGTGGTCCCCCGCGACCTCGATGAACGCGGCCATCCACGTCATGTAATCGTTGTGGACTTTCGTGGACCATGCCCCGCGCGTCTTCTCAGCCTCCCACGCGTGAACGGCCTCTGAAAGCAGCGGTGCGTTGCTGGGGCGGGCTCGGGGTGCTGTGTTCGGGTACTCGGGGGTGGGGACGCTGTCCCCGGTGTCCCGCTCCCGGATAACCTTGTGGGCCTCCACGGAAGCCTCCTGCAGCGCCCTGATCAACCGGCCCCAACTTGGCGACCCTTCTGCCAGCCGCAACTCGATCCCGTCCCACGTCAGAACCTCCTCGGCTTCAGACCTGAAGAACTCGTCGCGTTTGCCTTGTGCGAGGTTGGCTCGGGTGACCTCGTCCATGTCCTCCCCGAGGTCTTGCCGCTCCCTGAAGGTCGGCCTCGGCAGGTCGGCCAGCGGCTCTGCTTCGTCCTCGGTGTCGTAGAAGCCGTCCAGGCGGACTTCCTCGTCCTCGTCCAACACGTAGTGTAGGTACGCGGCCTTCGCCCGGGCGATCTGTGCCGGGGTCAGTTCGTCCAACGGGGGCTGGGCGTCGACCAGGCGATTCCGCTCAAGCTCCCTGCGGTGCTCGCTGAACTTTTCGTCCACCTGAACGGCAGCGATCCTCACGCGCCTCAGCGCTTCGGAGCGGTCCTTGGTGCGCAGGGAGAACGTCTCTTCGCGCTTCCCGTAGGTCTCGACGATGTCTTGAGGGACTGCGGCGCGGTGGTAGTAGACCGCTCCTCGGCGGTACAAACGGGTGTGTCCGGGCATCGATTCCAGAGCCGTCACTGTAACACTTCCCTGTAACAACCACCCCGATAAACCCCTTATATCCAAGGGCTTGCCAAGAAATCAACAGCTTGGAGGATGATGGTGGAGCCTAGGGGGGTCGAACCCCTGACCTCTTGCATGCCATGCAAGCGCTCTCCCAACTGAGCTAAGGCCCCATCCGGGCGCAGGCCCCGGGGGGCTTGCGTGGGCGGTATGTAGGCGTTGGCCCGGGCCAGTGCAAGCGAAAAATCGGCCGTTATCGCGTGGGTTTTCGCCCCAGCCCGCCGGCCCGGGCGTGGACAGTCCCGCGCCCCTTGGATAGCTTCGCCGAAGCACCCCCGCCCCTGCACCCGACCCTGCCCAAGACAACCCGACCGAGGCCCCGATGGACGACGCCCCCCTCACTTGCGACGTGCTGATCGTCGGCGGCGGACCGGCGGGGCTCAGCGTCGCCTCGACCCTGCCCGACGCGGTCGACACGATCATCGTCCACCAGGACGAGGAGATCGGCTACCCGATCCGCACCTCGGGCGGATGCTGGACCGACGATACCGCGCGGCTCGGAATTCCGCCCGAGATGTACAATGTGCTCAACACCAACGAGGCCTTCGCCGACGACGCCCATGCGGTGATCCCGCTCAAGGGCAACATGCCGGCGATCCTCGATACACCGCGGCTCTACAAATGGCTGGCGCGACAGTCCGACCACAAGACCCGCCGGTTGATGCTCGCGACGAAGTTCACCGGCGCGCGGGTGCGCGGCGACGGGCGATACGTGTGCACGATCCGCACCCGCGACGGGTCGAAGCGCGAGATCCTCGCGCGCTACCTCGTCGAGGCGTCGGGCTGGCATCTCGCGGTGCTGCGCGCGCTCGGGCTCGCGACGGCGCGGCCCGGGCGGCTCGGGGTCGGCACCGAATACGAATATCCGCTGGGTGCGAACCCGCCCGATCGCGGGATCATCTTCATGGGCGCGAAGGTGCCCTCGGGCTACGGCTGGGCCTTCGGCACCGCGCTCGGCACGCTCAGGATCGGGGTCGGCGTGATCCAGCCCGATACCGACGCGAGCCCGCGCAAGCTGCTCGACGCGGTGGTGGCCGACGAGGCGCTGCTTGCACGCTACGGGCTCAAACTCGAGGGCGAGCCGGTGGTGCATTCCGGCATCCTGCCGTCCGTCGCCTTCGACGAACGGATGGTATGGGGCAATGTGGTGCGGGTGGGCGACAGCGCGAATTTCGCCACGCCCACGGCCGGCGAGGGGATCCGGGTCTGCATCGACCTCGGGCGCGAGCTCGGCAAGCAGCTGGGCCGGGCGGTCAAGACGGGCCGGGCCGGGCCGCTCCGCGCCTACGAGCGGCGCGCGCGGCGGCAGCTGAAGCGCTCGTACAAATGGGGCTTCATCGTCAACACGCGGATCGCCAGATACGGGCCGAAGGAGTGGAACGCCTCGGTGCGGCGCATGGCCAAGCTCGATACCGCCTCGGTCACCGGGCTGCTTCGCAACGATTTCTCGCGCCGGAAGATCATGGCGCTGGCGCTGTCGGGCGGGCGGGCCTGGGTGAAGTCCCGGCTCGGGCGGCTCACGCGGCGCTGACCGAGGCGGCGGCGGCGCGCGACCTTTCCCGCAACGCGCAATGCAAAGGGCCGGGCTGCCCCTCGGCGACCCGGCCCCGCAATCTGGTCAGGCGATCTGCTTACTCGTCGTCGGGCGCGGCGACGTCGGCGATCTCGTCGAGCGAGACATCATCATCGTCGTCGTCGTCGTCGAGCACATCGTCCTCGAGTTCGACGTCGGTGCCGTCATCCTCTTCGATGTCATCGGCATCGAGCAGATCGTCCTCGAGATCCTCGAGCTTCTTGGAATCCTTGTCGGCCTTGTCCGCCACCATGGTGCGCGAGTGCTTCCCGGTGTCGAGCTCGACCACCTTGCCGGTGTAGGGGCTCACCGCCGGGGTGCGCCCGAGGTCGTAGAACCGCTTGCCGGTGTCCGGGCAGAGCCGCTTAGTGCCCCATTCTTCCTTGGGCATGGAAAACCCCTTTCCGTCATCCGTTCCATCTGCGAGATTTGGGGGCACTTGCCACACAAGCAAGGGGCTGTCAAAGCCTTTCCGAACCGGCGGCAAGGCCCGGCCGAGGCCGGGCGGGCGGGGCGGCCCGGGCGGGTCCGCGGCAGGCGAACAGGCAGAGACATGGGCGAACAGATCATTCTTCCCGGCGATCCGCCGATCGCACTCGAACTTCGGCCCTCGGCGCGGGCGCGGCAGCTCAGCTTGCGGGTGTCGCGGCTCGACGGGCGGGTCACGCTCACCCTGCCCCACGGCGCCTCGCGCCGTCATGCTCTGGCCTTCGCCGAGACCCGGGCCGGCTGGATCCGCCGTCACCTCGCCCAGCGGCCCGACATGGCGGTGCCGATGCCGGGCGGCACGCTGCCGTTCCGCGGCGCCGAACACGAGATCGTCGCAGGCCCCGGGCGCGCGGTACGGCTCGGTCCGGGGCGGATCGAGGTGCCCGCCCGCGATCCCGACCGCACGCCGGCGCGGCTCGCGGCGTTCCTGAAGACCGAGGCGCGGGGCGCGCTCGCGCTCGCCGTCGACCGACACGCGGCCCGGCTCGGCGTCAGCCCCGGCAAGCTCACCTTGCGCGATACCCGCTCGCGCTGGGGCTCCTGCACCCATCGGGGCGATCTGATGTTCTCCTGGCGGCTGGCGATGGCGCCGGAGGCGGTGCTCGACTACGTCGCCGCCCATGAGGTCGCGCATATCATCGAGATGAACCATTCGCCCGCCTATTGGGCGCAGGTGGCGCGCACCTTCCCGGGCTACAAGGCGCCGCGCAAATGGCTCAAGGACAATGCCGAGGCGCTGCACCGCTATCGCTTCGGCGATTGACGAACGGCGCGGCTGTGATCACACTCGCCCCATGATGACCTCCGCCGCCCTGCATTCGCCCGCGCTGCCCGGCCCCGAAGCCGGGCTCGCGGCGCATGAACGGGTCTATCGCACGCTGCGGCTCCGGATCATGTACGGCGAGGTCGATCCCGGGCTGCCGCTCACGCTCAGGGGCATCGCCAAGGCGTTCGACGTGTCGATGACGCCGGTGCGCGAGGCGGTGCGCCGGCTCGCGGCCGAGGGCGCGCTGACGATGTCGTCCTCGGGGCGGATCACCACGCCCGACCTCGGGCCGGAGCGGATCGAGGAACTCGCGGCGCTCAGGGCGCTGCTCGAGCCCGAGCTCGCCGCCCGCGCCCTGCCGCGCGCGCATATCGCGCTGATCGACCGGCTGCGCACGATCAATGCGCGGATCGCCGAGCATGTCGCCAAGCACGAGGTGGCCGGCTACATCCGCACCAATCTCGAGTTCCACCGCACGATCTACCTGCGCGCCCAGGCGCCGGCGATGCTGGCGCTGGCCGAGACGGTCTGGCTCCAGCTCGGGCCGACGATGCGGGCGCTCTATTCGTCCCAGGGCCGCACCGATCTGCAGCGCCATCACCGGATGATCCTGGCCGCCCTTTCGGCGGGCGACGAACCGGCGCTCAGGCTCGCGGTGCGCACCGACGTCACCCAGGGGCTCAAGATGCTGGTGGGCTGAGCCGCCCCGCCGCCTCACGACACCGTCGCGCGGACGTGATCCGGCGCGCCGACAGGATCGCCGCCGACCTGCGTTTGCCTTTCGATCCAACCGAAAGGCACGCTCATGACCAACCCCAACCGTCGCACCCTTCTCATGGCCCTCGCGGCCTCGCCCGTCGCCGCAGCCGGCGTCGGCGCCTTTCCCCGGGCGGTCCGCGCCGAAGCGGCCGCGATCGGCCTCGTCACCCCCAACGTCTGCCTCGTGGCGCCCGAGACCACCGAAGGACCCTACTACTTCGATCCCGCGCTCGAACGCTCGGACGTGACCGAGGGCAAGGCGGGCGTGCCGATGGCGCTCACGCTCCAGGTGGTCGACGCGAATTGCGTGCCGCTCGAAGGCGCCCGGGTCGATATCTGGCATTGCGACGCGCAGGGGAACTACTCGGGCTACGCCACGCAGGGCTCCGACGGCACGCTCGACACCCAGGGCGAGACGTTCCTGCGCGGCACCCAGATGACCGACGGGCGCGGCGTGGCGCAATTCGCCACGATCTACCCCGGCTGGTACCGGGGCCGGACGACCCATATCCACTACAAGGTGTTTCTCGACGAAACCACGGTGCTCACCAGCCAGATCTTCTTTCCCGACGCGCTGTCGGAATATCTGTTCCTCAACGTCGACGCCTACATGCGCGAGGCGACGCGCGACACGGTGAACGCGAATGACGGGATCGCCCAGGCGGCGGGCGACGGCGCCTATGCGGCGATCCGCGAGCAATCCGAGCGCTACGTCGCCGAGCTGGTCGTGGGTGTCGATCCGGCGGCGGTCTCGACCGAGGGCGCGGGGCCGGGCGCCGGCGGGCCGCCTCCGGGGTCGGACCAGGCCGGCATCGGCGCCAATTCCGGCTCGGCGCTGCGGCTCGTGCCCGGGGTTCAAGGCTAGGACGCGGGAGGGCGTTCCTGCCCCCTCCCTGCGCGCGCCCCGCACGCTCTTGAAGGTTCCCCGTGCGGGGTGGAAAGGCCGGGCTCAGCCCGGCCTTTCGCCTGTCTCTGGCCGTGGCCGGATCAGAACTTGAGCTTCGGCGCCGCGGCGGGCGCGGATGCGCCCGAGAGCGCGGTGGCGTTCCACAGGCCGATCTGCATCACGTGGTCGACGAGGGCTGCGTCGAGCACTTCGCCGCAGTCGGCGGCCACCGTGGCCGGGCCGCCGCCGGCGAAGCGCGGGCCGCCTCCCGAGCGCCAGAGCGCGTCCAGCGCGTTGGCGGGGCCCGGGTCGAGCGCGAGGGTCATGTCGCCGCAGGCCGCACCGTCCGGCGACATCGTCCGCGCGGCCGGGTTGGCGACCCAGCGATTGGCGGCTTCCACCATGGTCTCGCCGCCGTAATTGGCGATCACATCCGGCAAAACCTGGGTTTCGAACGCCGCCTGATCGACGGCGTCGGGCATCCGGATCATCCGGAACACGCCGACCGCGCCGAGATCGGGCCGGGCATCGTCGAACAGCACCATCACCTGTTCCGACGGCGCTTCCGGCCAGCCGGGTTGCACCGTGAGGAAGCCGCGCAGGCCCGCGCCTTCCGCCCCGAGCGTCGCCGCGTCGGCGGTGTCCACCAGGAGGCTGCCGCCGAGGGCGGTCATCAGCGTGTCCTTCGCCTGCGCTTCGGTCATGCCGAGCGCCACGCCGAGGATGTCGAAGCCCTGCGTCGCCGCCGGGGCCGGCATGGTGGCCGGGATCGCGGCGGGCTCGCCAGCCGCGGCCGGGTCGGTCCCCGCCTCGGACCGCGCGGAGGCCGGCAGGAGGTAGGCGCCGGCCGGTTCCGGCGCTGCCTGGCCCAGGAGCTTCGCGAGCAGCCGGCGCGAGGCGTAGGGCTGGCCCGGCAGGTCGCGCGCGGCCATGTAGCGGGCCACCGCGTTCTGGGTGCCGGGGCCGAACGAGCCGTCGACCGAGCCCGCGCCGTAGCCTTCGGCGTTCAGCGCCGCCTGAAGCTGGCGCACGCCGTCGCGGTCGAGATCATGGGCACGGACCGAGCGGAACATCTTGGGGCTGTTCGAGCCGTAGCGCGAGAATTCCGGCGACAGCGCCACGAGGTCGTTGATCTGCGCGCCGGTCAGGCCGCCGGTCTGCGGAGCGCCGATGGCGGCCTGATAGGCCCGGATCGAGGCGCGGGTGCCGGCGCCGATCGCCCCGTCGATGGGTCCGGTATAGAAGCCGGTGGCCTGCAGGCCGCCCTGCACCCACATCGCCTCGGTGCGGTCGAGGGCCTTGGCGTCGGCAAGCCCGCCGCCACCGCCGGCGCGGGCGCGCTGGCTGCTGTCGCATTTGCCGGTCGCGCCGCAATAGATCGCAAGCCCGATGATGCCGGCGGCGATGGCTTCGCCCGGGTCGGCTTTGGCGGCGCGGGGCGGGGTCGCGCCGAAGGCGACGACGAAGGCAAGGGCGAGGGTCAGGCCGGCCTTGAGGAGCCGGTTATATAACGTCTGGATCATGGAGAATGCTCCGCTCGGTCCTGTAAATGCCCGCGGGGTCGCCCGCGGCTCAGGGCACGGTCGCCCTCGCAAGGGGCGAAAATATGGTCCGGGCGGGGAATTCCCGGGCCGCGCGGCTTTGCGGGGCGGGGTCTGCCGTGGCCTGCGCGGACGGTTCCCGGGGGCTACGGGCGCGGCGGCACCGTCCTTGCGAGGGGTGCGGCACGGGTTCTCGCCATCGGGACGATGGGGGGTCTTCGGGGACGGGCGGCGCGGCGGCGGCGGGCCGCCGTTGGCGCTCTCCCCCCCTCGACGCAGGTTGGGCCTTTGGGGTCCGGTGCAGGGGGTAGCGGCAGGGGCGGGTCGGGATGCCGGGTACCCGTTGCGGCCCCCGGGCGCGCCATCGCCTTGGCCCCGGGGCCGGCCCGGCCGGTTCGGCGGGGCCGCGACAGGGCCTCGCCGGTTCGCCCGGGCAACGTTTGCGTTTGCGCTATCTCACGCGTTTACAATGACTTGAACCCGTGTCCGAGTTCGCCCACCCGTCGCCCGGCCCGCGTCCGCGCGGGACGCGGGCGGCGAGATCAGGCGTGGATCGCGCCGTCGCCGCAGGCCAGCGCGGCCTCGCGGACAGCTTCCGAGAAGGTCGGGTGAGCGTGGCAGGTGCGGGCCAGATCTTCTGCGGCCGCGCCGAATTCCATCGCCACGCAGGCCTCGTGGATGAGCTCGCCCGCCGAGGGTCCGATGATGTGGACGCCGAGGATCCGGTCGGTTTCCTTGTCGGCGAGGATCTTGACGAAGCCCTCGCCCTGGAACACCGCCTTGGCCCGGCCGTTGCCCATGAAGCTGAACTTGCCCACCTTGTAGGCCCGGCCCGCGGTCTTGAGCTCCTCCTCGGTCCTGCCGACCGAGGCGACCTCGGGGGTGGTGTAGATCACGCCCGGGATCACGTCGTAGTTCACGTGGCCCGCCTGGCCCGCGATCCGCTCGGCCACCATCATGCCCTCGTCCTCGGCCTTGTGGGCCAGCATCGGGCCTTCGGTCACGTCGCCGATCGCCCAGATGCCGGGGGCGGAAGTCTTGCCGTGGTCGGTCTCGATCTGGCCGCGCTTGGTCAGCTTGAGCCCGAGCGTGTCGAGCCCGAGCCCTTCGGTGAAGGGCTTGCGGCCGGTGGCGACGAGCACGACATCGGCGTCGATCTCGTGGGCGCTGTCGTCCTTGCGGAGCTTGTAGTGAACCGTGGCCTTGACCTTCTTCGCGTCGACCGATTGCACGGCGGCGCCGAGCACGAAGTCGAGGCCCTGCTTCTTCAGGATCCGCTGCAGGTTCTTCTGCACCTCGCCGTCCATGCCGGGGGTGATGTGGTCGAGGAATTCCACCACCGTCACCTCGGTGCCGAGGCGGGCGTAGACCGAGCCCATTTCGAGGCCGATCACGCCGGCGCCGATCACCACCATCTTCTGCGGCACCTTGGCGAGCGCGAGCGCGCCGGTGGAGCTGACCACCACCTTCTCGTCGATCTCGACGCCGGGCAGCGAGGCGGGTTCGGAACCGGAGGCGATGACGATGTTCTTCGTGTAGTAATACTTGGTGCCGACCTTTACCTCGCCGGCGGCCGGGATCGAGGCCCAACCCTTGATCCAGTCGACCTTGTTCTTCTTGAACAGGAACTCGATGCCCTTGGTGTTCTGGCCGATCACGTCGTCCTTGTAGGCGAGCATCTGCTTCCAGTCGACGCTGGGGGCCGCGCCTTTCAGACCCATCTTCTCGAAATTATGCTGCGCCTCGTGCAGGCTGTGGGAAGCGTGCAGGAGCGCCTTCGAGGGGATGCAACCGACGTTGAGGCAGGTTCCGCCGAGCGCGTCGCGGCCCTCGACGCAGGCGGTCTTGAGCCCGAGCTGGGCACAGCGGATCGCCGCCACATAGCCGCCGGGGCCGCCGCCGATCACGATCACATCGTATTTCTGGTCTGCCATGTTGTGTCCTTTGCTGCCGGGGTGCGCGGGGGCGCCGCCGCCGGTCATCCGTCAGCCCTTCGGGCGTCGTTCTATGCGTCTTTCTTGGGCGCCGCCCCGCCCAGCACCCGGCGCAGGATCAGCGCCAGCGCCAGGGTGCCGCCGGAAAAGGCGGCCCAGGCCCACCAGAGCCAGCTGTCGCCGTCGAGGAAGAGCACCCAGACGGCGACGACCGCCAGAAGAATGGCCGAGCGGATCGCCCATTTCTTCAGCGTGCTCTCCAGCGGCGGGATCGGCACCGGCGGCATGTTCATGTTGGCCATGCTCAGAGGTCCATCAGCAGCCGGCGCGGGTCTTCGAGGGCTTCCTTGACGCGGACGAGGAAGGTCACCGCACCCTTGCCGTCGACGATCCGGTGGTC
>JAGRMO010000140.1:0-4322 GCA_020441205.1 Maritimibacter sp.
ATGATGAAGGGGAAGCCGTGCTTGGCGCGGTAGTCGGCGTTGAGCGCGGTGAAGCGCGCGCGCTCGGCGTCGGTGAGCGCGTCGAGCCCGGCGGAGGCCTGTTCGGCGGTGCTCTCGGCGGTCAGCCGCTTGGCGGCGGCGAGCTTGCCGGCGAGGTCGGGGTGGGCGAGAAGGACGGCGAGCCGTTGGTCGGCGCTCGCGCTGCGGAACACCCTTTCGAGGGCGTTGTGGAGGCCGATGGCGCTGTCATGCGCGGGCCCGAGTTCGAGCCCGTGGGCGCCTTCGGCGATCCAGGGCGAATGTTCGAACACGCCGCCGTAGGCCGCGACGAAGGCGGAGCGGTCCAACTCGGAGGGGCGGGCGCGGTGGACCGGCGGGTGGGTCGCGGCCCAGTGCCGGGCGATGTCGATCCGGCGCGGGAACCAGACGCCCTCGTGGCCGGCGGAATGCTCGATGAAGCGCCTCAGCCCCATGATCCGGCCCGGCCGGCCGATCAGCCGGTTGTGGAGGCCGATCGACATCATCTTCGGCGCGCCCGCGCGCCCTTCGGCGTAGAGCGCATCGAAACTGTCCTTGAGATAGGCGAGGAAATCGTCGCCGGTGTTGAAGCCCTGGGGCGTCGCGAAGCGCATGTCGTTGGCGTCGAGCGTGTAGGGGATGATGAGCTGGTCGCGGTCGCCGACCTTCAGCCAATAGGGCAGATCGTCGTCGTAAGTGTCTGAAATATAGGCCATCTGGCTGGTCTCGGCGGCGAGACGCACGGTGTTGGTCGAGCAGCGCCCGGTGTACCAGCCCTCGGGCGGGGCGCCGACCACCTCGGTGTGCAGCCGGATCGCCTCGGCGATGGCTTCGCGCTCCTCGGCCTCGCCCATGTCCTTGTGCTCGACCCATTTGAGCCCGTGGGAGGCGATCTCCCAGCCCGCCTCGCGCATCGCCGCGACCTGCTCGGGGCTCCGCGCCAGTGCGGTCGCAACGCCGTAGACAGTGGGGCGGATGCGCATCTCTTCGAACAGGCGGAACACCCGCCAGAAGCCGGCGCGGGCGCCGTAATCGTAGATCGATTCCATGTTCCAGTGGCGCTGGCCGGGCCAGGGCTGGGCGCCGACGATCTCCGAGAGGAAGGCCTCGGAGGCGGCATCGCCGTGCAACAGGCAGTTCTCGCCGCCCTCTTCGTAGTTCACCACGAATTGCACTGCGATCCGCGCCCCGCCGGGCCATTGCGGGTCGGGCGCGTGGCGACCGTAGCCTGAGAGGTTGCGCGGATATCTCGTCATCGTACTCCCCCGGGGATGCCCGAAATTTCATCGTCAGGGATAGGGGCTTGTGAACCCGTTGGAAACCGTTTTCACTCCGGGGCCAAAGCCGCTAGGCCGGACATTGTGTCGGGCGGGGCGGCTGGCGGCGGGTTTCGGCAGGAAGGCGGAAGAAATGGGCGGATATCTCACCACGCATGTGCTCGATACCGCGCGGGGGTGCCCGGCGGCGGGGATCGAGATCGCGCTCTACCGGGTGACGGGCGGCGCGCGCGCAGAGATCGCGCGGGCCGTGACCAATGGCGACGGGCGCACGGACGCGCCGATCCTGCCGGAAGCCGATTTCGCCACCGGGAGCTACGAGTTGGTGTTTCACGCGGGCGACTACCTGCGGGCCCACGGCGTCGCGGGCGAAGTGCTGTTTCTCGACGAGATCCCGATCCGCTTCGGCATGGACGAGGCGGCTCATTACCATGTGCCGCTGCTGCTCTCGCCCTACGGCTATTCGACCTATCGCGGCAGCTGAGGAGACGACCCATGGATATCTTCTGGACCGTCGTGCGCGAATGGGCCGAGTTCGCGGTGCGCTGGCTGCATCTGACCACGGCCATCGCCTGGATCGGCTCGTCGTTCTACTTCATCGCCCTCGATCTCGGGCTCCGGCCCTCGACCGACCGGCGCTCGGGCGTTTCGGGCGAGGCCTGGCAGGTGCACGGCGGGGGGTTCTATTTCATCCAGAAATACATGGTGAGCCCGGCGCGGCTGCCCAGCGAACTCACCTGGTTCAAATGGGAGAGCTACGCCACCTGGCTCACAGGCGCCGCGATGCTGATCCTGGTCTACTGGCTGGGCTCGGAACTTTACCTGATCGACCCGGCGAAGGCCGAGCTTGCGCCCTGGCTCGCGATCCTGATTTCCGGCGCCTCGCTCACCATCGGCTGGCTGGTCTACGACACCTTGTGCAAATCGGGCCTCGCCGAGCGGCCGACGGCGCTGATGGTGCTGTTGTTCGTGCTGCTCTTGGCGATGGGCTGGGCCTACAACCAGATCTTCACCGGGCGGGCGGTTCTGCTGCATCTCGGCGCCTTCACCGCGACGATCATGACCGCGAACGTCTTCTTCATCATCATGCCGAACCAGCGGATCGTGGTCGGCGATCTCAAGGCCAAGCGCACGCCGGATGCGAAATACGGCAAGATCGCCAAGCTGCGCTCGACCCATAACAACTACCTGACGCTGCCGGTCATCTTCCTGATGCTGTCGACCCATTACCCGCTGGCCTTCGCGAGCCAGTGGAACTGGCTGATCGCCGGGCTCGTCTTCCTCATGGGCGTGACGATCCGGCATTTCTTCAATTCGCACCACGCCCACCAGGGCTACAAATGGTGGACCTGGCCGATCACCGTCGCGCTGTTCCTGGCCGCGATGTGGCTGTCGTCGCTCGGGCTCGCCTTCGAAAGTTACGACGAGAGCGAGGCGCGCGGCTTCACCGCGCATGAAGAGCGCTTCGCGGCCGCCGAGGGGTTCGAGGATGTCGCGGGGCTCGTGATGGGCAATTGCTCGATGTGCCATGCCCGCGAGCCCGGCTATCCCGGGATCGGCACCGCGCCGAAGGGGGTTCTGCTCGAGACCGAGGCCGATATCGCGGCGCATGCGCGGCTGATCTATCTGCAGGCGGGGCTGACGAAGGCGATGCCGCCGCCGTCGGCCAGCTTCCTCGAACCCGCCGAGCGGGCGGCGATCGTCGCCTGGTACCGGGCGGCGGAGGGGTGAGGGCCGGGCCGGCGGGCCGGGTTCAGAACGAGAGCTTCTTGAAGATCCGTTCCGGCACCAGCTTGATGATGGTCATGATGAGCCACCAGAAGCCGGGCGTGTAGATCACGTTCTTCTTCTTCTCGACCGCCTTGGCGATGCTGCTGGCCACGTCCGCAGGGGCGGCGACGAGGAACATGCCCTCGACCCCCCAGGTCATCGAGGTATCGACGAAGCCGGGCTTGACCGTGACCACATGGGCGCCCTTGCGGTTCAGCCGGTTGCGGAGCCCCGAGAGATAGGTGGCGAAGCCCGCCTTGGCCGAGCCGTAGACGTAGTTCGAAAACCGGCCGCGGTCGCCCGCGACCGAGGTGACGCCCACCACCGTGCCGCCACGGGCCTCGATCAGCGGCGCGAGCTCGTGGAGGAAGCGGGCGGGGCCTGCGTAATTGGCCTGGGACACGCGGTCGATCAGGGCGGGATCGGCGTCGATCTCGGCCTGGCTCGGCATCAGCCCGACGAAGACGGCGGCGTTGACCTTGCCTTCGGTGGCTTCGAGCGCGGCGATGGCCGGGGCGAAGCTCGCGGGATCGAGCGCGTCGAAGGCGATGGCCTGAGCCCGGGGGGCGCCGCGGGCTTCGAGATCGGTGGCGAGACCCGCGAGGTCGTCCATGTCGCGGCCGGCGACGAAGACGGTTTCGCCGGCCTCGGCACGGTTGCGGGCGAAGGCGCGTGCCATCGAGGATGTGGCGCCGAGGATGATCCAGCTGCTCATTGGACGTTCTCCCGAAGCTGAAGGCGCCGGACCATGTCGGTGACCAGCACGCCGTCCGGGTCGGCCTTGGCGGCCTCGTCGGCCCAGGCCTCCCATTCGGGATACATCGCCTTGATCTGGTCGCCGGTGGCGAGCGCGTCCTTGCCGAGATAGAGCCGCCCGCCGGCCTCGATGGTCATCGCCTCGAGCTCGGCGATGAGCTTTTCGGCCTTGTCGCGAGCGGGGAAGTCGATGGCCAGCGTGTAGCCCTCCATCGGGAAGCTCAACATGCCCGCCCTGCCCTCGCCCATCCGCTTGATGACGGCGAGCGGCGAGGCGAGGCCGGAACGGGCGATGCGGGCCACCATCTCCTTCAGCGCGGACGCGTTGGCCAGCGGCACGACGCATTGGAACTGGTGGAAGCCGCGCTTGCCGTAGAGCCGGTACCAATTGTTGAGCTTGTCGAGCGGGAAGACGTGCTGGGCGATCGGCATCACATGGGTGCGGCCGCGCTCGGGCACCTTGCGCCAGTAGAGCGCGTTGAAGGCCTTGACCGTCGGGGC
>JAGRMO010000140.1:4375-5140 GCA_020441205.1 Maritimibacter sp.
ACCGGCTCGCCCGAGAGCTCGGCCTCTTCGAGGATGCCGCGCCCGAGGCTCGCGCCGGTGGCGGTGCCGTCGATCCAGCCGACGTTGTAGCGAAATTCCGAGGCGTCGAGCAGGGCGAGGAACTCGTCGAAGCTCTCGACCCGGGTTTCCTTCACCTTCATGCCCTCGCCCGGGGTCGGGATCATCTGGAGCCGGGCCGCGAGGATCACCCCGGTCTGGCCGATGCCGCCCATGGTGGCGCGCCAGAGCGTCGGGTGGCTCTCAGGCGTGATTTCCACCCGCTTGCCGCCGGGCTGCAGGAGGGTGACGGCGAGGACGTGCTGGCCGAAGGAGCCCAGAACGTGGTGGTTCTTGCCGTGGATATCATGGGCGATGGCGCCGCCCACGGTGGGAAAGCCGGTGCCGGGCACCACGGCGGGTAGCCAGCCCTTCGGCGCGAACAGGCGGATGAGATCGCCGAGCTGGACGCCGGCCTCGACGTCGAGCACGCCGGTTGCGGGATCGAAACCGAGGATCTTGTCCATCCGGCTCATGTCGATGGCGGCGCCGCCGTCGTTGAGCGCGCTGTCGTTGTAGCTGCGCAGCATCCCGTAGGCGGGCGCGGGGCGGTCTTTCATCAGCGCGTCGAGCTGGGCCGCGCGCTCGGGGCGGGCGACCTGGCCGTGGGCGCGGTGCACCCGGCCCCAGCCGGCGTAGTCAGTTTCTTTCCAGAGCATGGTTCTGCCTCAGTGAATATCGTTCGGCGAAGGGGAACACGATCAGCCC
>JAGRMO010000140.1:5202-6033 GCA_020441205.1 Maritimibacter sp.
CAGCGGCACGCCTTCGAGGGTGAGGAGCGCGATCATCGCGGCTTCCGCCCCGCCGACGCCCCCCGGCGCGCCGGTGAGCCCGCCGGCGAGACCGGAGAAGACGAAGATCGCGACGGCCTTGGCGAGGCCGATGTCGGCGCCCATCCATGCGAGCAGCAAGTGAAAGGCGTAGCCCTCGGCATACCAGCCGACGAGGCCGAGGATGCCGGCCAGCGTTATCGCGACGGGCGAAGAGAAGGCCGCGAGCGCATCGGCGGCGCGGCGAAGCTTGACGAAGACGCGGGGCAGCCGGCCGGTGGCGCGGTGGCCCCAGGTGGCGATGGCGCGCAAGAGCGCGGGCCGCGTGGCGACCAGGGCGCCGGCGAGCGCGAGCAGGGTCACCGGCAGGCCGAAGGCGATGCCGGTTGCCGAGAAGGCGAGGCTGATGCCGAGGAGGAGACCGAGGGCCGCGAGGTCGGAAGCGCGGTCGACCAGCACGAGCGGCGCGGTGCGCTCGAAGCGCCAGCCGGTCTCGCGCCCGACCCAGCGCATCCGCACCAGTTCGCCGACGCGGCCCGGGGTGACCGACATGGCGAAACCGCCGAGGAAATGGCGGAAACTCGCGAGCAGCCCGAGGCTCAGCCCGAGGTGGCGCACGAACATGTGCCAGCGCAGGCCGCGGAACAGGTAATTGGTGAGCGAGAGGGCGAGGAGGACGAGAAGCTGCCAGAGCTGTAGTTTGGCGATCTGGGCGCGGGTCTCGTCCCAGCCGGTGGCGGCGGCGAGGCCGGCGAGGCCCGCGACGACCAGCAGCACGAGGCCGAGCACCACCAGCCTGTCGCGCAGGCGGCG
>JAGRMO010000141.1 GCA_020441205.1 Maritimibacter sp.
TTGTTGGTCAGCACCGAGCCCTGCGCCGCCATGACATCGGGCGAGACGATGTTCTCGGACGCGATCAGCTCGATCTGGGTCTTCTGGCGGTCAAGCTCCTCGCCAATCGCGGCGGCGATGACGGCGTCGGAGTTGGGGGTATTCGGCAGGCGGTCAAACATGTCGGAGATCCTCGTGTGTCAGACGGTTTCGGCAGCCAGTTCGCGGCAGCCGGTTTCGAGAAGCCCCAACACATGCGGGGCGAAGCTGTGCCAGACGTCCATGCGGAACCTGTTGTCGTCCTCGCGCCAGAGCACCACGGCGATCCCGTCGAAGACGGTGCGCCGCCCTTCGCCGACCGCGATGCTGGCGATGTCGCGCGGGGCCCCCAGGGTCAGGAGTTCGGCGGCGCGCGGACCCTCGATCCCGAAAGTCACTTCGCGGCCCGAGGTGTCCACGACGCTGTGCGGAAGGGCGTCATAGACCGTGCCACAGGCCGCCACGATGCTGGCCACGTCCGCCTCTGGGGCATGGATGATCCATTCGTCGGGACCGAGGCAGAGCACCTCGACCGCGCCGGCCGCTTCACGCGCCCCGATCTGCTTCGGCAAGGCCAGACCAAGCGCGCCGTTGAGTTTGGACAGATCGCCACGGGCCCGCAGCGACAGTCGGCCGGAGGGAGCGGCGAGGCTCACTTTGGCCGCGTGGCTTGCAGCCAGTAGGCCCGGTGCGAAAGAGGAAATCGGTGCGTTCATCGTCGCCTCCTTAGATTTTCAGGCGGGCGTTGTCGGGATCGACGAAGACCGTTGAGGTGATCTTCGCCGAGATGGTGCGGTCGGGCATCGGCACGTAGACCGTCTCGCCCATCCGGCTGTGGCCACCTTCGACCAAGGCCAGCGCGATCGGCTGGCCGACGGCGTCGGAGGCGTAGGACGAGGTGACATGCCCCACCATCTTCATCGGCAGGGCCTGTTTCGGGTCGAATACGATCTGCGCACCCTCTTCGAGCCTGGAGCCGTCGTCGGTGAGCAGCCCCACGAGCTGCCTGCGGCCCGCGGCCTGCAGGTCGGGACGCGCCAGGCCGCGCTTGCCGACGAAGTCCGGCTTCGCCTTGCCCACCGCCCAGCCCATGCCGCAATCGTTGGGCGTGACGGTGCCGTCGGTATCCTGGCCGACGATGATGTAGCCCTTCTCGGCGCGCAGCACGTGCATCGTCTCAGTGCCGTAGGCGGTGATGTCGAAAGCCTGGCCGGCCTCCCAGAGGATCTCCCAGAGCCGGCGCCCCATCGGCGCGGGCACGTTCACCTCGAACCCGACCTCGCCGGTGAAGCTCACCCGGAACAGCCGCGCCGGCATTCCGGCCACGGTGCATTCGACGCAGGACATGTGCGGGAAGGCCTCGTCGGTGAGCTCCACGCCCTCGACGAGCGGCGCGAGCAGCTTCGCCGCGTTCGGTCCGTTCAGCGCGACCGTCGCCCATTGCTCGGTGGTCGAGGTGAGCCAGACGTTCAGCTCCGGCCATTCGGTCTGGAGGTAGTCCTCCATCATGTTGAGCACCCGGGCCGCGCCGCCGGTGGTGGTGGTGACGTGGAACCGGTCCTGCCCGATCCGGCCGATCACGCCGTCGTCGCGGATGTAGCCGTCGTCGCCGAGCAGGAGCCCGTAGCGGCAGCGCCCGATCCCGAGCTTGGCCCAGGGGTTGGTATACATCCGGTTCATGAACTCGACGGCGTCCGGCCCGACCACCTCGATCTTGCCAAGGGTCGAGGCGTCGAAGATGCCGAGGCCCCTGCGGGTGGCCGCGCATTCGCGGCGCACCGCCCTGTCCATGTCCTCGCCGGGCTTCGGGAAATACCAGGCCCGCCGCCACTGGCCGACCGGCTCGAACACCGCGCCGTTCTCGGCCGCCCAGCCGTCGATCTGGGTCTTGCGGGTGACCTCGAAGTGGTCCCCGCGATGGTATCCGGCAAAGGCGCCGAAGGTCGTCGGCGTGTAGGGCGGGCGGAAGGTGGTGAGCCCGACCTCCGGCTGGCGCTTTCCCAGCGCGTCGGCGGCGATGTTGAGCCCGTTGATGTTCGACATCTTGCCCTGGTCGGTGGCCATGCCGTTGGTCGTGTAGCGTTTCACGTGCTCGATCGACCGCATCCCCTCGCGCACGGCGAGGCGCAGGTCCTTCGCGGTGACGTCGTTCTGGTAGTCGACAAAGGCCTTGGCCTTGCCGGGGCTCCGGTCGGTCGGCAGTTCCTTATGCGACACGCCGGTGCCGGTGCGGTCGTTGTCGACGCTGTGGCCCTTGCCGGCGGCCGACTTGCCCAGCGCCTCGGCCACCGCGCGGCCCTTCTCGGCGCCGTCGTTCAGCGCCGCCGCGATGCCCCAGAGCCCACGGCTCGCGCCGGCGATCACGCAGTCTTCGGGCGTGTCCTTCGGCAGGAAGGTCGTGCGGTCGTCGTCCCAGGTGAGCGAGCCCTTGGTATGCGAGAACAGGTGCAGCGACGGCGTCCAGCCGCCCGACATCAGCACCGCGTCGCAGGCGATCTCGCTGCTGCCGCCAACCGCGCTGCCGGTGACCTTGTTCACCCGCAGCGACGACACCCTGAGCCGGCCCGACGTGCCGGTGGCGGTGTGGCAGAGCCGGACCGCGATACCACGCGCCCTGGCCGCGTCGAGCAACTCGCTGCGCACTTCGGCCCTTGTGTCAACGATGGCCTGCACCTTCGCACCGGCATCCGCGAGGTCGAAGCCCGCATACCAGGCGCTGTCATGGCTGGTCAGCACCACCGGGCGCTTTCCCACCAGAACGCCATAGCGGTTGAGGAAGGTCTGCGCCGAGCCCGCCAGCATCACGCCGGGGCGGTCGTTGCCGTGGAACACCAGCGGCTTTTCCAGCGCGCCCTGCGCCAGCACCACCTGTTTCGCCCGCACCCGCCACATCCGCTCGCGCGGGGTGTCGGCGGGCAGCGTAGCGAGATGGTCGGTGAGCTTCTCGACCATGCCGATCATGTTCTGGTGATAATAGCCGATGGCCGTGGTCCGGGTCATGATCCTGACCCCCAGCGCCTTCAGCGCCGCCGCTTCCGCCGCCAGCCAGTCCCACGCCGCCCGGCCGTCGATCTCGGCCTGCGGTTCCGAAAGCAGGCTGCCGCCCACCTCCGGGTTCTCGTCCACCAGCACCACGCGCAAGCCATCGACGGCGGCGGCCCGCGCCGCGGCGAGCCCGGCCGGCCCCGCCCCCACGACCAGCACGTCGCAATGCAGGTAGCGCGAGGCGTAGACGTCCGGGTCTTCCTCCGACGGGCTCACCCCGAGGCCGGCGGCGGCGCGGATGAACGGCTCGTAGACCTTGTGCCAGAAAGACCGCGGCCACATGAACGTCTTGTAGTAGAAGCCCGCCGAGAACAGCATGTAGGCGGCATCGTTGACCGCGCCGACATCGAACCGAAGGCTCGGATACTTGTTCTGCGAGGTCGTCTCCAGCCCGTCCCAGATCTCCTGCACCGTCGCGCGGGTGTTGGGCTCGAACCGCCCTGCCCCGCGCCGCGTGCCGATCAGCGCATTGGGCTCTTCCGACCCCGCCGAGATCGCGCCGCGCGGGCGGTGATACTTNNTACTTGAACGACCGGCCCATCAGGTGGTTGCCGTTGGCCAGCAGCGCCGAGGCGACGGTGTCGCCCGCGAGGCCGGTGTAGGTCCTGCCGTCGAAGGTGAAGCTGATCCGGCGCTCCGGGTTGACCCGGCCGCGGCCGGCGACGCGATAGGGGCTCATGCTTTGCCTCCCGTCAGGCTGGAAAGATCCGGGCGCGGGTCGCCCGCCTTGTAGGTGGTGAGGAACTTGTCGCTGACCGTGTCGCGCACGGCGTTGAAGAACCGGCCGCAGCCATGAATGTGCCGCCAGCGTTCGTAATGCGGGCCCTTCACGTTCGACCGGATGAACAGGAAACCCTCCCATTCTTCGTCGCTGAGCTCGGACGGCGTTTTCGCGCGCGCAATGTGGGCCTCGCCGGCATAGGCGAACTCGGCCTCGGGAAGGATTTCTTCGCAATAGGGGCAATGGATCAGGAGCATGTGCGGGGCCTCCTCAGTGTGACTGTCTTTTTTTTGCGCGCAGGTCAGTGCGCGACGGCGGCGGCCGCCGCCTCGTCGATCAACCGGCCGGTGCGGAACCGTTCCAGCGTGAACGGCGCGTTGATCGGGTGGGGTTCATTCTTGGCGATGGTCCAGGCGAAGGTGTGCGCCGCGCCCGGCGTCGCCTTGAACCCGCCCGTGCCCCAGCCGCAGTTGACGTAGAGTCCCTCGACCGGGGTCTTGCCGAGGATCGCCGAGCGGTCGGGGGTAACGTCGACGATCCCGCCCCATTTGCGCAGCATCCGCATGCGGTTGAAGATCGGGAAGATCTCGGTGATCGCCGCGATCGTGTGCTCGATGAGCGGCAGCCCGCCGCGCTGCGAATAGGAGGAATATTGGTCGGTCCCCGAACCGATCACCAGCTCGCCCTTGTCCGACTGGCTGATATAGGCGTGCACTGCGTTCGACATGACCACGAGCGGGAACACCGGCTTGACCGGCTCGCTCACCAGCGCCTGCAACGGGTAGCTCTCGAGCGGCAGCCGCACGCCGGCCGTGTCCATGACAACCGAGGTGTGGCCCGCGGCCGACACGCCGACCTTCTTCGCCTTGATGAAGCCTTTCGCGGTCTCGACCCCGGCGACCGACCCATCCGGGTTGCGGCGGATCGCCGTGACCGGGCAGTTCTGGATGATGTCGACGCCCCGCGCAGCCGCGCCCCGCGCATAGCCCCAGGCCACCGCATCGTGCCGCGCGGTGCCGGCCCGCTGTTGCAGCGCGCCGCCCATGACCGGGTAACGCGCGCTCTTCGAAATCGACAGCGGCGGGCAGATCTCCTTGCATTCTTCCGGGGTGAGCCAGCGGTTGTCGACTCCGTTCAGGCGGTTGGCATGGACGTGGCGCTTGAAGCTCTGAACGTCGTGGACGTTGTGGGCGAGCATCAAGACGCCCCGGTTCGAATACATCACGTTGTAGTTCAGCTCCTGGCTCAGGTCCTGCCAGAGGTCCACCGCGTGATCGAACAGCCGGGCGCTTTCGTCGTAGAGATAATTCGAGCGGATGATCGTGGTGTTGCGCCCGGTATTGCCGCCGCCGAGCCAGCCTTTGTCGATCACGGCGACATTGGTGATCCCGTGCTGCGAAGCGAGGTAATAGGCCGCCCCGAGACCGTGCCCGCCGGCGCCGACGATCACCACGTCGTATTCGGCCTTCGGCTGGGAGTCGGGCCATTGCTCGGTCCAGTTCTTGTGACCGGTCATGGCATTTCGCAGGAGGTTGAGGGCGTTGAAGCGCGTCATGGGCGGGGCCTTCAGGTGCGAGGAAAGGTTCGTTCAGGCCTATGCGAGCGCGCCGATTCAGAACTGGACAATTGCGTCACACCGACAGAAGATTTGCGTCATGCCCGATGCCGCCGCGAAAAAGCGACTGAACGTCGCCTTCTTGCTCGCCGACCGGTTCACCCTGTCGGCCTTCGCCAATTTCGTCGACGTGCTGCGCCTCGCCGCCGACGAGGCCGACCGCTCGCGCCCGATCCTGTGCGGCTGGAAGGTGCTGTCGGCGACAATGGACCCGGTGACGTCGAGCTGCGGGGTGAAGGTCCAGCCCGAAGTGCGGCTGCGCGCGGCAGGGGATTACGACTATATCGTCGTGGTTGGCGGGCTCATGGGCGACCATGTGCAACTGCCGCCCGAGGCAGTGACGTTCCTCAAGGACCGCGCCGCGCAGGGCGTGCCGGTGGTCGGCCTCTGCACCGGCGTGTTCATCCTCCAGGAGGCGGGCCTGCTCGACGGCTACCGCGCCTGCGTGAGCTGGTTCCACCACCAGGATTTCGTCGACCGATTCGAGGCCCGGCAGCTGGTGTCGGACCAGATCTTCGTGGTCGACCGCGACCGGATGACCTGCTCCGGCGGCCACGGCGCCGCGCACCTGGCGGCCTTCCTCGTTGAGCGCCACATCGGTCCGTCGGCCGCGATCAAAAGCCTCAACATAATGATGATCGACACCGCGCTTGCCGGCGAAAGGCCCCAGCCCGGCCAGCACGGCGCCCGCAAGCCGAAGGACTCGCTGGTCAAGAAGGCGGTGCTGGCGATGCAGCAGAGCATCGAGTTCCCGCGCTCGATCGCCGAAATCGCCGACGGCCTCGGCGCGGGGCGGCGCAGCCTCGAACGGCGGTTCCTGAAGGACCTCGGCGAGACGCCGGCAAAGGTCTATCTCGACCTCAGGCTCGAACGCGCCCTCACGCGGCTGCGCACCGGCGACGACAGCGTGGCCGACATCGCCCTGGCGACGGGCTTCTGCGATGCCTCGCACCTGTCGCGCAGCCTGCGCACGGAACGCGGCCTCAGCCCTGGCGACGTCCGGCGCGCGCGGCCGGGGACGCCGGGAGACGAAGACCCGGCGGTCGGCGTGATGCTGCCGTCGCGGCGGTAGGGATGACCGTCGCCGCCGGCGAGTGTTTCGAGCCCGCGCTCCTGATCGCGCTTCACTTGCTGCTCACCGTGCGTCCGTTGGTCGCCGGATCTCCCGGCAAAAGCCCCGGTACCATGACCGCCCCAGCCTATTTTCCCGGCCATGGTCGGCGACCAGCGATCTCTTAGTTGCCGCTGCCCGATGATCCGTCTCCGCACGGACCGCCGATCAGCCAATGGCGACCGCGGCGGCTGTCGCGCCGTTGTTCATGTAATTGCGCGGGCTGAGGAGCTGGGCCGCGGCGGGAATGTCGCTATCGAGGGTGAATTCGACCACTGCGCCGCTCACCTCCTCGACGATCCGCACGCCGATGTCGTTGCCGTTCGGCGCGGCGACGAGTGTGGGGTTGGTTCTATCTCAGCACAATCCGCGACGACTACAGCCGCCACATCATCGGCTGGAAGCTTTGCACCACGATGAAGGTCGCGGACGTCACCGACACTCAGGAGCTGGCGCTTGAGACTTCCGGTTGCGACAGCGCGAAGGCCATTCAGAAACCTCGGCCGCTCAGCGACAACGGATCGTCTTACGTCGGCTACGATCTAGCCGATTATCTTGAGGACAAGGGCATGGATCATGTCCGTGGAGCACCGCATCATCCGCAAACCCAAGGCAAGATCGAACGCTGGCACCAAACGATGAAGGAACGCGTGCCGTTGGAAAACAGCTTCTTGCCCGGCGACCTGGAACGACAGATCAGCTCCTTGGTCGATCACTACAACAACCATCGCTGCCACGAGAGCCTGAGCAATATGACACCCACCGATGCCTATCACAGGCGCGGCGCAAATACTCTGAAGATGAGAGAGGAAATCAAAAAAACAGAAAATCCGAAAACGTCAGTCGCACTACCAATCCGCTGCTGCCTGAACTCAAACAGAAACCGAACCGGAGCCTCCGTTATGAAGCTGCCTCAGCTCTCCGGAAATCTCTGACGACGGAAAGCCCCCTAAAGCAGGCTTCCGGGGGCGCCCGAGATCGAATGGTGACCCTGGAACTGGGTCACGCCCTCGTAGCCGAAATTCCGCCCGATGCCGGAATGCTTGAAGCCGCCGAACGGCCCGTTGCCGTCCTGCGCCGAGGGGCCGTGGGCGTTGAAGAAGGTATAGCCGGCCTCGATCCGGCGGGCGAGTGCTACGGCGCGGTCGCGGTCTGCGCTCCAGATCGACGATGCGAGGCCGAATTCGCTGTCATTGGCCATGGCCAGCGCCTCTTCCTCGGTGTCGAAGGGCAGAAGCGGCAGCACCGGGCCGAACTGTTCCTCGCGCACGACCGAAAGCGCCGGGTCGGCGCCGATCACCAGGGTGGGGCGCTGGAAATAGCCGCGCTCATAGAGGTCGCGGTCTGGCACCTGGCCGAGCTCAACAACCTCCTGCCCCCGCGCCCGCGCCTCGGCGATCATGTCGGTCACCACCTTGAGCTGCTTGGGGTTGTTGAGGGGGCCCATGGTGATTTCGGGCAGCAGGCCATCGCCCACCACCTGCCGGTCGCAGACCGCCTTGAACCCCTCGGCTACCTCCTCAAACCGCGACCGATGCACATAGAGCCGCTTCAGCGCGAAACAGATCTGCCCGGTCGACATGAAGGCTGCGCGGTAGAGCCTGTCGAACGCGTCGCCGGTGAGATCGGCATCGGCGAGAACCAGGCCGGCGTCATTGCCGCCAAGCTCCAGCGTCACCGGGGTGATGTTCTCGGCTGCGACTTTCATGACATGGCGCCCGACCTCGACCGAGCCGGTGAAATTCACGTAGCGCACCAGCGGATGACCGATGATCGCGTCGCCGATCCGGCTGGCCGATCCGGTGAGCACGTTGACTACGCCGGGCGGCAGCATTTCGGCGATCCGGTGCAGCGTCATGGTCGGCGCCAGGGCCGAGTTCGCCGAGGGTTTCACCACCACGGTGTTGCCCGCCATCAGCGCCTGCGGCAGCTTCGCCCCGAGAATGGCAAGCGGCCAATTCCACGGCACCACGAGGGCGGCCACCCCGCGCGGCTGGCGGGTGATGATCGTGTCGTTCGGCGCGGCGGCGATGCGTTCGTCGGTGGCGAGCCGGTCGGCATAGTCCGCGACCTGCTCGAAGCGGTGGCCGAGCCGACTGATCTCGAGATGGGTCTCGAACAGGATCTTGCCATGCTCGCGGGTAAAGAGCCGGGCACGCGCCGCGACCTCTTCCATGTCCCGCGTGATCGCGGCGGCGACCGCGCGCAGCATCCCGGCCCGTTCGGCATAGCTCAGCGCCGCCCAGGCGGGGAAGGCGGCATGGGCGGCGCGCATCGCCGCTTCCACATCGTCGAGCGTACCGGCCGCGGCCCGGCCGACAAGCTCGTGGGGGCGCGCGGGATTATGGATGTGGTAGGTTCCACGGTCGGAGGCCGAGCGGGCCTCGCCATCGATGAACAGGAGGGTTTCGATGGGGTCGGTCATGTCGGATTTCCTTGGTCAGCGCATCGCTTCAGGCAGCAATGTCGCGATGCCGGGGACGAGCAGGATCAGAGCGAGCGCCGCCACCATCGCGATGATGTAGGGCACGACGCCGAGAAATATCGAGGCGAGCGGGATGTCCGGGGCCATCGCCTTGACGGTGAACACATTCATCCCGATCGGCGGTGTGATCAGCCCCAGCTCGATCACTATGATGACCAGGATGCCGAACCAGATCAGGTCGACGCCGAGGGCGCTCAGGGCCGGGAGAAACACCGGGATGATCAGGAGCAGAATGCCGATCGACTCGAAGACCATACCAAGCACGACGCAGATCGCACAGATCATCAGCACCAGCCCCACGGGCCCCAGCCCCCAGCCGAGGACCATCGACTGAAGGTCGTAGGGCATGCCGGTCAGGTTGACGAATTGGGCGAGTATCAGCGCCGAGAACACGATGGCGAAGATCATCGCGCTTGTGGTGACCGTTTCCTCGAACACGCCCCAGAGGCTCGCGCGGTCGAGGAAATGTCCGCGCGCCGCACCGAAGAGGAAGGCCCCGGCGCTGCCGACGGCGGCGGCCTCGGTCGGTGTGAAAACGCCGGTGTAGATGCCGCCGAGGACGATGACGAACAGGATGACCACCGGCCAGGTGGAATAGGACGCGCGCATCGTTTCGCGCAGCGAAAGCGTCGCCCCTTTCGGGCCAAGGCCGGGTCGGAGCGCCGTGACCGCCAGCACCGCCAACATGAACAGCCCGACGAGCAGCAGCCCCGGCACGATCCCGGCCATGAACAACAGCCCGATGTCCTGGCCCGCCACGATGCCGTAGATCGCCAGCGGCACTGAGGGAGGGATCATGATCCCGAGCGTCCCGCCAGCGGCGATGGTGCCCGCGGCGAAGCCGGGATTGTAGTGGAACTCGCGCATCGGCGGCACCGCCACCCGGGTCATGGTCGCCGCAGTGGCCAGCGAGGACCCGCAGACCGCCGAGAACCCGGCGCAGGACATCACCCCCGAGAGCGCCAGCCCGCCACGGAAGCGGCCCAGCCATGCATAGGACGCGGAGAACAGGTCGCGGCTGATGCCGGAGCGGTGGATAAACGCCCCCATCAGCACGAAAAGCGGAATGATCGAGAGGTTGTAGTTGGTCGAGGTTTCGACGATCCACTGGCTGGAAACCGCCAGAGCGGCGTCGAAGCCGCGCAGGAAGGCCAGTCCGAAGAAGCCCACCGCAAGGGTGGCGAAAGCGAGCGGCACGCCGAGGAAAGCCAGTGCGAGCAGGATCGCGAAACCGGTCAGGGCGATGGTCATTTCGCATCCTCCTTGGCGATCGCCTGAGGCGAATGGGGCGGGGTCGGGCGCTTGTCTTTCTGCATCGCGGCGACAGCCCCGAGAACAGAGATAGCCGAAAGCAGCGCGAGCGCCGAAACCACCAGAACCAGAGGTATCTTCAACACCACGGTTTCTTCGGGATACCGGGCATAATCCCAGGTCCGCCACGCGAGAATCGCGGTGACCGAGACAACGCCGACGAGCGACATCGTGTCGAATATCGACCGGTAGCCACGCCGGAAAACGCGCATCATCAGCGGCTCGAACAGCGAGACGTTGACGTGGCCCCGGTCGCTGGTTACCGCGAACATGCCGGCGAACACGACAATGGCCAGCAAGAGCTGAACCATCTCACCCGAACCGAAAATCGGCCGGGTGAAAAAGTAGCGCATGGTCACGTCGGCACAGGTGATCAGGGTCATCGCCACGAGGCAGAACGCCCCCAGAACAACCGTGGCTTTTCGCAGTGCTTTCATGCCTGGGTCCTCCGGGTTCGCCCGCACGTTCCGACGGGGCTGGCCGGGGTTGCGCCCCGCCCTCGCCCCCGTTTCTGGTCCGGCCTACTGGCCCGACGCGTCCGTCACGGCCGCGCGGGTCTCGGCGACCAGGGCAGCCGCGTCGATGCCGTAGGCGTTCGAGATCGCCCCTTCCCAGCCGCCGCTGATCTTGGCGGCAGAGGCTTCCATGGCGCTCAGAAGGCCGGGCTCTATCGGCGCGAAGGTCACGCCCTGGGCCTCGAGCTCGGCGCGCGCGGCCGCTTCTGCCGCATCGGTCGCCGCGCCGAGACGGGCCGCGAGGGCGGGGCCGGACAATTCGTCGATGGCGGCACGCTGTGCGTCGGTCAGTTTGTCCCAGGCGCGCTGGTTGAAGAAGATCGAGAAGTTGGCCGATTGCAGCGCCGGCGACATCTCGACACAAGATTTGGTGTAGGGCGCGACGCCGAAGCTGACGATGGTTTCCAGCGTCAGGCCGAGGTGCGCATCGACGGTGTTGCGCGAGGTGAGTTCCTGCACCTGCACCGCCGGACCCGCGACGATCGCAAGCCCCATGTCGGAAAGCGTGTCGGCGATCGTGCCCGGCAGCGCCCAGACCCGGCGGCTCTTGAGATCGTCGAGCGTTGTGATCGGCGTGTCGGTGACACTGCACAGATAGGTCGGGCCGAGGTGGAACATCGAGGCAAGGTGCACCCCGCGCCAGTCCTCGACCGGGGCGAAGACCCGCTCGTAGGTGTTCCACAGCACGGTCGACATCGCCTTGCTGTCATTGAGGCTCATCCAGGGCATCTGGGTGATCATCGTGCCGGGGTTGGAATTGGCGATGAAGCCGTTGAAGATGAAGCCGCCGTCGGCCACCCCGTTGCGCACGGCGTCCAAGATGCCCGGGGGCGGCGCGACCGATTGGGCCGGGAAGGTGATCCGGACCTCGCCGTTGGTCGCGGCGGCAATGTCATCCGCCCAGGCCTGGAACACCGGCCAGGAGAAGTGCGTCTGCGGGAAAAAGATGTTGAAGCTCAGGTTGGTCTCGGCCATCGCCGGCGACACCAGAGCCGTGGAAGCGGCAAGCGCCGCGGACAAGATCGCGTGTTTCATGGTATCCTCCCTGACGTCGGCCTTTGCGGCCGCTCAACCAATCGTTACCCGTGCGGCGCGATAATGATCAATTGCGCAGATTAGATCGCGATCAGTTCTGGTTATTCCCACGGACAAGCCCGACGGCACGGCGGCGGATCGCGTTCGCCAGGGCCTCTGCGGCCGGAGTGAGGGGGTGGCCGGCGCGCGACATCAACGAAATCTGCAAAGGCTCGATGGGTTCGCGGATCGGGATCGGCACGATCTGCGCGCTCCGCTGCATGTCTTCCAGAAGGCGCAGGGGAAAGGTGCAGACCGCCCCCAGGCTTTCGACCAGGGAAATCGCCCCGAAGTAGCTTTCGGAGGTGGTCAGTGCATGGGGCGGCGGCAGCCCGTTCTCCACGAACGGCTTTCGAAAAATGTCGCCCGGACCGGTCGGCGCACCGATCATGATCCAGGGCGCCTCCGTCAACTCGCCGAGCGAGGTTGCCCCGGCATAGGCCGACCCCGGCGAGGTGATCACGACGATCGGCGTCTCCAACAGGCGTTCGACAGTAATCTCGCGGGCCATCCCGGCAGGCGGGGCGGGCCCGATGACGAGATCTGTCTTGCCCTCGCGCAACGGCTTGAGCGCCCCCGGAAACAGGCCGGAGGTGAGGTGCACCTCGATCTTCGGGTGGGTCTTGCGAAACAGCGCCAGTGCCCGCGGCATGATCTTGACCGCGGCGAGAGGCGACAGGCACACGTGCACCGCGCCCACCTGTTCGCCGCGCAGCTGCGACACCTCGTCGTCGAGGCGGGTGATCTCGCCCATGATGGTGCGCGCGCGTGCCAGCACCCGCTCGCCCATGTCGGTCAGGACCACGCCGCGAGAGGTGCGCTGGAACAGCGCGACCCCCAGGTCATCCTCGGCCTGGCGCACGACCTTGGTCAGCGCCGGCTGCGATTTACCCAACCGTTCGGCGGCGGCGCGGATGCTGCCGGCGTCGGCGATGGTGACGAGTGACTCGATGTGTTGCAACCTCATGCGATTACCATGAGCTATACCCAGTCGAATATCAACTCTTCCGGCAATCGCAACCTCCCGCCTATTCTGCCCCGAACCAGCGGAGGAGACCGAGATGACAGCGACCTACGCAATCACCGGCGTCGCCAGCGGGATTGGCGCGGAGCTTGCCCGCATCCTGAAGGCAGACGGGCATCGCGTCATCGGTTTCGATTTGCACGAAACCGATCGCAACATCGACCTTTTCGTCCCGCTCGACCTCAACGATCCCGATGCGATCCGCGCGGCGGCGGCCTCCGTTTCGGAGCCGCTCGACGGGCTTTGCAACAACGCCGGGCTGCCGCCCCGCGCGGGCCTGGAGGCCACGATCCTGCAGGTCAATTTTCTCGGGCAACGCGCCTTCACGCAGGCCATGTTGCCCCACCTCAAGGCCGGGGCCTCGATCGTCAACATGGCCAGCCGCGCCGGCCACGGCTGGCGCGATAACATTGCCCAAGTCAAGCGGCTGGCCGGCCTGACCCGCCGCGACCAGCTGGACGGTTTCGTCGCCGAAGAGGGGATCGACGCGACGCGCTGCTACAACCTGTCGAAGGAAGCGATGATACTCTGGACCATTGCCGTCACCGAGGACATGGTTCACCGCGGTTTCCGGATCAATTCCCTCAGCCCGGGCGGGATCGCGACCGGGATCCTCGACGACTTCAAGCGCGCCTTCGGCGCGCAGATGGCCCGCAACGTCGAACGCGCCGGCCGACCCGGCAGCCCCGAGGAGATCGCCGAAATCGCCGCCTTCGTTCTGTCGCCGGAAGCGAACTGGCTCAAGGGCGCCGACATCGCCATCGACGGCGGCATGGGCGCTTTCAACATGACCGACATGCTCGGGCTCGACTGCCTTAAACTCAGCGCCTGACGGAGGACGCCCGCAATGAAAGACCTGCCCACCCTCGACATCGACTTCTATTCCGACGAGGTGATCGCCGACCCCTTTCCGGTCTATGAGAAAATGCGCGACATGGGACCGGTGGTCTATCTGTCCCGGCATGATGTCTATGCCCTGCCGCGCTATGCCGAAACCTCCGAGGTTCTGCGTCAGCCGCATCGTTTCATCAGTTCCAAGGGCGTTTCGCTGATCCCCGAAGTCAACGAGATCCTAATCGGCTCGACGCTGAACTCGGACCCGCCTCAGCATGATCTGACCCGCTCGGTCACCTCGGAACCGCTCTGGCCAGGCGCCTTGCACGTGGTCGAGGACCGGATCCGCGACGCGGCCGACGGGCTCGTCGATACGCTCGCCAAGCGGCGCACGTTCGACGCCGTGAAGGATTTTGCCCAGTTCCTGCCGGTGACCATCGTCGCCGAGCTGGTGGGGCTGCCCGACGGTGGCCGCGAGAACATGCTGAAATGGGCCTCGGCCACCTTCAACCTGTTCGGCAGCATGAACGAGCGCTCCCGCGCGGCCTTCGACGATCTCAAGGAGCTGCGCGATTTCCTGGACGAATACGGCCGCCCGGAAAAGCTCAAGCCCGGCGGCTGGGCCAAGCGGATCTTCGAGATCGGTCCGGAGCGCGGACTCAGCTATGCGACCTGCGCGCAGATCATGCGCGACTACATCAACCCCTCGCTAGACAGCACGATCTCGACGGCCGGGCAGATGATCAAGTTGTTCGCCGAGAACCCCGACCAGTGGGACAAGTTGCGCGCCGAACCCCTGCTGCTGACCAACGCGATCGAGGAAGCGGTTCGCCTGTCGGCGCCGCTGCGCGCGATGTCGCGCTACGTGGTCGAGGACAGCGTGATCGCGGGCTACGCCATCCCCGCCGACAGCCGGGTGCTGGTGATGTTCGCCTCGGCCAACCGCGACCCGCGCAAGTGGGACGATCCGGACCGTTTCGACGTGACCCGCGACGTGCACGATCATGTCGGGTTTGGCCAGGGGGTGCACATGTGCCTCGGCATGCACCTCGCCCGGCTCGAACTGACCGCGCTGTTCGAGGCGCTCCTGCGTCGGGTCAAGCGCTTTGAGCTGACCGAGGAGCCCAAGGTCGCGTTCAACAACTCCATTCGCGCCTTCAGCTACATGCCGACCCGGATCGAGCTTCTCGACGAGATCGCCGACATCCCGCAGATCTGGACTTCGAACGCCGAAGACGACTGGATTGACGTGACGGTGTCCCGGCGCACGCCGGCGGCAACCGATATCCTGGCGCTCGAGCTCACCTCGGCCACCAGGGCACCCCTGCCGCCGTTTGGCCCCGGCGATCACATCGACGTCCAGATCCAGTCGGGCCTGATCCGCCAGTATTCGCTTGCCGGCGATCCCGGCCTCGAGGGGCCCTACCGCCTCGGCGTGCTGCTCGACCCGGATTCGCGCGGCGGCTCGGCGCGGGTGCACGGCGACTTCGCCGTCGGCAAGACGGTGCGGATCGGCCGGCCCCGGGCGAATTTTCCGCTGAACATGGAGGCCGACCACTCCATCCTCTTCGCGGGAGGGATCGGGATCACGCCGATGCTGTCGATGGCCTATGCGCTCGACCGCGCCGGCAAGAGTTTCGAGCTGCATTACAGCGGCCGCAGCGCCGACCGGCTCGCCTTCACCGACGAGCTCGCACGCTTTGGCGACCGGGTGCGCTACCACCTCGACGACGGCCCGCGCGCGCAGATGCTCGATGTCGGCGAGGTGCTCGCCAGCCCGACTGCGCGCACCCATGTATATTGCTGCGGCCCGAACGGGTTCATGGATTTCGTCATCCACGCGGCGGAAAAACGCGGATGGGCCACCGAGAACCTTCACCTCGAACGGTTCGGCGCCGAAGTGAACACTGATGGCGCACCGTTCACGGTCGTCGCCGCGAAATCCGGCAAAACCTTCGAGGTCGCCCCCGGCGAGCGGATCAGCGAGAAGCTGATCGAGAACGGCATCGAGGTTGCGATGTCGTGCCAGTCGGGCGTTTGCGGCACCTGCGTGACTAAGGTGCTCGACGGCATGCCCGATCACCGCGACATGGTGCTGACCGATCTCGAGAAGGCCTCGAACCGGCAGATCACGGTGTGCTGTTCGCGCTCCAAGACCAAGAAGCTGGTGCTCGACATCTGATGGCGCAGGCGAAGAACATCCTGTTCATCATGTTCGACCAGCTCCGGTGGGACTACCTGAGCTGTGCCGGCCACCCCCATCTGGCCACGCCGCATATCGATGCGCTCGCGGCCGAGGGCGTGCGCTTCACCCGCGCCTACGTGCAATCGCCGGTCTGCGGCGCCTCGCGGATGTCGTTCTACACCGGGCGCTATGTGCATTCGCATGGCGCCACCTGGAACCGCGTGCCGCTCAAGGTGGGCGAGCGCACGATGGGCGACCACCTGCGCGACGCGGGCATGGATTGCTGGCTGGTGGGCAAGACCCACATGAAGGCCGACGACGAAGGCATGGCGCGGCTCGGCGTCGCCCGCGACACGGTGATCGGCGCGCGGGTCGAGCAATGCGGCTTCGACGTGTGGGAGCGCGACGACGGGATGCGCCCTGAAGGGCCGGACGGGCTTTACGACGAACACGGCGCCGAGGTCTACAACGACTGGCTCCGCGCGCGGGGCTATCACTCGGCAAACCCCTGGCACGATTTCGCCAATGCCGGCCGCGCCGAGGACGATCCGGAAGAACTGGCGTCGGGATGGTTTCTGAAGAACGCCCGCAAGGCCGCGGCGATCCGGGAAGACGACAGCGAAACGCCCTACATGACATCCCGGGCCATCGAGTTCATGCACCAGGCCGGCGACGCGCCCTGGTGCCTGCACCTGAGCTACATCAAGCCGCACTGGCCCTATATCGCGCCCGCGCCCTACAACGACATGTACGGGCCCCAACATGTCATCCCCCCCGTCCGCCACGCGCGCGAAAGGTCGGAAGCGCACCCGGTTTTCAAGGCGTTCATGGACGGCCGGATCGGCAAGGCCTTCTCGCGCGACGACGTGCGCGAGGCGGTCATTCCCGCCTACATGGGCCTCGTCAAGCAGTGCGACGATCAGATGGGGCGGTTGTTTGCGTGGCTCAAGGAATCCGGCCGGTGGGACGACACGACGATCGTCCTGACTTCGGATCATGGCGACTATCTTGGCGATCACTGGATGGGCGAGAAGGACCTGTTTCACGACCCCTCCGTGAAAATCCCGCTCATCATCCGCGATCCGTCGGCGGATGCGGATGCCACCCGAGGCACCACCTGCGACGCGTTGGTCGAAGCGATTGACCTTGCGCCGACGTTCCTGGACCTGGCCGGCGGAGACGCGCGCCCGCACGTCCTCGAAGGCCGTTCGCTCCTGCCCTGGATCCGCGGCGAGCGCCCCGAATGGCGCGACTTCGTGGTCAGCGAATACGACTACTCGGTGAACCCCGCAGTGTCGAAACTCGCCGCTTCGCCATCAACGGCACGGCTCTTCATGATCGCGGACGAGCTGTGGAAATTCATGTACGCCGAAGGCATGCGGCCGCAGCTTTTCGACCTTGAGGCCGACCCCGACGAGCTGGTCGATCTCGGCGAAAGTCCCGCGCACGAATACATCATCGCGATGATGTATGAGCGCCTAGGCGCCTGGGCGCGCAGGTTGTCCCAACGCACGACCATGAGCGATGCTCAGATCGTCGCCGAGCGCGACCGTTCCGCCCGACGCGGGATCACGCTGGGGATCTACGACGAAACCGAGATGCCCGCCGAACTGACCGCCCTCTACCGCGGCCACATCCGGCCCGACCCGGAGGCATGAGGCGGTCCGGCGCGTCGGTACCGTTGAGCACGGATGACCGGTAATGTCGACAAGCCGCTTCTCCGTGCCTCTCATATCAAGCCATGGCCCGCCTGTTAGAACGGCGGAGAGCGTCTGGATGTCCATAATGGCCTGTTTCTGCCTGCTCGTTGGCATGCCGCGTTCAATGGTGGTCTCGTGACCTTTGATAGCCATGGGGCCCCGATGTTTTCGGCCCGCCAGAGCACTCCCGCACTTGCAGGTCTCGATTTCATCGGTCCACTCGTTCTGACCGATCAGCATAGGGCCTCCCTTGAATGGCACAGGGCCGAGGTGTTCGACGTCCAGGTGCCCATAGTCCCCCGACTGACAACCACTGAAATGTCCAACTGGGTCCGCGCTGCATCAATAGTCAGTTTCGACGTACACCCCT
>JAGRMO010000142.1 GCA_020441205.1 Maritimibacter sp.
GCGGCCGAGGCGGCGGCGCGGGCGAGCGTGCTCGGACGCAGGGCGTCGCGGGGCCGGCAGAGCGTGGCCGTCGGCGTGGGCGGTCGCCAGATCGACCTGAGCGCGCCCGAACGGTCCTGACGAGATCCACGCGGGGAGGCGTTTCCAAATCGCCCGCCCCCCGCGCTGTGCCTGCCCCGCCGGCCTTCGGGAGCGGCGGGGCTTTTTTCGCCGGCTGGAGGCGGGCGGGCGCGGGACCTCGATGCGATGCGCTTGAAATCCCGCCCGGCATCCCGTATGTGCGCCCTGTTCCGCGAAAGGCAGCGACAATGGCGACAACCAATCCGTTCCAGTTCATCCAGCAGGTGCGCTCCGAGGTCTCGAAGGTCGTCTGGCCGACCCGGCGCGAGGTGCTGCTGACCACCGGCATGGTCGTGGCCATGGCAGCGCTGATGGCGCTGTTCTTCTCGCTCGTCGACATGTTGATCCGCTTCGGTCTGACCGGGATCTGGCAAGCGTTCGGCTGAGCGCGCGGGGCGTCCGTCGGGCCCACCGCGAGGCACGGAACGGCCGCTGCAAGTCTGCCTCTTGAAACCTTGGTCCGAGGTCTGTAAGCACCTCGCATCCCCCAACGGCGCGCGAAACCTCTGAGTCGCGCGCCTGTTTTTTATCTTCGCGGCCCTGACGGGGCGCCAGAGACGAGGCTGAGACCAGATGGCGAAACGGTGGTATTCGGTGAGCGTACTCTCGAATTTCGAGAAGAAGATCGCCGAGCAGATCAAGCAATCCGTTGCCGAGAACGGCCTCGAGGACGAGATCGACGAGGTGCTGGTGCCGACCGAGGAAGTGATCGAGGTGCGGCGCGGCAAGAAGGTGACCACCGAGCGGCGGTTCATGCCGGGCTATGTGCTGGTGCACATGGAGATGTCGGACCAGGGCTATCACCTGATCAACTCGATCAACCGGGTGACCGGCTTTCTCGGCCCGCAAGGCCGGCCGATGCCGATGCGCGATGCCGAGGTGAACCAGATCCTCAACCGCGTCGAAGAAGGCGTGGAAGCGCCGCGCACGCTCATCACCTTCGAGATCGGCGAGACGGTGTCGGTCACCGACGGGCCTTTCGAGGGTTTCGACGGCCAGGTCGAGGGGGTCGACGAGGACAACCAGCGGCTCAAGGTCTCGGTCTCGATCTTCGGCCGGGCGACGCCGGTTGAGCTCGAGTTCACCCAGGTGACGAAGCAGGCGTAGGTGGGCGGGGTCGGGAGGCCCCGTTTGCGAAGGCTTCGGATGTGCGCGCGGCGCGCGTCTCTCGGGGAATGCGGCGTCAGGCCTTGACGATGTTGCGGGCGGGGACGCCGACGGCGCTTGCGTTGGCCGGCACATCCTTCAGCACCACGGCGTTGGCGCCGATGCGGGCGCCCTTGCCCACCTTCACGTCGCCGATGATGACCGCGCCCGCGCCGATATCGGCGCCGTCGCCGATCACCGGCCATTCGATCTCGCCGCCGACGCGGACGATGCCGAAGGTGGTGTTCTGGCGGATCGTCACCTCGTCGCCGATGGCGCTCGCGATCAGGATCATGCCGCCGAAATGTTCGAGCCGCACCCGGCGGCCGACGATCACCGTATAGGGCAGCATGATGCCGCAGAACCATTCGGTGAGCTTGGTGCCGATGCGGTAGAGCACCGTCAGAGGGGCGCGCAGGAGCTTCGGGCGGACCGACATGCGCCAATTGCCGAAGCGGTGCCAGAAGAGCGCCCAGAAGCCCTGCGAGGCGAGCCCGCCTTCCTGGGTGCGGCGGTCTTCGCTGACCAGCGCCCAGAACGAGATGCCCTCGGGGTTGAGGTTGAGGCGGCCGGAATTGTCGGCCTTGGGCGCGGCGGGATCGTCGAGCAGGCGCTGGGCGCGGCTCAGGGACCCGGGCGCAGGGGGGGTGGGGGCGGGTTGGGCCGGCCGGTCTTGCATGACACCTTCCTTCGCGGAATGCGGTTCACTCAGCAGGGTCCCCACACCCAACGGTAATGGGCGTGGGGATATCGCATCGGCATCTTGTGTCAAGGAATTCGCGCCGCGGCGCGGGAAAAGCGAAGGCGGCGGGGCTGGCCCGCCGCCTCGGGTGGTGTTCCGGTGCGCGTCGGCCGCTTACAGGTGCTGCGCGGCGATGGCGCGGAACTGGCCGGTCTGGTGCAGATCGCGCAGGCCGCGGTCGAGCCTTCGCATGTGGATGCGGGTGGCCGGATTGCCGCGCATGCCGACGACATGCAGGGTCTGGATGGTCGAGAGGTCGATCACCTCGATCACGTCGTCCTGCATGCCGAGCTTGCGGAGCGTCCTGTCGGAGGTATCGGCGTTGACGGAGACCAGATCGGTGGTGCCGTCGCGCAGCATCTCGAAGCAATCGTCGGGGGTGTTGGGCGCGGCCCGGGTGATCTGCGGCTCGACCAGGCCCATCGCCTCGAGATCGTGGGTGAAGTAGCCGTCGGGCCGGCAGATCGTCAGGCCGAAGGCGTCCTCGGGCTGGCGGATGCTGTCGGCCTCGCCGCGGCGGCCGTAGAAGGTGACGACGATCTCGTGCAACGGCTGCGAGAACAGGAGATTGTCGCAGCGCCACTGCGAGCTGGGTCCGAGCTTGGAATATTCGTCGCAATTGGGCTGGAACCAGGGATAGCCGAGATCGTAGGCGCCGTCTTCGAGCAGCGGCGACAGATGCGCGCCCCAGTCGGAGATCACGTCGATGCGGTAGTTGGCGGGCTGGCCGCCGAACAGCATCGCGCGCTCGACCAGTTCGGTCGAGAAGCCGCCGTTGGGCAGATCGTCGCCGACATAGGGCGCGTAGTCGGAGCCGGTGAGGATGCGGATCATCTCGGTGGTCGCGGCCATCTCGATCGGCGCCGGATCTTCCTCGGGCTGGGTCGCGGTGGCGAGCACCTCGTCGACGGCCTCGTCGATCTGCGCGCCGGTCGCCTCGGCGGCGGCCTCTGCCGTGGGATCGGCGGTCGCGGTTGCGGCCGCTGTCGCGGTGGCCGCAGCCGGTTTCTGATCGCCCCGGCAGGGGATGTAGAGCTTGACGCCGACGGGCACCAGGTTGGGGCTCGTGAGCACGCCCGGGTTCAGATCGAAAATGATCTGGTAGGCGTTGGCGTTCTCGTAGGCGCGTTCGGAGATCGCCGAGAGCGAGTCTCCGGAAACCACGGTGTAGGTCGTGTCGCAGGCAATGTCCTGCGCGGTGGCCATGCCGGCGAGGCCGGACAGGGCGGCCGCGGCCAGCGCGGAAGTCAAAAATCTCATACCGTTCATCCCCCTGAATGGATCGGGTCTGGCGATCTGGCGCCGCCTTTCCGACCGAAAAAATCTAGCAAGAATGGGGGTCTACGGCAAATTCCGGCGCGGATCTGGCGCGCGGTGTTTCGATTTCGGGGCCAATCGGCGTCAATTCGGTCGTCGGTTTCCCTACCGTGCGCTAAATCAACCCAAGGTTGCCCGCAACAAACCGCGGGACGCGGAAACGCAACCGGCGGGTCGGCCGGGCGGCTTGTGCGAATCACTTGTGCCGGCGGGGCGGGGGCGATAGATGGACGCGTCCCGTGCCCGGCGCCTGCCGGTTGCGGGCGCTATCCGTGGGAGGCGAGGGCGCGCGCGTCCAAACCGAACCACGCCAACCCAAGCCGGCGGGTCGCGTCTCGTCGGCGTTGAGAAAGGAGACACCAGATGGCCAAGAAGGTCGCTGGCAAGATGAAGCTGCAGATTCCTGCAGGCAAAGCCAACCCGTCGCCCCCCGTCGGCCCCGCCCTCGGTCAGCGCGGGATCAACATCATGGAATTCTGCAAGGCGTTCAACGCCAAGACTGCGGACATGGAAGAGGGTGCGCCCTGCCCGACAGAGATCACCTATTTCCAGGACAAATCCTTCACGATGAACATCAAGACGCCGCCGGCGTCCTATTTCCTCAAGAAGGCGGCCGGTCTCAAGCCGGTGGGCAAGCGCAACCGCCCGAAAGGCGCGGTGAACCCGGGCCGTGAGGTCGCCGGCACGGTGACCGTGGCGCAGGTGCGCGAGATCGCCGAAGCGAAGATGAAGGACCTCAACGCCGTCGACGTCGAGGGCGCGATGCAGATCATCCTCGGCTCGGCGCGGTCGATGGGCATCGAGGTGAAAGGGTAAGACATGGCCAAGCTTGGAAAACGGACCCGCGCCGCACGCGAAGCCTTTGTCGGCAAGGAAAACCTCACGGTCGAAGAGGCCGTGGCGCTGGTGAAGGGCAATGCCAGTGCGAAATTCGACGAGACCGTCGAGATCGCCGTCAACCTCGGCGTCGACCCGCGCCACGCCGACCAGATGGTTCGCGGCAAGGTGAGCCTGCCGAACGGCACCGGCAAGACCATGCGCGTCGCGGTCTTCGCGCGCGGCGAGAAGGCGGATGAGGCCAAGAAGGCCGGGGCCGACATCGTGGGCGCCGAAGACCTGATGGAAACCATCCAGGGCGGCAAGATCGAGTTCGACCGCTGCATCGCCACGCCGGACATGATGCCCGTCGTCGGCCGGCTCGGCAAAATCCTCGGCCCGCGCAACCTGATGCCAAACCCGAAAGTCGGCACGGTGACGATGGACGTTAAGGAAGCCGTCGAGGCCGCCAAGGGCGGCGAGGTGCAGTTCAAGGTCGAGAAGGCCGGCGTGGTGCATGCCGGCGTCGGCAAGGCCTCGTTCGATGCCGCCAAGCTCGCCGAAAACATCCGCGCCTTCGTGGACGCGGTACAGAAGGCGAAGCCCTCGGGCGCCAAGGGCTCGTACATGAAGAAAGTGTCGCTGAGCTCGACGATGGGCCCGGGCGTTTCGGTGTCGGTCGAAAGCGCCACCGGCAACTGAGCCCCGCGATACCGGAAACGAGAAGGGCGCCCCGCGGGGCGCCCTTTTTTTCGTGCAGGCCGTCAGGCGATCGGAGCGGAGGCCGGGTCCGGCACCGCGACCGATCGTGCCAGCTACAGCGAGGCGTCGTAGGCGGCGAACCAGGTATCGCCATCGGACACCTGTCCGTTTACGTAGAACTGGTCGCCCGTCTCCCCGGTCGGGTTGGGGACTTCTTCCCAGGCGCCGCCGCCGAGCGAGACCTTGGTGCAGGTCGTCGTGTTGGAACACATCAAATGGGCGTTCTCATAGGGGGCCTGCGGGGCCGAGTCGCTGAAACCCCCGACGTCCATGGCGGCGATCGCGTCGCCGGTGTTGCTGGCGAGCGCGGTGGTGCCGCCGCTGATCGTGACCAGCACGGCGATGGCGAGACCGACGATGGCGGCGGTGAGGACCACCCAATCGACGGTGACCGCGCCGGAGGTTTCGGACAGGAAGCGGGCGGCCCGGGCATAGGTCCGGCGCGCGCGCAGGCTGGAAAGGGGGAAGGGGCCGGAAACGTGGGTTTTCTGGTTCAATGCACTTTACCTTGTTGGGCCGCGGCGCGGGACACGATGTGCGGCAGTCTGTCGCGGAGGCCAGAAGTTGCTGACAACTTTAGCTAAAATGTGACCGAGCGGCGGAATCATTCGGCGAAGTCTGTGTCGGGGAGCGGAATTTGCGACAGAGGGCCGGCTCAGTCCGGATCGTAGCCGAATGCCTCGAAATCGAGGGCGAAGGCGCGGCGGATCGCCTCGCGGGCTTCGGGCGACAGTGGTTCGCCCCGCGCACTCGGGGTCTTGTTGACCTGGGGCAGCGCCGCCTCGACGCCGATCAGGCGCTGGATCTCGGGCCAGTCGGTGTCGATGGTTTCAAGCCGGGCGACGTGGTCGACCATGATGTCGCCCGCCTCGTCGGTCAGCCAGGTGAGGCAGGGCGCGAACATCAGCGGGTTGTTGTAATAGGCCGGGTTGCGGTCGCGGTAGGTTTCGAGCACCCAGGCGTTGAGATCGAGCCGGCCATCGCCGAGGCCGGTCTTGTTCTTCTTAACCCGGTAGCGGTAGTGCGAGGCGACCTTGGCGTAGGGGTGGCGGACGATCGAGAAGGTGGCCAGCCGGTTCCAGACCTCGGCGCCGAGCCGGTCGCGGCGCATCATCGCTGTATCGTGGATCTTGGGCAGGCCGAGGGCCTGCTCGACCGAGGTGCCGCCGCATTTATTGATATGGATGAAGGGGTAGGTGCCGTCGCGTTGCTGGGCGCGCAGGTAGTCTTCGGCGTTTGGCTTTGCGGGGGCGGGATCTGTGCCGCGGTGCGGGCCGGAGAGCCAGCGCGCGAGGCGTTGCGGGAGCGATGATGTCACCGTTCGGCTCCTCGGTAAGCGCGGGCGGCCTGAAATCGTGAGGGACCATGCGGGCGGGGGGCCGGCATGTCAACCGGCAGGGGCCGGCCAGTCAGACCCGCGCGGCGGGCTTTCCGGCGCCGGCGCGGGTGAGGTCGCGGCAGGCGGTTTCGAGCGCTTTCGGCGGCTGGCGCGCGGCGTCGAGGCTCTCGGCGAGGCCGGTGCCATCGATGGCGGCGGCGGCGGTGCGGGCAAGACTGTAGGTGGCCACCCGGGCGGTCCCTTTCAGCGTCTCGCGGATCAGCGCGTGCACGGCGAGGTAATCGACATGGGTGCCGAGGAGGCCCGCGCCCCCGGCCGTGCCGCCGGCTGCGTTGGCCTCACAGGCGGCGGCGTCGGTCGACAGGAAGGAGCGGCAGATCATCGGGCGGGCGTCGTAGGCGCGGCAGCGGCGGGTCGCGGGATCGAGGGCGGGGCAGGCGTCTGAGTGCCAGGCGCGGCCGTCGGGTTGGCCTGCGAGCGGGGCGAGGGCGGTGTGCAGGCGCGTGGCCTCGGCCTCGGTGATGGTGCCGCCGTCGCCGCCCTCGAGGATGCAGCAGAAGGCGCAGCCCTCGGCGCAGGCGGCGTTCTGGACGATGGCGGGGGGCTGGGCGAGGGCCTGGTCGCGCAATGCGAGTGCGATCTGCCAGGCGGTCTCGCCCCTGGCCATGTCGGCGATCACCTCGCGGGCGGGGCGACCATGGGCCTCGGCGGTGGCGAGATAGGCGTCGAGCAGGCGGTGGGCGCGGTCGTCGGCGGCGCGGCTGGCGCCCCTGGCCCGGGCAGCGGCGGCGCGGGCGCGGAGGGCGGCAAGGCCGGTGGGGCGTTTCGGGTCGGGCTGCATCGGGGTCCTTCGGGCGGCGTGCGGGCTTCGTCGGGGCGTATCACGGCGGGGTGCGAGCGGTCTATCGTCCACGGGCGGCGCGGGAGGCGGCATTTGCCCCTTCACATTTCCCGACAAATTCTCTAGACACCGCCCGTCCGGCCCTCCCGAGCAATCGCGAGGGCTGGATGATTCGTCCGAGACGGTGGGTTGCGAAAGCAATAATTCCTGCCCGAGACGGGAAAGAACGAGATTTCTTCGGGGAGCCTGGCTGCCCGGGGCGACTTGGACGGACCCGTAAGGACCCGACATCGGGCCTTGCAGCCCGGTGAAACTTGAGCCGGGAGGTCTTCCCTCCCACACTTGGAGTGAAACTGTGGATAGAGCCCAGAAAGAGAAAGTGGTCGAGGAACTCGGCCAGATCTTCGAAAGCTCTGGCGTCGTCGTGGTTGCCCACTACGAAGGTCTCACGGTTGCCGAAATGCAGGACCTGCGCGGACGCATGCGCGAAGCGGGCGGGTCGGTGCGTGTTGCCAAGAACAGGCTCGCCAAG